>SLJY01000013.1 GCA_007134875.1 Desulfobacterales bacterium
ATCCGTTCGAATGCTGCATCATTGACATCCATATGCCCGGCATGAGTGGATACGAGGTCGCCCGGCAGGTCCGGGAATCGGAAAACCCGAAAATATCGGGTCTTCCGCTGATCGCGGCATCTTATCTCACGGAGCGGGATCCGGATCTTTTCGCCCAGTCCGGCTTTTCCCAGTCCATTATCAAGCCGGTTCGCCGGGAACGCCTGTTCGAGGTGCTGGCCCAGGTGGCTGCCGGACAGGAGGGGATTCCCGTTCCGTCGTCCCCGGCGGCTGCGCCGCCTTCGGAAACCGACAAGTTCGCCGGTTTCCACATCCTGGTCGCGGAAGACAATGCGGTAAACCAGAAGTTGATCGACATGATGCTCAAAAAGGTGGGCTGCGCCGTCACCCTGGCGGAAAACGGCCGGGAGGCGGTGGATATGTATACCGGCGCACCGGATGATTTCGACCTGGTGTTCATGGACATACAGATGCCGGAGATGGACGGTTTCGAGGCGCTGAAAATCCTGCGGCAGAAGGGGCATACCGGCGTGCCCGTTGTCGCGATGACCGCGCACGCCATGAAGGAACATCGTGATGAGTGCCTGGCCGCCGGAATGAACGGCTACCTCTCCAAACCCATCCGCAAACCGGAACTCCACGGCATCCTGGGCCAATTCCTCTTTCAAGCATAGAAAACAGAGTCTTTTGTTGCGCCATCCGGTTGGAATGCGTTTTAAGACTTTTTACGGGTGCATCAACCACCCGATGCGCCAAAACAAGTAACGGATTGCCGGGAAAAGGTAAAACCGTGCAGGGCGGCATGTGGAACGGGGTCGGCCGGCCGTGATTATCGACGGGTATTATCCGGTGTGTATTGCGACAGCAGGTCTTTTTGGAATATGCCGATGGCCAGCTTCAGGGCAAGGTGGTCGAGCTGGAGCCGGTAGTAGACGTTTGCCAGTCTGAGTTCCGCCTCGTTCAGGGCGGTCTGGGCGTCCACGACATCCACGGTGGAGGCGAGCCCCTCCTCGAACTTGGCGGCCACCTGCCCGTAATTGGCCCGGGCCGATTCGACCTGGTCGCCGATGTGCTGTACCATTGTTTTTCGGGTTTGGATATCGGCATAGGCTGATCGCACATCCAGGCGGATCTCCTGTTTGATGCGGTTGACGGATGCCTCTACCTCGGACTGCCTTGCCCTGGCCCGGGCCACTTCCGCGCTGTCCCGCATGCCGGTGAACAGGGGATAGGATGCAACCAGCGCGGCCTGCCAGTTATAGTCGTCGCCGTAATACACATCGTCGTCGTCAACGATTGAGTAGCTTCCCTCCAGCGACAGCGTGGGCAGAAAATCGCCCCGCTGGGCGTCTACCTGCTTCATGGCTGCCTGAAGCCCTTCCTTGGATGCCTTCAGGTCCCGGCGATTTTCATAGGCGCGCTCGACGTATTGCTCCACGGAGAGATCATCCGTCAGTTCAATGGGTCCTGGCTCCCGGATCGATTCGGGCGGGCGGGTTATGCCCATTTCCAGGGCGAGTTGTTCCAGTGCGATCGAATAATTGTTTTTCGCCTCTTCGATGGCTTCCACGGCGGCCGCCACCTGGACCCTTGCCCGGAGCACGGCGGTCATGTCTACCAATCCGACCTCGCGGCGGCTTTGGGCGAGTTCGAGCTGCCGGTTGGACCGGGTCAACTGGTTTTCCGCGATTTCAACGGAGCGCCGGGCGAAAAGGGCGTTGTAGTATGCGCCGGAAACCGAAAAAAGGATTTGTTCCCGGGTCCGGTAGTGCTCCAGGCGGCTGCTTTCCATGGCATACCGGCTGGCATGAAGGCTGCTCCGGAGCTTGCCGCCCTGGAACAGCACCTGGGATGCCTGGATGGAGGCTTCGTTGTAGCGGTCCGGGCCGCCCATGCCGGGAGGCGGCCCTTCGACTTCCTTTGTCCGGATGTGCCGACCCTGAAGGTTTACCTGCGGGAGCATCGGTGAACGGGCGATGCGGACGTCTTCTTCCGCCTGTGTGACCCGGTGGCGGGATGCGGCAATTTGTTCATTGTGCCGAAGCGCGCTCCGGAGAGCCTCTTCCAGGGCCACTTCCCGTTCGCCTTCCACGAACCCGGATGCCGGCGATACGAAAAAAAAACTAAAAAAAGCCGCGGCAAGCAGCAGGGTTGAAAGCGTTTTCCGGAAAAAATCGGTACGGATTGTTTTCATACGAAGTCCTTGGGCGGTTTTATCTGTGTGATCTTTGTGATCTGTGGGCGCGACGTTTTACGGATGCGTCAGTTCCCGGGAAGTCGTCAAATCGAGAATGTTTTCATTTAGCAGAAAACGCAGTGTGTTGCAAGCGCCCCGGCGTTTGCTTTCAGCCGCCGATGGCATACATCTTCGCCCCGCAATCGGTTTTGCGGCCGGCTTCTTCCTGCTCGCGGGGTTTCTTTTCAACCGCGCGGACGATGATTTCCGCCAGCTCCGCGTCATCCGCCCCGCTGCGCAGCGGCCCCCTGATATCGATGGTTGCGCCTGAAAGCAGGCAGCTTCTGAGCCGGCCGTCCGCAGTGAGGCGAAGCCGGTTGCACCGGCTGCAGAAATGGTGGCTGACGGGGCTGATGAAGCCGATTTCCCCGGGAGCTTTTCGGGGAGATCCCCCGGCAGCTTCCCCAAAAGCCTGCCGGATGCGGAAGCGGGAGGCCGGGCCGTTGCCAGGAATGCTCCGGTCGCAGGCAACGAGGTCGCCTATCCCGGAAATGGCCTTTCGGATGCCGGTTTCGGTCAAAGCCGGGCGGCCGGCGCATTGCGCCGCCGCGCCGAAGCAGTCCATCTGCTCGATAAAGCGCACATGAAGCGGGTATTTCAGGCTGAGAGCGGCCAAGTCCGCCAACTCGTCGTCGTTGATGCCGGCCAGCGCCACCACGTTGATCTTGATGGGCGAAAACCCTTTTTCCATGGCGGTCAGAATGCCGCGCCAGACCCGGTCGAATCCGTCTTGCCCGGTAATACGATGGTATTTTTCCGGATTGAGCGTGTCGAGGCTGATGTTCAGCCGCCTGATTCCGATGTCCATCAACCGGTCAATATGCCGGGAAAGCAGGATGCCGTTGGTGGTCAGAGACAAATCCCGGAGACCGTCAATGGCGGCCAGTTTTTCGAGAAAGGAATCGATCCCTTTCCGGACGAACGGTTCGCCGCCCGTTACCCGGATCTTGTCGATGCCCAGGGATACGCCGGTTCTGGCTATTCGGAGATTTTCCTCGTGGCTCAGGATCTCGCCGTGGGCCAGCTTTTCGATGCGCCCGGCCGGCGTGCAGTAAATGCAGCGGAGATTGCACCGGTCCGTGACGGATATCCGGAGATAGTTGATACGCCTGTTGTACGGGTCTTCCAGCAGCCTTTTCGGCGGGCGTCCATTGGGATCTTTCATAAAACGTCATCGTCCGGTATGTTGAATTTTCGACGGTATTCCGGAATATCGATCATGGGGGGGCGTTCGTGCCCCTCGATGCGGAATGTGTCTTTCTGGTATTGTCCGGGTACGTGCTGATACTGTATCAATTCATTATACACCGTTTGATTGATTTTCACCAGATCATACTTTTCGATCCGTTTTAAGAACGTTTTCATGATGACAAAGGCCATTTTGCCCAAAGCCTTGGTGTCCTGGTTGCGATGCACCCGGCTGTCGAGATCCACCTGCGCGATGACATCCAGGCCCCACTTTTCATAGATGTCCAGGATCATGCTGGTTTCCACGCCGTATCCGATGGGAAAATGGATGGTCTCCAGCAATTCCCGGCATCCGGCATACTCGCCGGACAGGGGCTGGAGAATCTGGGTCAGCTCCGGGAAAAACAGCGAAAACATCGGCCGGATCACCAGTTCCGTCACCCTGCCGCCGCCCGTGGGACGGATCCGGGCGTCCTCCCCGGCAAGCGGGCGGTCATAGAATGCCTTGACGTATTTGATATGGTCATGGGCGAGAAGCGGCCCGAGAAGGGCATAGGCAAATCGGTGATGGATGTTGGTGATGTCGGCGTCGAGATAGATGATGATGTCGCCCTTTGTCACGTATAGGGCTTTCCAGAGGTTTTCCCCCTTGCCTTTGAACACCGGAAGCTCCGGCAGGATGTCGGCCGCGGCATACACGTTCGCGCCGTATGCCGCGGCGACTTCGCAGGTGTTGTCCGTAGATCCCGAATCGATCACCACGATTTCGTCCAAAAGCGGGTAGCGCGTCATCAGCTCGGACTTCATGATGACGATCTGCTTGGCGATGGTCTTTTCCTCGTTGAGCGTGGGAAGGCACAGGGAGATCCGCACCTGCCGTTTTTTCTTTTTTTCAACCAGTGCCCTGATATCCCTGAACGTCGAATGGTGAAAGGTGTTTTCCCGCAGCCAGTCTCTATTGCTCATCGCACAGTCCCTTGTCGATTGCCAGAAGAAGCCCGATGATCTGGGCAATGCCGATGAACATGGGATTGATCCGCATGGTCGCATTTTCCAGGTGCGCGTTTTTCCCCGTTGTCATTCCCAGGGCCAACGCCGGGATGTTGCGCGAGAGAAAAACGGACAATTCCGATTCGGACGACTCGCTTACCGGTTTCAGTCCAAGTCCCCGCATGATGCCGACCGCGTTTTTGACCAGCGGGTGGCCGTATTTCAGGGCCGCGGCATTCTGGACGGTTATGGTTTCGATTTTCAGTGCCACGGAATGCTCATGGCCGATGCCCTCGACGATGTCTTCGATTTTTCCATAGACTTTTTTGACCATTTCGTCCGAGTCGCTCTGGATTTCGAACCCGAGCCGGGCGCTTACCGCGATTTCCCCGTGCTTGTGACCCCCGGAAATGGTTCCGATGATGATGCGGCACCGGGGACGCTGGGGCAGGTTGAGGCCCAGCAGTTCATTGATGACCTCATTGAGGACCAATATGGCGTTGGGTTTATATTTCTGTGTGAAAAAGGTTGCTTTCGGGGAGATATCGCAGGAAATCTCCCCCCGGATGATGCCTTCCGAATAATAGCTGAAATGTCCGAGCTTCTCCCCTTCCATGATGATGCCGCAACGAATGGGCCGGCTATAGGTGTTGAGCAGGTGCCGGATGCCCCGCAGGTTGCCGCGCCCGAGGGACTGGGTAGCTCCGGCCAGGACGATATCGGAGGAAAAGTGGATGTCGAGATGCCGGAGAATGGTCGGCAGCGTGGCCAGGACACCGATGCTGACGGTGTTGTCGAGCACGCCGGGACCCGTGATGGTGTTTTTGCGGACAATGTAGTTGTGATCCACGTCATCATCGCTGAACAGGGTGTCCAGGTGGGCGCACAGCAGTATGGGGTCGTTTGATTTCCCGTTTTTTCCCCCGCCTTTTCCTCCCCCTTTTCCCTTGATGATCCCGATGGCGTTTTTCATGCTATCCTTGCCGGCCTCGTCGACCCCTTCGCATGAAAGCCTGTCCAAAAACTGGTCTGCCCGGGCCTCCTCCCCGGACGTCGGCCCCGGCGTCTGGCCGATCAGCACGATACTCGAGATGACGGTTTCCTTGATGGCCTTTAACTGGTCCACAAAAAAAGGCAGTTTTTTTAGTATTTCGTCCATAATCTGGAACCCCTCATCCCGGATTTATACCGGAAAACGATACCTTGTCGCAGAAAATAATAATATCGAAATTTCCGGTAAGCAAGCGTGACGACATAAGCCGCTTTTATCTATGTTAATCTGTGTGATCTGTGGGAAAAAAACAAAAATTACAGCTCTCGGATCACATAGATAAAACTCTTTATAATATATTCGTTTTTAGTTGACGGGGGGTGCTTTGTGGGTTGAAAAACCCCGGGCGTCAAGCGGCGCGGACCGGATGGGGAGACGCCGGGGGTAAGGGGATGGTAAGGGATTGTCGCTGGCGTTTGCCGCGTCATCGCCAGTAATTGACGATCGCCTCGCACAGTCCGTCGATGGTATACGTGTCGGCCTCCACGTCCACGGAAAACCCTTTTTTTACGGCTGTTTCCGCGGTGATGGGGCCGATGGCCGCAACCTTGAGACCCCTTGTGAGCCAGGAAAACGAATCATCCGGGAGAGTGGCCCTGAAATTGGTCACGGTGGAGGAACTGGTAAAGGTGACCATGTCGACCTCGCCTTTTTGCAGCTGGCGGATGAGCGCATCGCTTCGCTCCATGTCCGAAACGGCCGTGTAGGCGATGATTTCTTCAACGAAAGCGCCCATTTTCGTCAGTTCCACGGGGAGTACGGGGCGAGCGCCCGCCGCGCGCGGCAGAAGGATGCGTTTTCCCTCCACGTTCTGGCCTGAAAAAGCCTCCACGACCGATTCCGCCCGGAAGCTTTCCGGGATGATGTCCGCATTGAGCCCGAAGGCCTGCATCCGGGCGGCTGTTGCCGGCCCGATGGCCGCGCTGCGGATATGACCCAGCGCGCGGGTGTCTTTCCCCAGGGACCGGATGCGCGAAAAAAACACGTCCACCCCGTTGACGCTGGTGAATACTAGCCAGTCGAAGCGCCCGATATTTTCGATCGCCTCGTCCATCAGCGTCGTATCGCCGGCCGGAATCACGCGGATCGCCGGGTATTCGAGACATTCGGCGCCCAGGTCGGACAGCCGTTTGACCAGGTCGCTGGCCTGCTTTCTGGCCCGGGTTACGATAATACGTTTGCCGAAAAGGGGACGGTCCTCGAACCATTTCATTTTTTCCCGAAGCGCCGCCACGTGTCCGATCACGATGATGCACGGCGGCTTCAGGCCGGCTTTCTCCACGTTGTCGGTGATGGTGGAAAGCGTTCCGGCGACGCATTCCTGCGACGGCGTGGTTCCCCAGCGGATGAGCGCTGCGGGGGTGTCCTCGTCCATTCCGCAGGAAAAAAGCCGTGCGGTGATCCGGGGGAGGTTTTTTACGCCCATCAGGAAAACCAGCGTGCCGCCGGTCTGCGCAAGGGCCTCCCAGCGGATGGCCGACTCGGTTTTTTCCGGGTCCTCGTGTCCGGTGATAAAGGTAACCGACGAGGTGTAGCGCCGGTGCGTAAGCGGAATGCCGGCATAGGCTGGAGCGGCGATGGCCGAGGTGACACCGGGAACGATCTCGAAGGGAAGGCCGCGATCCGTGATGGCCTCGATTTCCTCGCCCCCCCGGCCGAATATGAACGGATCGCCGCCCTTGAGCCGAACCACCATGTTGCCGGCAGCGGCCTTTTCAACAATGAGCGCATTGATCTGGTCCTGGCTCAGGGTGTGATCCCCGCCCTGTTTTCCGGCGTAGATCATCTCCGCCTTTTCCGGTGCCAATGCCAGGAGCTGCCGGGATGCCAGGTAGTCGTACACGATGACGTCCGCGGCCGCGATGCAGTCGATTCCTTTTTGCGTGATCAGGCCGGGATCGCCCGGTCCTGCGCCGACAAGGTATACTTTTCCGTTCATGTTGGCCTTATGGTTATGCTTGGTTAGGATTGTATGGGTTCGTCCGGGCTTCCGGCCTGGGCGATCAGGCGTTCGACGATTTCCGCCGCCCCGCGTTCGATGAGCCGGCGGGCAAGGGTTTCGCCGATGGCTTCCCCTTCGGCGGCATCCCCGGTGATTGCGTCTTTGAGTACTATCGATCCGTCGGTTTCGGCCACCAGGCCAGTCAGATGGATTTTGCCCGGGGAATCGAACGATCCGTATGCCGCGATGGGCACCTGGCAGCCGCCCTGGAGCAACTTCAGAAATGCCCGCTCGGCCGTTACGGCAACGGCCGAGGGCTCATCGTGGATGGTGCGCACCAGTTCATTGACGCCTTCGTCATCGGCGCGGGTCTCGATGCAGAGTGCTCCCTGACCCACCGCCGGCAGAACAATCCCGGGATCGATTTCCGCCGCCCTGCCGGCTTCGGCCATGCCGAGCCGTTTGAGGCCGGCGGCGGCCAGAACGATGGCGTCGAGGTTTTCGGTTTCCAGTTTTTTCAGCCGGGTGTCGAGGTTTCCGCGAAGCGCTACGATGGACAGATCCGGCCGGAAGTTAAGAAGCTGGGAGCCGCGCCTGAGGCTGCTCGTTCCGACGACGGCGCCTTCGGGCAGTTCTTCCGCCTTGCGCCCGTCCCGGGTGATCATCATGTCCCAGGGCGTCTCCCGCAAGGGTATGGATGCAATCCACAGCCCGTCAGGCATCTCGCCGGGCATGTCTTTCATGCTGTGGACGGCCAGGTCGATGGAGCCGGCCAGCAGCGCCTCCTCGATTTCCTTTACGAAAAGCCCCTTGCCCCCCACTTTGGCCAGGGGAACATCGGTGATCCTGTCTCCGGATGTCTTGATGACTTCCAGGGAGATCGTCAATCCGGGCCGCCGCCGCATCAGCTCTTCGCGAACCCATCCGGCCTGCCAGAGCGCCAGGCGGCTGCCGCGGGTCCCGATGGTGACATGCTTTTTCATATGCCGCAACTGGAGCAGTTGGTTGACGTGCAGGGTCCGCACCCGGAATCGCCAGCGGACATGGAAACGGTTTCTCCGCCGCTGCCTTTGCTGATGAATCCGCAGGCGGACATCAGCCGCCGGATGTCCTTGGTCCCGCATTCCGGGCAGACGGGTACTTCCTTGCCCAGAACCAGGGTTTCAAACTTCTTGTCGCACGTATCGCAGAAATATTCGTATATCGGCATGATTTATTCTCCTTATTGCCGTCCGTCCGCCCGTCCGGATATTAGGAGCCGGGCGGAAAAGATTTAATCCATGATTGATCACATGTAAACCATATAATATATCACAATTTGTTCTTATCTTAAACACAATAAACGTTTCGCCTCAAAGCATTCCCCTTCCCATTGATTTTCATCGCAATCGAAATTGCTTTACGACGTTCTACGACCCCGCCGCATTCTCCTTCGCATCCATTTCCGCAAGCAGCCCCCTCGTGCTTTCCACGTACGTCCCCGCCGCGGAATAACCATATTCCAAAGCGACTTCAAAATGATCGAAGGCTCTGTTGATCCGGTTTCTGTTCAAATACATCAGGGCGAGGCGATGATGAAACAGCCCGTTGTCCGGTTCGATCTCCACGGCATTCTGGCCGAACACGAGCGCGATTTCGGCGTTCCGGCCTTCGCTTTCATAGCAGTGGGCAAGCGCGGAAAGGCAGTGGGCATCGTCGGGCCGGAGCTTGACGGCGGTGTTGTAGGCCCGGGCTGCCTCGGCGGTATCGCCGGCGGCAAGAAGGCAGTCGCCCAGGTAGCGGTATGCGGTTCCTCCCGGGGCGTCGCTTTTGGACATGGCGCTGCGGATATGGTACAGCGCCTCTTCGGCGCGGCCGGTTTCGTAAAGGGCGCAACCGGTCTGGAAGAGCAGTTCGAAGATGGTGTCATCAATGGTCAGCGCATGCCGGAAATATTCCAGCGCGGCTTCGTATTCCTGCCGCTGCATATGGATATAACCGGCATTGTATATGGCAAAAACGTCTTCCGGGTCGAGCGCCGCGGCCTTTGCAAACGATGAAAACGCCCGATCGTAGTCGCCCCCCTCGCCATGGCAGACACCCATGGAGTTGTACACGTTGACGTTGTCCGGGTCCAATTTCAGGGCCAGCTCGTATTCGGCCATGGCGCCGTCGATGTTTCCGGCCTGGTAGAAGGCGTCGCCGCTGATATTCAGACTGACCGCGTCGAAGCAGACTGTGCTGTCCGCCCCGAAGAAGGCGGCGTGGGCCAAGGCTTTTTTTGCGTTTTCAAAGACATCCGCTTTTTCGAAAGAAAGCGTTGGGTAAACGGCAATGCCTGAGCTGATCGTTTCGTTTCCAACCCGGGCGACTTGCTTCCGCGTCGCCTGGACGAAATCCTTGCACTGATTTTCATCCGCACCGGGAAGGAGGCAGACGAACTCCCCGGGCGCCCCCGTCCGGCAATACCCCCCGGATTCCCGGCAAAGCGCCTCCACGGTTTCCCGGACGGCGGCGCCAACCGCATCCGGGTCGGCAATTCCCTCCATGTCGTCGATCCGGAGGATGATGGCTCCAAGGGCGTTTGCCTTATCCATTTGTTCCAGGGCCTCTTCCGAAAAGCTGCTCTCGCCTATGGATTCGTCTTCCGGGGAGGCCTCCGCATCGATGCATCCGTTTTGTTTTTCTGCTTTTCCGGCGTCCGGCCGGACGCCGGATTCGGAAAGAAGGAGATGTTTTTTTTCCGGGTTTTTTCCCTGGCGATCCGTCATTTTGTTTCCGTTTGGTTGGTTTTGTTTGAATGGCCGGGCAGTCGGCCTATGGCTTTTTCGATCCCGTTTATTTCATCATCGGCGATGGTCCGAACGTCCAGAAGATAGCGTTCCGATTCGATGCGGCCGATCACCGGCGGGCTCCCCTTTCGCAGCAGGCGGTCGATGCGGGACGCGGACATCCCGGAAACCGTGATTGACAAGCATTTCGTCGGGATCTCCAGCAGGGGAAAGGATCCTCCCCCGGCCCGGGATATGGAGTCGACCGGTTCGGCCGTGATCCGTTGGGAATCGATCCGGCGGATGCGTTCCTCCAGTGCTTCGGCCCGTTGTTCGATTTCTTCGGCGGAGCATGTGAGCATGCGTAGCGTAGGGATTTCCCGCACGGCTTTGTCCTCGTCGCGGTAGAGACGCAGGGTGCTTTCCAGGGCGGCCAGCGTCAGTTTGTCGATTCGGAAGGCCCGGGTGAGCGGATTTTTTTTGATCCGGTCCATGACCGTCCTGGATCCGACCAGAAGGCCGCCCTGTGGGCCCCCCAGGAGTTTGTCCCCGCTGAACGTCACCACGTCCGCCCCGGCGCGGACCGATTCCTGGACCGTGGGCTCCTTCATCAGGCCGTAGCGTCTGAAATCGACGAAAGTGCCGGAGCCAAGGTCCTCCATGACCGGCAGCCCCCGAATTTTGCCTATACCCACGAGTTCTCTAAGACTGACGCTGGCGGAAAACCCGACAATGGCATAGTTGCTTGTGTGAACCTTGAGAAGCAGGCCCGTGTTTTCGTTTATGGCCTGCTCGTAGTCGCCGGGGTGGGTCCGGTTGGTGGTGCCGACCTCGCGCAGGATACCTCCGCTTTTAGCCATGATGTCCGGTATCCGGAAGGATCCGCCGATTTCCACCAGCTCTCCCCGGGATACGATGACCTCCCTGTCCCGTGCCAGCGTGTCTAATGCCAGAAGTACGGCTGCCGCGTTGTTGTTCACCACCATGGCCGCTTCTGCGCCGCTGATCTCGCACAGGATGTCTTCGACGGCGGTGTAGCGCGATCCCCTCTTTCCGCTTTTCAGGTCGAACTCCAGGTTGGAGTAGCGCTCGGAGATGGTCGTCATGTGGCGGATCGCGTCTTTTGCCAGAAGCGAGCGGCCCAGGTTGGTATGGACGACGACCCCGGTGGCGTTCACCAGCGAAACGAGGTTTTCGGCCATGGCGGCTTCGATCTTCTCTCCGATCCGCCGGTCAATGGCTTCCGGCGCGAGCTCGGCCTCCCGGAATCCGTCCGGATCCGCCTGGATGGTCCGGCGCAGCTCATCCACGGATTTTCGGACGGCATCGATAACCACCACGCGGGGGGTATCCGCGAAATCCGGATTATCCGTGGTTTTCCCGATCAGCATGTCAACGGAGGGGAGTTTCCGGAGCAGATCCTGGGGATTGTCCTTTCCGTCGGAGCGTTTCTCGTCCCCGGTGCATTTTTTATTCATGGGCTGTTGACAATCCGGGTTGTGTTCAGTGTACTGTTCCTGTACCGATATCCATTAAATGGTTATCATCATAAGCCGTTTGTTTTCAATTCCTTTTTTTCCGCTTGCTGCGGGGCGGCCCGTATCGGCCGGAAAAAAGCGCGCCTATTCACAATATGTTTTACGGTTCCGGCGGTTATGGGGTATATTCAAGGCGAAGCACCTGTCAAAATGTCGGTTTCGTAAAAGTCCAATATCTGCGTTACGCGCGATTTACAAGAATTTCAAGTACGCTAAGTACTTTGTATTCTTCGAAGTCGCACAAGCATTGATCTTGAACTTTTACCAAGGCGTCAGATCGAGACTTTTTTACGGGTGCATCAAAATTCGTCACACTTGAAAAAGGAGAAAAGCCATGCGCACACCCAAGGACCACATCGTTTTTCCCCTGGATCTGCCGACGGTTGAGCAGGCGGCCCGTTATGTCCGGCGGCTTTCCGGGTGCGTGGGCATGTTCAAGGTGGGCCTGGAACTGTTCGTACGGGGCGGGAACCGGATTGTAAAGACCGTGCAGGGCGAAAGCGACGCGAAGATTTTTCTGGATCTCAAGCTCCACGATATCCCCGAGACCGTGCGCCGTGCAATGGTGCAGGTGGCGGGATGGAAGGTGGACTTTACGACGGTTCACTGCGGGGAAAGCCGCCGGATGCTCGAGGCCGCCGTTCAGGGCGGGGGAGGGGCGGTAAAGGTACTGGGCGTTACGGTTCTAACTTCCGTTACCGGCGACGACATCGGGACGGCAGGCTTTGAGAAGCGCTATAGCGAAAATGTCCGGGAACTTGTCATGCTCCGGGCGAAAATGGCCCGTGAGGCTTTATGCGCCGGCGTGGTGTGCGCCGGATCGGAGGTAAAAAGCATCCGGGAGGCCTTTGGCCCGGATTTCATCACCATGGTGCCCGGCATCCGGCCGGCCTGGTCGGTGGATGATGCGGATGATCAGAAGCGGGTGGTGACGCCTGCCATGGCCATTGAAAACGGGGCTGACTACCTGGTTGTCGGCCGGCCGATACGGGATGCGGAAGAGCCTGAGATCGCGGCCGAAATGCTTGCATCCGAGATCGCCGGGGCGCTAGATGCCCTGCATCGTTCGCCGTAGGATAAAGGCGATAATGATGATCGCCACGATAATTGTAAAGAGGATCTGATCCTTCCTGAATTTTTTCATACCGACCGGTCTCCGCCTTTCTTTTCCCCACCCATCGGCCGCAGCCCGCTGTCAATCACTGACCCCTGACCACTGCCCTCCGCCTTCTTTCCTTATCCTTCCGCATCCAACCCAAATGCCGAATGCAGCGCCCGAACCGCCAATTCCGTATATTTCTCCTCGATTACGCATGATATCCGGATTTCGGACGTGGAAATCATCAGGATGTTGATGCCTTCCGCAGCCATTGCGGCGAACATTTTCGACGCCACGCCCGAGTGGCTCCGCATGCCCACGCCCACCACGGATACCTTGGCGATGTTCTTGTCGCCCAATACATCCTCGGCGCCGATATCCGCGGCGACTTCTTTCTCGATTTCAAGCGCCGCATCGAAGTCCGACTTGGGAACCGTAAAGGTAAGATCCGTCATGTTCCCGGCGCGGGTGTTCTGGATGATCATGTCGACGCCGATGCCGGCTTCGGCAATGGGCGCAAGGATCTGCATGGCGATGCCGGGGCGGTCGGGAACCTTGCTCAGGGTGATCCGGGCTTCGTTTTTGTTGTGGGTTACGCCCGAAACAACGACCTTTTCCATGTTGGCATCTTCATAGACTACCATGGTACCATCCTCCTCGCTAAACGATGACCTGACGTGAATCGGCACGTCGTATTTTTTCGCAAACTCCACCGAGCGGATCTGGAGCACCTTGGCCCCGAGACTCGCCATTTCAAACATTTCGTCGTAGGAGATCCGGTCGAGTTTCCGGGCTTTCGAACAAATGTTGGGATCGGCCGTGTAAATACCGTCGACGTCCGTGAAGATTTCGCAGCGGCTCGCCCGGAGCGCGGCCGCCACGGCCACGGCGGAGGTGTCCGATCCGCCGCGTCCCAGGGTAGTAATGTCGCCTTTTTCGTCCACGCCCTGGAAACCCGCCACGATCACGATGTTCCGGTCTTCCAGCAGCTCTTTGATGCGCGAGGCCTTGATGTCGAGTATGCGGGCCCGGGTGTGGCTGGAGTCGGTGAAAATTTCCGCCTGCCCGCCAAGCATGGAGCAAGCCTTGTAGCCCATGGCCCGGAGGGTGATCGCCATAAGCGAAACCGACACCTGCTCGCCGGTCGACACCAGGGCATCCACTTCGCGGCTATCGGGGGTTTTTGTGATTTTTGCAGCCATGTCCAGAAGGCGGTCCGTCTCTCCGCTCATGGCGGAGAGAATCACCACCATGTCGTTTCCTTCGTCGTAGGTTCTGGCGACCCGCTCGGCGACATTCCGGATCCGGTCCAGGTCGCCGACCGAGGTGCCACCGAATTTTTGTACGATGAGCGCCATTGCCGGTCCTTGCATTGGGTTTGAATGGGTCGGTTTTTGAAATTGGAGCATGCCGGGCTCAAACCCGGAGCTGTCAAAAGTGCATCACGGTCTGTAGCAGATTATCCAGCCCGGGTCCATAGAAAAAGAACGTGAAGCAGCGGCCGGTTTCCCCGGTTTCCCGAATTTCGACGGCGATATCCGGCGCAAAGTCCGGATCATCCATCCGCTCGGCCCACTCGACGGCAACGACGCCCTTGCCGGAGAGAATTTCGTCAAAGCCAACGTCCCCCGTGTCCGCTGCGCCGGAAAGCCTGTACAAATCGGCGTGAAAGAGCATAAGCCGTCCGTCGTACTCGTTGACCAGCGCGAATGTCGGTGATGTGACCGGATATTCGGGTGCCACGCCCAGGCCTGCGGCAAGTCCCTTTACCCAAACGGTCTTTCCGCTGCCCAAATCCCCGAAAAGGGCTATGACCACCGGCTTTTCAATGGCCCTTCCAATGGCTTTCCCCAGGGCAATGGTTTCTTCCGGGGAGTTGGTTTGTATCTCGATCGGTTGGTTCATGGTTTGTCTCTATCCCCATCCTTCCCAAAATCGAAATCGAAATCGGATTTTTCATTTCCGGCAGCTGAGAGATGTCCTTTCCCCCGGCCCCACTGGTTTCAACTGCTATACCGCCTGCGGTTGCCTTGTTTTCGATCCCGATCCCGATTTCGATTTCGACAAAACCAAAATTTTATAGGGTTCGTTCCTTTCAGTCACACCGCAACAAGTTTTTCGGGCTATAGAATCGGTGTACAGGCCGCGGATGGGTTGGCATACGAACCATCCATCACCGCACGGATGGTATCGGGGATCTGGTTCATGACATCGCTGGCAAGGTACCCGTAGGGCGCCCGCTCCCGGTAGAGTATATCGGCCGCGGCGCCGTGAAGGTAGACGGCGATCCGGAGGGCGGAGCGCGTGGTGTAGCCTTGCGCGATGAAACCCGCGATCATGCCGGTCAAGATATCCCCCATTCCGCCGGATGCCATGCCGGGGTTACCGGTGGGATTGACGTGGACTCGGCCGTCCGGCATGGCAATAACGGACCGGGCCCCTTTGAGAACCACGTGAACCTGAAAAGTCTCCGCAAACGCCCGCGCGCATCCGACGCGGTCCTTCTGGACCTGCCCGGTATCGAGCCCTGTTAGCCGTGCCATCTCCCCGGGGTGCGGGGTGAGCACCGCATGGGCCTTCTTTTCCTTCAGGATTTCCGGGTTCGGCGCGATGCAGTTGAGCCCGTCGGCATCGATGACAAGCGGTACGGGTGAACGGGATACAAGGTTTTCCACCAGCTTCCGGGTCCGCCCGTCGGTGCCGATTCCCGGTCCCACCGCCAGGCACTGCTTTTCTTCCAGGATAGCCAGGATGTCATTGAGCATGGCGTTGGTCAGGATGCCTTCGCCGCTGTCGTCCATGGGGGCGCTCATGGCCTCGCAGGCCAGGGATTCGACTGCGGTGTTGATGCTTTTGGGTACGGCCATGGTCACCAGGCCCGCACCGCAGCGCATGGCCGACATGGCGGTCATGGCGGCCGCGCCCGTTTTCCCGGGGGACCCGGCCGCAACGGCCAGATGCCCCGTGGTTCCCTTGTGGGCCTGGAGCGGTCTGGACTTCATGCTTGTACGGATCTCGGCCAGGCGGGAGAGGTGCTGGCGCGGCGCCACGTGTTCCACAACAAAGGGCGGAATACCGATGTCGATGATGTGCAGCTGGCCGGTGAACCCCGCGCCCGGCATCAGCATGTGGCCGATTTTCGCAAAGGCGAATGTCGCCGTTACATCCGCACGGATGGCGGCGCCGCAGGGCATTCCCGTCTCCGAGCTGAGCCCGGAGGGGATATCCACGGAAAATACCTTGCTCGGGTGATTGTTGATGTAGCCGATTACCGACTGGAAATACCCCTTGACCGTGTCGGTCAGACCGGTTCCCAGTATGGCGTCCACCCAGAGGCTGTTTTTCCCCATGTCCGCCTTGTGGCGAACGAATGCGTTTTCGTCGGGCAGTTCGACCACTTCCACGTCCAGGGCGGACAGCAGCTCCAGGTTGGCCAGCGCCTCTCCCCTAACTTTTTTCCGCTCGGCCAGCAGATAGACCGTTACGTTGACGCCAGCCTGTAGGAGGTAGCGTGCGATGACGAATCCGTCCCCGCCGTTGTTGCCGGCCCCGGCGACAATGGCCGCGTCCCCGGCATAGACTTCCGGAAAGCTTTCCAGGATGACCCGCGTGGCCCCGCGTCCGGCATTTTCCATCAGTACGCGGCCGGGAAGGCCGAACGTTTCGATGGTCATTTCGTCCATACACCGCATTTCTTTGGCCGTGAGCACGTACATGGGCTTCTCCTTGGTTTAGGCGTTTCCGACCAGCTCCCGCATCTCCGCAACCGCTTCTTTCATCCCCACCAGGACCGAGCGGGCGACAATGGAATGACCGATGGAGAATTCATCCACGATGCCGGTGCCGGAAAACCGTTTGATGCTGTTGAAGCACAGCCCGTGGCCGGCGTTGACAATCAGGTCCAGGTTCCTTGCGGTCCGTGCCGCGTCCGCGATATCGCCGAAGCAGCGCTCTTTTTCCGGCTCTGACCGCGCGTCGCAGTAGCCGCCGGTGTGAATTTCGATCATTTCGGCCCCGGTTTTGGCGGCGGCCTCGATCTGCTTGGAATCCGGATCGATAAAGATGCTCACCGTCAGGCCGCTGTCATGGAGACGTTCCACGGCATCGCGGACGGGTTCGAACGCGCCTTTCACGTCGAGTCCGCCTTCCGTGGTCACCTCGGTACGCTTTTCCGGAACCAGGGTCACCAGATCCGGTTTGATCCCGCACGCGATGCCGATCATCTCCTGCGTTGCCGCCATTTCAAGGATGAGCCGGGACAGGACGGTCTGCCGGAGCAGCTTCACGTCCCGGTCCTGGATGTGGCGTCGGTCTTCGCGCAGGTGGACGACGATGCCGTCCGCTCCCCCCAGTTCCGCCAGGACCGCCGCATGCACCGGATCCGGGTAGACGCCTCCCCGCGCCTGCCGGACGGTCGCCACGTGGTCCACATTCACTGCCAGTGTCGCCATTGAGTCTGCCTTTCTGCTTTATTGCCTGTTGCTCGGGTGAATTCAACGGGGTTCCGAACAATCTCTCCAACCATCGGGAAAGTTTACCCTAAACTGAGCATCAAAATTGAAAATCCCGGACGGTTCATGCGGCGGAATCGTCCAGAAGCCCTTCCGAGTCGAGTATTTCCATGAGCCGGGCGCTTCTGGCCTCCATGGCGGCGCTGTCCGCATCCGGTGACTCATGGTCGTAGCCCACGATATGGAGCAGGCCGTGAACAAGTAGCTCTGCGATGCGCTCCCATTCCGGGACGCCCGCTTCTTTTGCTTCGCGCACGGCCGTTTCCACCGAAATGACGATGTCGCCCAGCATGCTGGATTCCGGGTTCACATCGGAAAATTCGCCTTCCATCATGGAAAAGGAAATGACGTTGGTCGGCCGGGGCCGGTTGAAATACGCCCGGTTGATCGTTTCGATGCCGGCATCGTCCGTCAGCAGGATGGAAAGCTCGCCGTCAGGACTGCCCAAGTCGCTTAAGAGCGCTCCGGCCGTTTTCCGAACCAGATCCTCCCGGATGCTTCGCAGATTCTGCTGATTTGTGATCAGAACCCCCATTGTGCTCCTTTTTGTTGCCGGTTTGCGGTTTGTCGGGATACTCCACGCGATGGTGATGGATGCCGGTCAGGATTTTCACGAAGGTCCGGGCGATGATGTGAAGATCCTTCAGGGTCAGGGGGCATTCATTTAGCTGGTTGTCCGAGAACACCTTGTTGATGAGATACTGGACAAGCCCCTGGATTCTTGCGTGGGAAGGGTTCTCCAGCGTCCGGGACGCGGCCTCCACCTGGTCGGCCAGCATGACCAGCGCCGTTTCCTTGGTCTGGGGCTTGGGCCCCGGGTACCGGAAATGGTCGATGTTGATGGGCTGGTCTTTTTTCTGGCTTTTGGCCTTTTCGTAGAAAAAGGTGATGGTGCTCGTACCGTGGTGCTGCTTGATGGCGTCGATGATCTCCGGCTCCAGGCGGCTGGCCCGGGCCAGTTCAACGCCGTTTTTGATGTGGGATATCAGTATCAGACACGACATGGACGGGGCAAGCTTGTTGTGTATGTTCTTGCCGTTTTTCTGGTTTTCGATGAAATGCTGAGGGTTTTTGAGCTTGCCGATGTCGTGGTAGTAGCCGCCCACCTTCGCCAGAAGCGGGTTTGCCCCGACTTCCGCGGCCGCCGCCTCCACCAGGGAGCCGACAATGACGCTGTGATGATAGGTTCCGGGCGCTTCCAGCATCAGCCGGCGCATCAGCGGCTGGTCAAGGTTGGCGCGTTCGGACAGCGTGGAATCCGACGTGTAGCCGAATGCCATTTCCACCACCGGAGAGATACCGATGGTAAGAACCCCTGCGCTGATTCCGCCCAGAAAGGCGAACACGGCATCCCACCCGGCCCGGGTGGCAGAAAGATCCCCTGAGTAGATGCTGAGCGAGATGGCCAGCACGATGTTGAGCGCGCCCAGCTGGGCGCCGGTGATGATGAATTCCCGCCGGTGACGAATCCGCCGGATCCAGTAGGCGCCCACGATGGAGCTGGCAAGAAAATAGATGCTGTATATGTAGCTGCTTTCGAACAGGAGCCCGGCAATCAGGGCCACCACGATGGCAAAGGGAAACGCCACGGAAA
>SLJY01000146.1 GCA_007134875.1 Desulfobacterales bacterium
TACTTCATGAAAACGCGGCACGGAAAGATCATGGATTTCCAGGTTCCGGAATACATATCCGACATCGCTTACTCCATGGGGCTATCCGAACACCGGCGCGACGTTCCGCCGGATGCCAGGATGAAGGTGCTGAACATCATGAATGCCATTCATAATTATGTGTCCGGGGAAAATTTCTTTCGCCCCATGGTGGACCTTGACCGGGAGGAATATATCCGCATGACAAAGGATACGCTGAAATTTTTCAGCCTGCCGGCATTTGCGTGAGAAAGGGCCGCGGTTTTGACTATCCGCCGCCCACCGGGGGAAAAAGCCCTACTCGGTCATTTTCGAATAGAGACGTTTCCATGCGGGCGTGGCTGCCGTTGATAAAAATCAGTTTGACGCTCTTTTCAGGAACGCCAAGTTCTTCGATGATATCACGCACGCAGGCGCCTTCCGGCAGATTCACAACGGTCGACCGGTTCGTGCTGCCTTCCGGCAGGTATTTCGAAAGCGTTGCATACAAAAATACATCGATTTTCAAAGCACTTACCTGACTGAATAAAGCCTGTTTGATCTGTTTTCTACATAGTGGCTGAACGAAAACCGTCTTTTCGCCAATCCCTGCGTCCGGCTCAAATTTTAATCCTCAAAATACGCCAGGTATTTCTGCGGTTAAAATTTTCGCCGGCCTTGACCTTGACGAAAAATCCTGGTTTTCGTTCGGCCGCTACAGATTACCCGATTGCAGCGTAATGACAACGCTGCCGGCTCCGATGCCCGTGCAGAGGGCTTCGGGAACAACCGGTCGCCCGTTTAGCCCGATACGAATATTTCCGGCCCCGGTAAGGCGGAGGCGGTTTTCCCAGAAAGCGCAGAAGTTTTCCGCGCTCATACGCACGCCGTTTGCAAGGAGTGCGGGGGCGATGTCCCTTTCGGACTGGTTGAAGAGTTTTAAAAGCATAACGGTTGGTTTCCCGTTCTCACAAGCCCGATCTGCATCATCCGGCGATAAATTGCCCTGATCGCACGCAGGGCGTAACCCCGCGTATTTACCATCCTTCCGGAAGGCCGCGCCGAATAGCCCGGGCAGAGCGGCTGAAACCGCAACGGATGCGTTTTCCCCGATTTTCCAGGCGTCCATATCATCGACCGGCTTGCCGTTGTAGAGTACGGTTCCGATGCTGTCGCGGATATAATCGTCATCAAGGCCGATGACTTCTTTAAGCATTTCACGGATTGTGGCGCCAAGGGGCGCATCGATGAGAAACCCGAATCCGGAGATACCGGAGAATATGCCATGCGAACCTTCGGGCACGATCATGTCGATACGGTCCTCGCTATCGATGTCCGTCATGGCAATATGGATCCGTTTTCCTTTTAAAATTTAAAACCCTCCGGGATTTTCAAGTTTGCCGAATCTACTTTGTCAGCGGATGTTTCGCATAGCCCGCTATAGCGGGGTATCCGCTTCCTCGTGTCTGCGGCAAACCTGAAAATCGCTCAGTTTAGGTTTAATGCGGTTTACAGGTCCGAAAAAACCGTATCGAGGTCGTCGTCGGACACCATGAACGTCACGTTATGGGGGGCAAGCGCCTCTTTCCGGAAATAATCCGGAAGCCGGTCATCGGTTTTGTTGAAGCCGGCTGCCGTGTTGAAATCCCGCTCCATTTTGGTGATCTTTTTTCCCAGCGCGGTTACATCATCCCCGGTAAGCTCAAGGCCATGAAAGGAATTGATCATGTCGATCATCGCCTGGAAGGTCTCCGGCTGGTCCAGAACGGCAAACGCCACGAAAAGGCACATACCCGTGGCGTCGATGGCCGCGGTTGCATACTGGAGATTCCGGGAGAGTTCCACCTGTCCTTCGGGCGTCAACGGATCGACGTTTCCGCCAACGCCCAGCAGATTGGCGGTGACCGCATAACCGGCGGTGTGATCTGCTCCCATGGTGCTGGTGGCATAGGTGACGCCGATTCCCTGGACGGCGCGGGGATCGTATGCCGGCATGGCCTGGTTTTTCACCACGGGCACCCGCTCGATGCCGAAGGCCTTGCCGGTGACGGCCGCCCCGCTCCCGAGAATCCGGCCGAGAGGCGTTCCCTTTCCCACCTCCTTGACCAGATTGATCGCGCCTTCTGCATCCCCGAATTCCAGAAGGCCGGCTTCCATGGCGACGCCGATGGTGGCGCCCATCTCGATGGTGTCCACGCCGTAGTCGTCGTCGAGGCGGTCGAGCATTGCAATGGCGTCAAGATCGTTGATACCGCAGTTGCCGCCGTGGGACCAGACGGTTTCATATTCGGGCTGTTTGGTAAGGTAATGGCCGTCCTTGTCGTGCCATATGCCGGAGCATCGGATCACGCAGCCCCGGTGGCACCCGTGCGTGGCCTTTCCGCCGCGTGCGGTAATGGTTTCCGCCTGGGTTTCCCCGGAAATGGCGCTGGCACCGTCGAAACGGCCGGTCTTGAAGTTGTAGGTGGGGTAGGCCCCGGCCTCGTTGACCACGTTGGTAAGCACGTTGGTTCCGTATGCCGGCAGTCCTTGACCCGTGACCGGGTGCTTCTTGAGCCCGTCCACGAAAGCCCGGTTGGCGGCCTTGAATTTTTCCGGATCCTTGGGAGAGCGCATGGATGCGCCGGTATCATCGATTACGATGGCCTTTACGCCCTTGGCGCCCATGACCGCCCCGACGCCGCCGCGTGCGGCGTGGCGTGCCGGTCGCTGCTCCATGTCCGTGAATGCCACGGTGGAAGCGATCAGCTTCATTTCACCGGCCTGGCCGATGGATATGCAGGAAACCTTATCGCCGTATTCATTTTTCAGATTTTCGACCGTGTCGTAGTTTCCCTTCATTTTCAGCGCCGTGGCGGTCTTGATTTCAACGCCGTCCGCGCTGATGCGGATCGTATAGAGCGTGTCATCTTTGGGCCTTCCCTCAAGGACGAGGGCCGCGTATCCCAGCCGTCCAAGCATCTGGGCGGGCTGCCCTCCGGAATTGGCCTCCTTGATGCCGCCGGTCAGCGGGCTTTTGCATCCAACGGAGCTCCTGCCGCTCATGGCACCGGTCGTTCCCCCGAGCAGTCCCGGCGCGATAACCAGCTTGCTGTCCTCTCCAAGGGGGTGGCAGGTCGGTGGTACTTCCTTTGCTACAATGGCCGATGTCATCCCACGCCCGCCGAGGCCGGCATAATCGCCGACCGGTTCGGTTTTGCTGGTCGGTTCTCCGTCAGGCCCCATGTTGATCCGCAGAATCTTGTCCATCCCGCACCTCCTGTAAAGTCAATATTACGTTCAAAAAAAGACGACTTCCCGGTAAAGTTCAATATCTGCACCTGCACGCAATGTCTCATCCAAAAAATAATAACGCAGCCAGGCGAATATTTCAAATTTTCAGCCGGATTTTCTTTCAGGCTGCGTCGCAGAATCGTCTGGATCGGATTGAATCTTGAAATCGGGCCCGCGGCCGGCTTTACCGTCCTCGTAGCATTTGCGCGCGTACCAGTCCATCTGGCGGCAGATTCCGCGTATGATGGAAACTTCGCTCGCCCGCAGGGGCAGACGCGAGAAAAAACGGCGGAACCGGTCCATCCAGTATTCGGGATTGTCGGGCTGAATAAAGCTGATGCGTACCAGGATGTGTTTCAACTGTTCGTACATGGCGTCCAGTTCAGGCCTGAGGGCAAGCCTGGGGATATGTGCGGCATTTGCCGTGCTGGAGGCATTGAACAGTTCGTAGCAGACAATCATGACGGCATGCGCCAGGTTAATGGAGGAGAAGTCGGCGGTCCGGATGGTGACCAAGTCATGGCAGTTTCGGAGCTCGTCGTTGGTCAACCCCCGGTCTTCCGGTCCGAATACCAAGACAATGCGGTTTTGCCTGCTGACGGGAACGAGCGTTTCGGCCATCCGGGCCGGCGTTTTGACCAGGCGCCGGGACTTACCGAGCCTGGCGGTGGTTCCCACGACGTATCCGGCATCGGCAACAGCGCTTTTAAGGTCTTTGAATTGCTTAATATCGTGAACGATGTCGGCAGCAGCGTGAGTTGCGAGAACCAGGGCACGGTCCACGTTGATTTCCTCTTCCGAAACCACGTGAAGACACGATATTCCCATGTTGCGCATGCTTCTTGCAACCGAGCCGATGTTTTCGGGAAATCTTGGGCGGTGCAGCACGATGGTAATGTTATCGAGATGGATCCTGTTTTCCATTGGGCTCCGGTATAATACGATATGTTTGACAGTTGCGTTTTACGGCACAGAACGGTCAGCATCCGGGTTCCCATTCATTCATTGCAGCGAAATGGGTTTAATACAGAAACCATGGATTGAGTAATTATAGCATTTCCTTTAGTAAATCGTCAACGCCCATATCATGCCGGCGCGTCCAGATCCGTCTCCGGTCTTTCAACAAAGCGCAGAAAATCCATGAACGCATCGCAAAGCGGCGAACGGGAACGGCTCTTATGGTAGGTCAGGTAAAAATAACGCCGCAAATCAAGGCCGCGTACCGAAAGGGACACAAGGGTTTTCAATCGTACATCATCCGCTACGGCAATAGCTGACAGGATCGAAACGCCGATGCCGGACTTGATCCCCTGGATGACGGAGGTGGTGGAGCCCAACGTTGCAGTGACGGTAAAATCCTTTGTCCGGAGATTTTTTGCGGCCAGGCTGGCTTCCAGGGATTTCAAAGTTCCGGATCCTTGCTCCCGCATGATAAACGGTTCACTTGAAAGAGACGCGACGGTTACGGTCTGCCGGCCGGCCCAGCGGTGGCCCGCGGGAACGATGAGCCGCATTTCGTCGTCGAAGATCTGTTCCTGGATGATGCCGGCATGGTTTACGCGGGCGCCCACAACGCCGAAATCGATTTTACTCTCCGCGATTGCTTCCACGATCTGCCGGGTATCGCCTACCTCAATGGAAATGCGGGTCTCCGGGTAGCGCATTTTGAAAGTGCCGATCAGCCGGGGCAGAATGTAGTTTCCGGGTATCGTGCTGCCGCCAACCATAAGATTTCCGCCGATCACGCCCATGAACCGGGCCATGGCATCCTCTGCCTCCTCTGCAAGGCGTGTTATTTTCAGGGAATAGTCGTAGAGGAGACGGCCGGCGCCCGTGGGAAGGGTGCGCTTTCCCATGCGATCCAGCAGCCGGCATCCAAAGTGTTCTTCAAGATCCCGGATGTGGCTGCTTATAGTCGGCTGGGTAAGGTGAACCGCTTCCGCCGCCTTTGAAAAACCTTCCGTCTCGATGACCTTTTGAAATATTCTGAGCTGCCAGAAGTCCATAGATACGATTCTCCGTATTCGGAAAGGGGCGCATGCCGCAGTCATATGAGTTGGCCCCGCCTTTCGCTTTGGTCAGGTTTATCTGGGTTTAGCAAGTGGTATAGAAAAATTGAATACAATATATCCGCTGGAATAGGAAATAGCAATTTGATTTATTCCGTCCGAAGCTATAGATTGA
>SLJY01000176.1 GCA_007134875.1 Desulfobacterales bacterium
AGAAGGTCGGCATGGCCGACCGCCCGGATGCCTGCCCGCCGACGCTTTCGGGCGGGGAGCAGCAGCGGGTTGCCGTGGCCCGGGCCATGGTGGGAAGGCCTTCCATCATACTGGCCGACGAGCCGACGGCCAGCCTTGACCCGAAGGCGGCGGAAACGATTTTCGATCTTCTGGTGGCCGCCCACGACGAGGGGGCAACCATTGTGATCACCACCCATGACCGCTATCTTCTTTCCAAGGGATGTACCGGCATTGTCTATCTAAAAGATGGACGGTGCATCCATGCGGACGGAGTCGACCGATGAAGGATGCATTCCGCCGGGGGTTGGCCGATCTTCTCAATTATAAGTACCTGCATGGTATCTGCGTGGTCACGATCGCTTTGTCGGTTTTCGTCATCAGCGCGTTCGGGTTGTTTTTAATGAACGCCTCGGATATGATGGAATCGTGGAAACGGGGTATCCGGATTATCGCGTACCTGGAGAGTGATACGGAGCCGGCCGTACGGGCGGATGTCATCGCCGGGATCCGGGGCTACGAGGGCGTTGGCGATGTGGAATACGTTGCCGGCGACGAGGCCTTTGAGTGGCTGAGATCGGAAATCGGCCGGCAGACCGCACTGCTGGAGGGGCTTTCGGAAAATCCGCTTCCGGATTCGATCGAAGTTTCCCTTTCGGCCGATATCGGCGGGGGGGATGCTATTGCCGGGCTTGCGGAAAGGATCGAAACGCTATCGCACGTTGCAGAAGTGGAATATGCCAGGCAGTGGTTGGAGCGCTTCGGCGGCGTCTACAACCTGTTCCGCCTGACCAGCATGGTGCTGATCGGCCTGATCGGCGCGGCCGTAATGCTGATCGTCGCCAATACCATCCGCCTGATCCTCCATTCGCGGATCGAGGAGATCAGGATCACACGGATCATCGGCGCGGATGACACGTTTATAAAGTTCCCATTGTATATGGAAGGAGCGATGCTGGGTCTGGCCGGCGGCGCCGCGGGGCTTCTTCTGCTCTACGGCGCCTATGCGGCGACGATTCCGCAGCTTGAATCCGCCGGTCTTCTGGTGTATTTCCAGGTTCGATTCCTTCCTTGGGACACGGCGCTGGCCATTTTGTCAGCAAGCATGATCATCGGGTGGCTCGGATGCTATCTTTCCATAAGACGTTTTTTGCGGCTTTAATGATACTGGCCTTATTTGCGGCGGGACTTGTGGTCCTGGCCTGTGAAAGTTTGGTGCACGCGTCGTCGGAATCGGCCAGGGATTTGTCAGGCGACGGATCCGTCGAAGCGGGCGTCGTGGATGCATCCGCTTTGCGAATGCGAAGCTGTCCGGATACTTCGTGCAGCGTGATCGGTGTGCTGCAGCAGGACAATGCCCTGCTGATCGAGGGCGAGGAAGACGATTGGCTGAAAGTCCGCCACCGCGATACCCGGGGCTGGGTTTACGGCGGCGACGGATACGTTCGCCGGGATGTCGCGGCATCGGAACTCGAAGATGCCCGCCGCCGGGCAAGGGAAAAGGAGCAGCAGCTATCGGAAACAAGAGCCGACGTGGATCGCCTGGAAGAAAAGGCTGCATCCGCCGAGGCGGAACTCGCGGGTATCGAAAAAGACATTGCCGCCCTCCGGGATAGCATCGGGCGGATCCGGGAAGAATCGGCGGCAATCGAAGAGCGGATGGAAAAAACAGCTAACGAGATCGAAAAAACCCGCGAGTCGATCGCTGAAAAGCGCGATTATGCCAGCCGGCGGCTGGTGGCCCTTTACAAGCTCAACCGGCTGGGCGCCATGAATCTGCTTGCCACCGCCGAGTCGGTCGGTGATTTGTTCCGCAGGAAGGCGGCCATCGAGGCTATCGTGGAACACGACGGAGAAGTCATAGGCGCTTTGGTTGAAGAAGAAAAGCGCCTTGAGGACCTTCATGCGCAGGCCGCCGATGAAAAGGCGCAAAAGGAAAAACTGGAAAACCGATACGAAGAAAATCGGAAAGAGCTGGCCGGGCAGCAGCGGCAGCGCGAGACGCTTCTGGCGCGCATACAAAAAGAAAAAGCCGATGCTCTTGCCCGCATCGAAGAGCTGGAAGCAGCCGCCCGTCGGATGGATGAAACCATCGCCAGCCTGGAGGCTCAGGAGGAAAAGGTCAGAAAGCGGGCCGAGGCTGAGCCTCCGGATAAGGAACAAAAAGCGTTTTCGGAATATCAGGGCTTGCTAAAGATGCCCGTAAGGGGTAGGATTGTTTCGAGGTACGGGAAATATACCGAGCCTCATTCGGGCGCAAAGAGTTTTAAAAACGGTATAGAGATCAGCGCCGAACACGGTACGCCGGTCCGGGCCGTCTTTGACGGGGAAACCTCTTTTGCCGACTGGATTTCGGGTTTTGGCCGGGTGATCATTGTTTCCCACGGAAACAGCTATTACACGGTATACGGCCATCTCGAAGAATTGTTCGCCGATGAGGGGGATGCGGTGAAAGCCGGCGAGGTGATCGCCACGGTGGGCAACAGCGGCTCCGCCACCGCCAAACCGGTTCTCTATTTCGAAGTTCGCCACAGGGGATCCCCCCAGGACCCGCTCGACTGGATCGAAAAAGGCTGACCCAAGGAGTAATTATTCATGAAATCGATAAAACATCAACCCATCAAGACGTTTCTGCTCGTTTTGCTTGCCGTCTTTGCGGTGACCACGGCGACGAGCGTATACGGCGACTTTTCCAGGGATGAAACCTACGAGCGGCTCAAGCTGTTTTCCGATGTGCTCGAGGAGATAGAAAGAAACTATGTGGAGCCGGTCGAAGCCAAAGACCTGATCGATAAGGCCATCAAGGGAATGATCCGGGATCTTGATCCGCACTCCGCCTTCCTGCCGCCGGATGCCTTCAAGGGGCTTCAGGAGGATACGCGCGGCGAGTTCGGCGGGATCGGCATTGTGATCAGCAAGCGCGACGACCGCCTCACGGTGGTCTCTCCCATGGAAGGGACGCCGGCCTACAAGGCCGGGATACAGGCCAATGACGTAATCATAAAGGTGGATGAAGCGTCAACCCAGGACATGATGTTGTGGGAGGCGGTCCAGATGATGCGGGGTGAGCCGGGAACATCCGTTCTGATTACCATTGTCCGGGAAGGGGTGGAAGACCCCTTGGAGTTCGAACTGGAGCGGGCTACCATTCCGTTGGAGTCGGTCCGGTACGCAACGCCCAAATCCGGCTACGGGTATCTGTGGGTTACCAATTTCCGGGAAAAAACCACGGATGAGCTCTCCAAGGCGGTTGCGGCGCTCCAGGCGGACAATGGCCCCATGAAAGGGCTGATCCTGGATCTCCGGGACAACCCGGGCGGCCTGCTTTCCCAGGCCGTGTCGGTGTCCGATTTCTTCCTTAGCGAAGGCGACATCGTTTCGATACGGGGCCGCGACGACAGGGAGATGGAAGTTTACAGGGCCGGCAGAAATTCCGAAGAACTGGATTTCCCCATCGTCGTTCTGATCAACAGCGGCAGTGCCAGCGCGGCGGAGATCGTTGCCGGCGCCCTTCAGGACAACCAAAGGGCCCTGGTTCTTGGAACCAAGTCTTTCGGCAAGGGCTCCGTTCAGACGGTCCGGCCCCTCCGGGACGGCTATGCCCTGAAATATACCATTGCAAAGTACTACACCCCCAGCGGGGCCTCCATACAGGCGGAGGGGATTCAGCCGGATCTGGTTGTTCAGCGTCGCCTGCTCGATGAATCCGAAGGCGGCATCGATTCGGTTTATCTCCGGGAAGAGGACCTGGAGAACCATCTGCCGGGCATCGACGAGGAATATCCGCCCGAAGTGGATCCGGATGGGCGTGAGGAACCCCTCGACCAGCAGGACGAACTGGAGAAACTCATGCGGCTTCGCGACGTGGTGTATGACCACGACGACCGGGATCCTTCGGTGCTGCTGCTTGACTCCCAGATCAACCGGGCCTACGAGATTCTCAAGGGCTACGAGCTGTTCAGTGGCTTCACCCGGGACAATCGGTAGTATGAACCGTTTTGAAACCTGTTGAACGAACCATCATGAAGCGCTCAATTCCGGTTTTGATGGAATTGAGCGCTTTTTTGAATAGACATTCCGGGTGGACTGAGGATGGCGGCGAAAAAAAACACGGGGAAAAAAGCAGCCGGAAGGGCGGGCCAGTCCGGCAAAACCAGAAAAAAAGCACCGGCCAAAACCGGACGAGCGGCAAAACGGAAAACAGGCCGGAAAACGAGCCCAACCATTGCCGGACGGTTTTTACGAAATATTGCAGTGCTTGTTGTGTTCGTGGTGGTTTCCTTCGGGGTGGGTGCCGGGATTTATCTTATTCTGCACATGGACGAACGGCCGGGGCCGGACGAAGCGCCGGTGGCGACCGCTCCCGATCCTTCCGGACGTCCGGCAGAAACAACGCCGCAGCCAAAGTTCGAGGTGTTTCCGGAGGAACCGGAAGTGCCGTCGAAACCTTCCGAGCCGGCTGTGCCGCCCGACCCGGATAGGCGGCCGCGGGTTGCCATTATCATCGACGATCTGGGATACGATCTGCAGATGGCCGAACGATTTCTGGATATCAAGGCGACCCTGACCTATGCCATTCTTCCCCACAGCCCCTATGCGAGGCAAATCGCCAATGCCGCAAGTCTCAACGGCTCCGAGGTGATGCTGCACCTCCCCATGGAGCCTGACGAGTACCCGGAGGTCGACCCCGGGCCCGGTGCGCTTTTGTCGGACATGACACCCGATGAACGGATCAGGGTGCTACGGGAAAACCTTGATGCGGTTCCGTTTGTCAGCGGTGTGAACAACCACATGGGATCGAAGATGTCGGCGAATGACGACCACATGAACCAGATTCTGTCGATTATCAAGAAAAGGGGTTTGTTCTACATCGACTCGATGACCACGCACAACAGCCGGGCGCGTTCCTCGGCGCGGCTTTTTCAGGTTCCCTTTGCCAGGCGCGATATCTTTCTGGATCACGATCCGGAGCCGGAGTCAATCAGCAGGCGGCTCGATCAGCTTGTGGGGCTGGCCGAGCTGAACGGGCATGCCATCGGAATCGCCCATCCCTATGAAGCGACCTACCAGGTTCTTTCCGAAAAACTGCCGGAGATGAACGACCGGATACTGTTCATCCCCGCTTCCGAGGCGGTTCGCCTGGCTTCGTACTGATATGCTCAACCCTTTTGCGCGCCTTTTTTCCGGCCAGCAGCGATTCCCGACCACCCCTCCCGGTGCAGGATGTCCACGATTTCAAATCCATATCCCGCCAGTTTCTCGACAACCATCTCCTCTTTTTCGACAATGATTCCGGAGGCGATGAAGACCCCCCTCTCCGAAAGAATCGGCGGGATGTCGGCTATGAGGCTTGTGATGGTTTCGGCCACGATGTTGGCCGCGATCAGGTCGTAGGATCCGTCCGCAAGGCCGTCCGAGCCAGCGACGAGG
>SLJY01000152.1 GCA_007134875.1 Desulfobacterales bacterium
AGGCGGCGGGACTTGTGGATCCGGACGGCATTGATCCGGAAATCGGGCGCTGCGACGAGGCCATCGTCTCTCTGTCTGCCGAAAAAGACCAGCTCGCGGAAACCATCGGAAGCCTTCGCAACGAATTGTCCAAAATGGACGGCGGCGGGGAAGCCGCGGAACTGGCTCAGAGGCGTCAGGAGATCCTGGGGCGCCTGGATCCGGATGCCCGCCGGTACGCCAGAGTCCGCATCGCCACCCGTATCCTGGACCGGGCCATCGAGCGTTTCCGGGAAAAAAACCAGGGCCCCCTTCTTCGGCGCGCTTCGGAGCTGTTTTCTGTGATTACCTGCGGGTCGTTTCAGGGCGTGCGCGCGGAGTTCGACGGCGCAGGCAATCCGGTCATCGCCGGTGTGCGCGGCAATGACGGGGAGTTGGTCTACGTTCCTGGCATGAGCGACGGCACCGCCGATCAGCTCTACCTGGCCCTTCGTCTGGCCGGACTGGAAATGACCATTGAAAAAAGCGGCCCCATGCCGTTTATCGTGGATGATATCCTGATCAAGTTCGACGATCAGCGCGCAGCCGCGACCTTGAAAATATTGGCGGAGCTTTCCGCCGGAACCCAGGTCATCTTTTTTACCCACCACCGTCATCTGGTGGATCTGTCAAAAGAGCGCATACCCCAACAAACGATCTTCCACCGCCTTTCCTGAATCCTATTCCTGTCATAGGATGAGCTGACGCAGAAAGCGCATCGATGGTGTGTTGACCCAGGAGAGGCGTCGGTGGTGAGCTGATGAAAAAATCGCATCACGAAATAACGGATGTCTCCCGCCGTATCCCGCCCGGAACCGTCCCTCTTTTATTCCAAAGGAGCAAGCCGTATGCAAAAACTGGTTTTTCAAAGGGCATGACAAAGCATGATCTGCAGATCCATCACGTTGGTTCCGGTGGGGCCGGTGATAAAAAGATCTTCGGTTTCCCTGAAGAAATGGTAGGAGTCGTTGTCAGCAAGAAACCGGCGCGCGGGCAGGCCCTTGGCCCTGGCGCGCTCAACCATTTCACCGTCCGCAAAGGCCCCGGCCGCATCCGTTGGCCCGTCTGTGCCGTCCGTGCCGGCGGACAGGAAGACAACGCCAGGCTTCCCCTCCAGCTCGATGGCCGCGGCCAGTGCCATTTCCATGTTCCGGCCGCCCTTGCCGCTTCCGACGATCGTCACCGTGGTCTCCCCGCCCGACAGGATGCAGGCCGGGACGGCAGCCGGACGCCCCGAGCGGTGCACTTCCTCCAAAACCGCACAAAAAAATTTCGCCGCTTCCCGGGCCTCCCCGCGGATCGTCGAGGAGAGGACCACCGGGTGAAGTCCCAGCCGCCGGGCCTCCTTTTCCGCGGCATCCAAAGCATCGGAGTTGCTGCCTACGATCTGGTTGATGACGTTGTCGAAAAGCGGATCATCCGCTTTGGGTGTCTCCGCAATGCCGCCTTCCGCCCCGGCTGCCAGACGCTTTACCACTGGTTTGGGGATTTTTTCCAAAAGGCCGTAGCGTTTGATGATTTCCATGCATTGGCCGAATGTTCCAGTGTCCGGTGCCGTCAACCCCGAGGCGATGATATCCATGTCGTCTCCGATCACATCTGATAAGATGAGCGAGATGACTTTCGCGCCGCCCGCATGCCGGCAAAGCTGTCCCCCCTTGATGCGGGAGAGGTGCTTGCGAATGGTGTTGATTTCGTGAATGGTCGCCCCGCAGTGCAGAAGCAGTCGGGTGGTGTTTCGCTTGTCTTCGAGCGTGACGGGTTCGGCAGGTGCCGGGGAAAGCGCGGAGCCGCCGCCGGATATCAGGCAGATGACGATATCTTCGACATCGGCCGCCCGCACCATTTCGATGAGAGCCTCAGAGGCTTTGACGCCGTTTTCATCCGGAACCGGATGCCCGGCTTCCATGACGCGGCACCGGGCGAGGGGCTTTCCGTGATGGTACTTGGTGATAATCAGGCCTTCAGTGATCCGGTCCTGCAGAATTTCTTCCACTGCACCGGCCATGGCCGCTGATGCTTTACCGATGCCGGCAATGTAGATGTTCCGGCCATCGTCGATCGTCCATTCATGCCTGCCGACCATCAGGCGGCCGTTTTCCACCCGGAGCCATTTCCGGATGCATACTTCCGGATCAACCGCCTGAAGGCCCGCCCGGAATATGGCGGCGGCCGAATCTCTCGGGGATCGCGCTGCTTTCTCTTGCGACGTGGGGTTCCTGCGTTGCATTTTCTCCTCCAAACGCCTATAATCTGACTGGCTTGATGCGTGTATCCGGCTCAGATTAAATAAATTCCAATTTTTTTTTGGACGTTTTTGATTCAGGTCAAGGTTTTTTTCCCCTTGCCATTATACGCTATGTTTACAAGCCGGACAATCGACGGATGCGGATTTGAAAAACGATTTCGCGAAAAGCCTGAACGAGGAGGTGTCTTCATGTTGAAAAAAGTGGAAGTTTTCAAGGATAACGATTTTTCGGAAAAGCAGTTCAAAAAACTGCTGGTACATGATTCACCGTATTTCAAGGTGATCAACTTCAATTTCAAAGGCGGCCAGGAGCTTCCCGTGCATGCCCATGATATCGAGGGACAGCTTTCTATCACGGTGCTTGAAGGGGACGGGGAGTTTTTGGGCAAAGACAACCAGGCCATGCCGGCTTCAACAGGGGATGTCCTGATATCGGATATCAGTGAACCGCATGGCATTCGGGCCAAAACCGACATGCGGGTTCTGGTGACCATCGCACCGCCCATATGATGGCGCGAAGCCCATACGAATGACCCTAAAAAGAAAGGAGCAGCAATCATGTCCAAATGGCGATGTGTACCGTGTGATTATGTGTATGACCCGGCTGAAGGCGATCCGGATAACGGAATCGCCGCCGGAACGGCATTCGAAGATCTTCCGGACTACTATGCCTGCCCGGTTTGCGGTGCGGGAAAGGATGCATTTGAACAGCTCGACGAATAAGCCTTATAGTCAGGCGCTGTCCGCTCATTTGTACTGGGGGGATCCCGCTTCCTGGCGGGAGGCCCAGACAGGCCTTTCATGCATACTTCGCAGGCATCGGGACCGGTGCGGCGAACTTTTCAACCTGGCGGCATCCATCGCTGATTTGATCCGGTCGATGGATGTTGCTATGGGAAATCTTTGCGCCAGGACCTGCCCGTCATGCAGTGATCCCTGCTGCGTCCGTGCCGATGTGCGATATGATTTGCGGGATTTGATTTTTCTCCACTGCAGCGGAGCCGGTCTCCCCCTGGGGCAGACGGTTTCCGCCTCCGGCGGCGGTGCGTGCGCCATGCTGGATGCTGATGGATGTGCTCTGCCGCGGGTAATGCGTCCCTTTATGTGCACCTGGTACCTGTGCCCGCCGCAGATGGACATCGTGCGCGCTGAAGCTGATCCTGAAATATCAGTGCTTACGGATCGGCTGGAGGAACTGAAACGCCGGCGCAAGATGCTGGAGTCCGGATTCCTTTATATGGTGTCTCTGTAAACGCATACCGCCGCGAGCGTTGATGACACGATTCCATTAAAACACACCCCAAAAAACCGACCGGCCCTGCGAAGATTGATGATCTCGTAAAAAGTCGCGATCCGACAGCTTTGTAAAAAGTTCAAGATCAAGGCTTGCGCGATTTCGAAGAAAGCAGCGTACTTGGCGTATGTGTATGTTTACAAGGCGTAAGCCGCAAATTCTAAGAAATCGCGCGTAATGCAGATATTGGATTTTCCTATATCTTCTGTTTATCGACATCGGTTATCATCAAGCCCTCCGGATGTTGCCTTCGTGGCAATATATAACCCCGGATTAAAACGCATGATACTTCATGACGTTACACCCACAAAGGCCAAAATGATCCGATGGGTTTTTTGGCGGGTGAAGAGCCGATACGGTTGTCAGCTTCCAAGGTAGGGATTACAGTGGGATAACCTGAAAGCAGCAGTCCATTTGATTTGATGCGTTCCGAGCTCAAGCTGAAAAAGAATCGCTGCAACGGGGGGGAAACGAGACACGCAGACCGTTGACTGCTCCTTCGCGGGCGTGTATGATCCGGTTTTCCGATGAGCAGGCGGGATGATCCGCCGTTTCGTAGCGCTATCAAAAAGAGGAGCCATTTCGGTGAAACGCCCGTGGGAGCCCGCATCAAATCATGTTTTTCCGGCTGCCCGCCCGGCTTTAAGGGGCGCCATGCTGGCTCTCCTGGCCGCATTTCTTTTTACCTGGCTCAATGTCGTGATCCGGTTTTCCGATGACTATCTCACCATCTGGCACATGGTGTTCGGCCGCAGCCTCTTCGCCGTGGTTTTTCTGTTTGCTCTTTCAAAAACCACCGGCGTGTGCATCACCGGCCGGCAAAGGAAAACCCTGCTTTTGATCGGTCTTGCCGGAACCGCAGGCATCTTTTTCCTGACAACGGCCCTGCTCAGGATTCCCCTTTTCCAGGCGCTTATCCTGTTTTACACCTACCCGGCCGTGGCGGCCCTGGTATCGCCGCGGCTTACGGGTGATACCGCTTCCCCCCGGGTCTGGGCATGCATCGGTCTGGCTTTTACCGGCACCGTGTTGACCCTCTGGTCCGGTGGACACGGGTCGATTGTCCCGGAGGCCGGCCACCTTTTCGGTCTTGGCGCCTCCGTTTGCGTCGGGATTCTCATGACCCTGGTCAGGAGGGTAAGCGATGTGAACAACCCGCTTACGCCAATTTTCTATGTCAGTGCAACGGCACTGGTTGTCAGCCTGATTCCTATGCTCCAGTCCGGTGTTGGTTTTGCCGTGCCGCTTCCCGGGCTGGGATGGCTTTTTGCTATCGGTCTGTTCGCCGTTTCCGCCCACATTGCAACCAACAGGGCCCTGGGGTATATCGCTTCCTCCAAGGTGGGGTCCATCAGCATGCTCGAAGTGTTTTTCAGCGGAGTGGCCGGGTATTTTTTGTTTGCCGAATCCCTTGGCTGGTCGACCCTTGCGGGCGGCATGCTGATCGTCATCGCCGGTTGGGGCCTCGTGCACGATCGCGGGTGAAATGCCGCAGCAACGATTCTTTTCCCACCGTATTGCGTTTTTTTCTGTTTTTCTTATATTAGAGTGATGATTTTGATGCACTCGTAAAAAGTCGTCAATAGTTGATTCACTCGCTCGGATAAAGGAGGTGCTGAAATGGCGGAAACATCCCGCGAAGACAGGCGTGCAAAGGTGATCGAGGTGCTGAACACGGCCCGGGAGATGGAGCTGCATGCCATCTACCAATACATGAACCAGCATTACAACCTGGATGATATGGACTACGGCGAACTGGCCAAGAACATCAAGCTCGTGGCCATTGACGAGATGCGCCATGCGGAGATGTTCGCCGAGCGGATCAAGGAGCTCGGCGGGGAGCCCGTGGCCTCATCAACCCAGAAGGTTCAACG
>SLJY01000072.1 GCA_007134875.1 Desulfobacterales bacterium
CGGATGCGGAGAAGATGTACAAGCTGATGAATGCCCTGGACGACCATGACGACGTCCAGAAGGTGCATACCAATGCCGATATACCGGATGAGGTGATCGAGGCGATGACCGGTTGATGGCGCAGGAGAAAAAAAGACCACGGGATGCGATTGTTTTCCTGCTTAATCCCGTGGTCTTTTTGTTTCAGGATCCTTGCCGATCAGCCTGTCGCGCTGGCACATCGTAGCTTTTTTAGTTGCTGGCGGCCCGGGCCGTTTGGTCTTCGCGGTGGAATACGACCCCGTCGCCATCGACATCCACGACAATGGTGTCGCCCTCCACGAACCGGCCCTCGAGCAGCTTCGTGGAAAGCGGGTTTTCAATGAGCTGCTGGATGGTCCGCTTGAGCGGACGGGCGCCGTATACCGGATCGAATCCCCGGCTGGCCAGCAGTTCCTTGATTGCCTCGGTCAGGGCGATCTCCATATTCTTGTCCGCAAGCCGCTTCTGGAGGTGCGTGAACTGGATCTCCACGATCTGCTTCAAGTTCTCCCGGCTCAGGTTGTGGAAGATGATGTTCTCGTCTATCCGGTTTAAAAACTCCGGCTTGAACGTGCCCCTGAGCGCTTCCAGGACCCGATCTTCCATCTCCGCGCGCCTCGATTCGCCCAAATCCTGGATGAACTGGCTGCCCACGTTGGATGTCATGATGATCATGGTGTTGCGGAAATCCACCGTTTTTCCCTGTCCGTCGGTCAGCCGGCCGTCGTCGAGTATCTGGAGCAGCACGTTAAACACATCCGGATGCGCCTTTTCGATCTCGTCGAAAAGTATCACGGAGTAGGGCCTGCGCCGCACCGCCTCGGTGAGATAACCGCCTTCCTCGTAGCCCACGTATCCGGGCGGGGCGCCGATGAGCCGGGCCACGGCGTGCTTTTCCATGTATTCGGACATGTCGATCCGGATGATGGCCTGCTCGTCGTCGTAGAGAAACGCCGCCAGGGCCTTGGCCAGCTCGGTCTTGCCCACGCCCGTGGGACCCGTGAAGATGAACGACCCGATGGGTCGGTTGGGGTCCTGGAGCCCGGAGCGGGCGCGCCGGACCGCGTTGGACACGGCGAACACGGCCTCTTCCTGGCCGACGACCCGGTGCCGGATGCGCTCCTCCATGGCAAGGAGCTTTTCCCGTTCGCTTTCAAGCATCTTGGACACGGGAATGCCCGTCCACTTGGAAACGATGTAGGCGATGTCCTCGGCATCGACCTCTTCGCGCAGCATCCTGCGGCTCTTCTGGAGTTCCTCCATTTTCTGGTTGGCTTCGTCGAGCTTGCGGCGGATTTCCTCGCGCTTGCCGTAGCGCAGCTCCGCCACCTTCTCCAGGTTGCCCTCGCGTTCGGCCTTCTGCTCCTCGGTGCCGATTCGGTCAAGCTCGGTTTTCAGGTTCCGGATGTTCTGGATCACGTCCTTTTCATGCTGCCACTGGGCATTCATCCGGTTGAACTCTTCCTTCAGGGATTCGAGCTGGCCATTGATCTTTTCCAGACGGTCTGCGCTGGCCGCGTCCGTATCTTTTTTCAGGGCTTCACGCTCGATTTCGAGCTGGGTGATCCGGCGCTGGATCTCGTCGATTTCGGCCGGTTTGGAGTCGATTTCGATCCGGAGTCTCGATGCGCTTTCATCAATTAAGTCAATGGCCTTGTCCGGCAGAAACCGATCCGTGATGTAGCGTTCCGAAAGCGTGGCTGCGGCCACGATGGCCGAATCCCGGACCTTGACGCCGTGGTGCACCTCGTATTTCTGCTTGAGCCCCCGAAGGATGGATATCGTGTCCTCAACGGACGGTTCACCCGCCATGACGGGCTGGAAACGCCGCTCCAGGGCCGCGTCCTTTTCAATGTGCTTCCGGTATTCGGTGATGGTGGTGGCGCCCACGCACCGGAGCGTGCCGCGCGCCAGCGCGGGTTTGAGCATATTGGAAGCATCCATGGCGCCTTCGGCCGCGCCCGCGCCCACCAGCGTGTGCAGCTCGTCGATAAACAGGATGATCTGCCCTTCCGCCTGCTCCACTTCCTTCAACAGCGCCTTGAGGCGGTCTTCGAACTCGCCGCGGTACTTGGCCCCGGCGATGAGCGCGCCCATATCCAGGGCAATGATTCTCCGGTCCTTGAGGCTTTCCGGCACGTCGCCTTCCACCACGCGCTGGGCCAGACCCTCCACGATGGCGGTTTTACCCACGCCCGGCTCGCCGATCAGAACAGGGTTGTTCTTGGTTCTGCGGGACAGCACCTGGGCGATGCGCCGGATTTCCTCGTCGCGGCCAATCACTGGGTCGAGCTTGCCCAGCCGCGCCTGCTCGGTCAGGTCCCGGGCGTATTTTTCGAGCGCCTGGTATTTGTCTTCCGGGTTTTGGTCGCAGATGGTCTGGTTCCCCCGGATCTCCATGAGAACGCGGAGCACGGCGTCCTTTTCCACGCCGTTTTTGGAAAATATTTTCGCCAGGTCCCCGTCCTTGTCGTCGAGCATGGATAAAAAGATGTGCTCGATGCTGACGTACTGGTCCTTCATGTTGGATGCAATGGAAAAGGCCGCGTCCAGCATGTTGGCGCTCTTTTTGGACAAACCGGTATCCGCTGCGCCGGAGCCTTCCACCCGTGGAAGCCGCTCGATGACGCCCTTGACATCCAAAGTAACCCGGCTGGTGTCCACGCCGATTTTTTTCAAAACCGACACGACGATCCCCTGTGGATCGTCAAGCATCGATTCCAGGAAGTGAGCAGGCTCGATCTGCTGGTGCTTGTACCGGGTCGCCCGGGTATGCGCCTCCTGGATCAGTTCCTGGGATTTTATGGTAAATTTGTCGAATCGCATGGGTGACTCTCCTTTGCCTCTATCGTCATTGCGGGGATCCGTACCGAAGCCCCCCGCATATTTTGTATTATGAATTATTTTAGAATTTTATATGTATAAAGAATAATCACGCATCCACTGTTGTCAACGGGAAAAAAACGAAAATCCAGGCATAGGGATTTCAGAGCTCAATACGCGTGGAAACCCGACGGAAGATCGAAGCGTAGGCTTTCGTAGAGCACCACGGCCACGGCGCTCGACAGGTTGAGACTGCGGATGTGGGAGGTAATGGGGATATGGTATGTGTTTTCAGGTGGATAGCGCTCCAGCACGGACGCGGGCAGGCCGGCGGTTTCCGATCCGAAAACCAGGAAAAGCCGCTTTTGACACGGGATATCCCGGAAACTGCGGCGGCCGGATTTGCTTAAAAGCACCATTTCATCTCGGACCACTTGCATCCGGTTGCACAAATCGCCGAAATCATCCCACAGGAAGGGATCGACCTTGTGCCAGTAGTCGAGTCCGGCCCGCCGCACCATCCGGTCTTCAATGGAAAAGCCCAGGGGCTTGACCAGGTGAAGGCGCGCACCGGTGCCTAGGCAGGTCCTGCCGATATTCCCGGTGTTCCAGTGGATCTCCGGGTGGACGAGGACAACGTGGCGTTCAGGGGCTGTCGGGCTCACAGGCGGTACGGGCGTCATGGAGGAAGGCGTTGTCAAAAGTCCCGGGGCTTGCAGATGACCTCGCGGATCCGCATGTCAAAGAGGTTCGACATGTGCGCCGGCTTGATAATCAGCGCCGCGTCGGCCCCGCGGCCTGTGCCGCCGATGGCCACGATGTCCTTGCCGCTGAGCACGCCGCCGTCGGCCGCCATGATGGCGATTTCCACGCACACCTTGGTGCCGTGGCCGAACAGCCGCAGGGTGTCCGCCATGATGAGCGCCGGGTAGTTTCCGCCGTGTTTTTTGGCGATGGATCGCTCAACGCCTGATAGCGCGTGGGTGGCCTCCACGATCCGGGCGCCGTTTTTTTCCAGCTCCGCCCGCGCCTCCGGTTTCATCGATTTACGGAAGGGCTCCTTGAAACCGCAGTGATAGGTGACCACCACGACACGAAACCCCTCGAAGATGTCCATGGCCTTGTAGGCGGTATCCCCGGTCGACGAGGCCACGACCACTTCCCGGAGACCCAGCTCCCTGGCTCGGTCATGGGCGAGTTCCAGGGTTTTCTGGGTGTTTTCGGCGCCGGGTTTTTCAAAAAGGGACAAAAGGTTGACCATGCTCATAGAACTTTTCCTGCTTATTGTGTGGTCCCGTTATTAAAAAATCCTGGTTTTTCGTTCGGGCACTGACCTTATTATAGTGCAATGGTTCGTGCATCTCAAGGTCAAAACGCTAAAGACATGCCGGGAGTCTGCCGATAAAACTGTTGACAGATATCGGCATCATCGTATATCTAACCAAAGAAAAGCGATTTGCTTCAAAACCCGGTTTTTTTTGACAGAAATGGCTTTTTTTCACAAGAAATCTATCCCCGATCGAGCCCCGACCGTGCTGCGGATAACTTCGAATCGCTTTTCCCGGTTCTTCCGGTAATCGCAGCGTGATCGTGCGTCAGTCCGGGGTTCCCGGTTTAAGTTAAATTCACCCGGAGAATGACTGTTTGTCAATAAACGATCAGGATGTATCCTCCACGGAAAAACTGCTGAAGGTGATCCGCGGCAAGGGCGGCGGAGAAAACACCCTTGGGGCCGGCTCCGCCCGGGAAGGCGGTCTCTTTACGAAGATACGGGAAAAATGGGCCGTGTCGGGGACTGGCGTTTGCATCGGCGTGGAAATCCTCCGGGACACGATCCATATCGTTCGGACGGAAAGGATCGGCGGAAGCCGCCGCATCGTGTACGCATCCGCCGACCCGGTTCCCGCGGGAACCGATATGGACAATGACGATTTCGGGCCGCTTCTGGCCCGGTGCATCCGGAAAACCGCGGTTCCCGGCGAAACGATCGATGTATGGGCGTGCATTCCGTCTTCGAAAGGGGAATCGTGGACCGTCCGCGTGCCGAAAGTCAGGAAAAACCTGGGCAATGCGGTGTACTGGGCGGCACGGAAGGACAAATCGTTTGACGATAAGGATGTCGTCTTCGACTACCGGATTGCGGGCGAAACCACCGAAAACGACGTCCGGAAGCTGCTTGCCGAGGTCTGCACCGTTTCCGCCGCGGATGTAAGACGCTACAGAGAGTTGTTCACCGCCATCGGTTTTCCCTTGAAAGGACTGACGCTTTCCTCGTATGCCATGGAAAATCTTATGGAAAGCGGGTTCGTCGAGCCGGTCCCGGACGTTTACGCGGTACTTTCCATCGGCGAGCAGACGTCGTGGATCGATATTCACACCAGAGAGCGAATGCTGTTCAGCCGGGTGATCCGCACGGGGAAAGACAGCGTTCTTGAATCGCTGATGCTGGAATACGACCGCATGGCGGAAAACGACGGTGAGATCGTCATCACCCTAGATCCCCGGGACGTGGAAGCGGGAGCGGCCGGCCCGGTTTCGCCGGAATCGGACGGTCCCGAGTCGGACGGATTGAAGCCGGAGGGCTCGGATCGGGGCGCATACGCAACCGTTGGCGCGGGTGGTTTTGCTTCTGGGCTTAGCCGGGATGATGCGTCCCGGCTGCTGAAATCCCGGGCCGCTTCAACCGAATACGATACCGGCATCCGGGATGACGGGCTTGCCTACGACCGGGTGTTGGCGATGATCGAGCCCGCCCTGGAGCGGGTGTCGCGGCAGATGGAAAGAACCATCGACCACTCGGTCAACGTGCTCGTCAACCCGGCGCCGCAAAAGATCTTTGTGGCCGGCGGACTGGCATTTCTGCCGAAGATCGGGGCGTTTTTCCGCGAACAGCTGGATGTCCCCGTCGAGGTTCTGGATGTGCTGGATCCGTCGTCTTTCAACGTGGCGCCCACCGTGTTCTTCGATGATCCCGAGGATCGCCATGCACTTGTATCCGCGACGGGCCTGGCCATGCCGTCGGGAAAAACCGTCAATTTTATCCATACCGCGTACGACAGGGAAAAAGAGCGTGCGGCCGCAAGGACCACGGGCGCGGTTGCCACAGGATGCGCCGCGCTGTTCATACTAACGGCGGGGTGGTGGTGGTACTCGCTCTACACCCTGGAGCAGGCCCGCGACCGGGTTGCGCACCTGGAAAGCAGGCTGAACGATTTTTCCCCCCGGCTCTCCGTGGAGCTGATAATGGAAATGGCCGGGCAACAGCGCGACGCGCAACTGGAGACCGCCCGCTACAGCCGGAGGCTCCATCCTGTGGCCGTGATGAGCGAGATCAGCGGGCTCACACCGGGAAATATCCACCTGGTTTCCATTAATATTCAATTAGGGGATATCCGTTCGGAACGTGCGGGCGGTGGCAGAGGGAATACCACGGGCCGTGCGTTGGTACTCGATGGGGTCGTCATGGACGATCCGGCCGGCTATGAAGCCCGCCTTGCATCGTATATCCACCAGCTGCGGGCATCGCCGCTCATCGGCACGGTCTCCATCCGAAGGGCGCAATTGGATACCGGCATCGTGGAGGGTGAGGTCTACCGGTTTACCCTGAATATCGAATTGGCAGAGGTTTGATATGAGCCAATGGCACGAGGTAAAAGCTAACAGGAGGGCCCTGGCTTATAGTGTGTTCAGCGTGGTTGTGCTGGCTTTGATTGTGTTCGTCGGGATTCTCCCCGCGCGCAAGCAGTCAGCGCAGGTGAGTGAAAAATCGCTGCAGCTGGAATCGGAAATCGAGTCCCAGCAGATCCTGCAGCCCGTATTCAGTCTGCTGGTGGAAAAATCCCCGCATAAAAAGCAAATTCCGGATGAGATCGCCGAAGACGGCCCGTCCCGGAATCCGTCCTCTGATATATCGTTCGACATTGAAAGCGCCCGGCTGATTCTGGCGGCCATGGCCGGGGAGTCAGGCATTGCCGAAAGCCGTTTTTCCCCCGTGCCGGGATCCTTGTCGGGTGATTCGGACCTGCTGCTCGTGGAGGGGCGCCTTCGCGGGGAAAACATTGCCCTGCGGTCATTTCTCCTCGATCTTTCGGTCATGGAATCATTTTATGGGATCGAATCCCTCTCAGCCTTTGCTACGCCCGCCGACCCGGAATACCGGATGCGGATATGGATGCGCGTCGATGACAGGGGGCGAAAATAGCGTATGAGGAATCGGGAGAGAATACTGGTAGCGCTCATGGTGATTGCGGTTTTATACGGGGCGCTTGAGTTGTTCGTTTTCTCCGGGCGCCCCCAGCGGCCCGCAGATGACCCGTCAGCGATCGTGGATGTGCAGGATGCCAGGAATGCGGCGTCCCAGGCGGAAAAAGCGCTGGAGGAAGCCGCCTTGAGCGACCAGCAGCGGCGCGTCCTGGAGGTCGCCGCCGCGCCGTGGCGGCCGGATTTGTTTTATCCCCTCCCGGAGATGGAAAGAATCCCGCAGGATGATACAGTGGACGCCGACTCCGGGTCCGATTTGGAATACAGTGGTTATCTCGCCGTTGGAGATCGGGAAATGGCGATTATCAATGGTTTGGAATACCGGGTGGGGGAAACGATAGCCGAAACCCGATACGTATTGCGAGCCATCACGCCGGATCGTGTGTTCATGGAGGCTTCGGGAGACGGGGAAAGCATTTCCGTTCCCTATAGTGAATAAACAGCTGGCGGGAATTGCGCCCAGGCGCAGATATTGAACTTTTTACAAAGCCGTCAGGGAAGGATCTTCAATGCCGCAGGCTCATAACACATACCTTCGTGAAATATCATCGGTATTGCAGCCGATTTTGCTTTTCGCGCTGTTTTTTTTCCTGCTTTCCGGCTGTGCCGCCACCCAGAAGGAGCCGGAGGCGGATTTTATCGAGCAATGGCTCCGGCAGTCCGAAACAGCCAGGGGATACTCCCCGGATATCCGAGAAAGGGATGTTTTGGATGTCGAGGATGCTTTGCCGTTTTTCGATGAATGGGATGAACCGGCCGTGGAGCGGGATTTGCCTGAGGACCGGGTGACCCTGCGCCTGAGTGATGCGCCGGTGGAGTCGGTGCTCCGGGCCATGGCCCGGGCCGCGGATCAGAACATGCTCATCGGCGATTCTGTTGCCGGGAGCATGAGCGTGGATATCCAAAACGTTGCCTGGAACCAGGCGTTCAAGAGTATCGTCGCTTCCCGCGGGCTAGAATGGTCGTGGCAGGGGGATATCATCCGGGTCCGCAGCGTTCAGGACATCCAGAACGAAATTGATCTTTCCCGGATGACCCAGGAGCTAAGTGCCCGGCGGATCAGTGCCGAGCGCGCCGGTCCCCTGGTCAACCGCATCATTAAGATCAATTATGCCAACGCGGAAAACCTGAGCGAGAATCTCGCTGAGTTTCTGAGCCGGGACAAGGACGGGGAGATCATTGGCCGTATCCGCGTCAACGAGGAAACCAACTCGCTTCTGGTTCAGGCCACCCGAAACGACATGGCGCGCATCGGACGGATGGTCGAGCATCTCGACCAGCCCAGGGCCCAGATTCTCATCGAGGCCAACATCGTGGAGGCCAACCAGGAGACCGCCCGGGAGCTTGGCATGCGATGGAGCGGTCGATACGTCACATCCAGCGGCTCCATGGACGATTTCGGCATCGTGGGCGACCCACAGGTCCCGGAGGAATCGTTTGCCGGCATGGAAGGAATGTCGCTGGGCGTGGTGGCCGGACGTGTCACCGGCAATGTGCTCTATGCCCATCTTCAGGCCCTCCAGCGGGACGGCAAACTCAATATCCTGTCGAGCCCCTCCATCACGACCATGGACAACCAGATGGCCTATACCGAACACGGCGAGAAAGTTCCATACGAGACCACGGACCTGGAGGGCAGGCGGGATGTGGAATTCGAGGACGCGGTATTGCGCCTCGAGGTCTTACCCGGCATCATCGACGGGGAGCACATGAAAATGAACATCAAGGTGAAAAAGGACGAGGTCGACTTTACCCAGACGGTCAACGGCAATCCGCTCATCAAGCGCAAGGAGACCGAGACCAATCTCGTGGTGCGCGACGGGGAGACCATTGTCATATCCGGTTTGTCCAAGCAGACCGTTACCGGAACCGGCGAGGGGGTTCCCATTTTGGCCGATGTCCCCCTTCTGGGATGGTTTTTCAAGGGTGAGCGGAAAAGCGAGGAGATGGAGGAGTTTCTGATATTCATCACCCCCACCATACTCGGTAGCCGGGAAGTCCAGGCCCGGCCGCCGGCAGCGCGGTATTAAGAGGCAGGCGGTGCATGGCGGGTATGGACTACTACAAGCTCTTCAACCTGAACCGGGAGCCCTTTTCCAGCACGCCCGACCCGGATTTTTTTTACCGTTCCGCCATGCATGCCAAATGTTTGATGGATCTGGAAATCGCACTGCGGCTCAGGCGGGGCCTCATCGTGGTGCAGGGCGAGGTGGGCACCGGAAAGACCACGCTTTGCAGGCGGCTGATCCGGACCCTTTCCGCCGATAACGGAAAAAGCGGGCCTGTCCGGGTTCACTTGGTCCTTGACCCCGCATTCGAAAGCGCCCTGCAGTTTGCAAAAGCCGTCAACTCGATGCTTTCCGGCGCCGGGGAAGCCGAAAAGTGCCAAAGCATAGGCTGCCACCGGGAAATGATTAAAAACCGCCTGTTTGCCGCCGGGGTGGGCGGGGATGAGATCGTCGTTCTGGTCATCGACGAGGCCCAGAAACTGCCCGGGGAATGCATCGAGTTTCTCCGCGAGCTGCTCAACTACGAAACCAACGAGCACAAGCTGCTCCAGATCGTGTTGTTTGCGCAAAACGAGATGAAAGCGCTGCTTGCGGCGCACCCCAATTTCGAGGACCGGGTGGCTTTTTATCACCTTCTGGGCCCCCTGGACCGCGCCGATACGCAACATATGATCCGGTTTCGCCTGGAACGGGCCGCGGACGGTACCGGTGGCAACGCGCCGTTCTTCACGAAGGGGGCCTTCTCCCGAATTCATCGCCTGACGGGCGGTTATCCCCGCAAGATTATCCACCTGTCTCACAACATCCTGCTTCTGCTTTTGATCAAGGGAAAATCCCGGGTGACGCCTGCCATGGTGGACCAGGCGGCAAAAAGCGTCCCGTCGATAAAGATGCGGGCCGCGCATGCCGATACGCGTTACAGGCGGACCGCCGTCGCGTCGGTCTGCATGGCTGCCTGCGTGCTGCTTGTTGCGGGATTTGTTTATTTTTATGCATCTTCGGCACCGGATTGGTTATCCCTTCCATTATCGGCGGAGGTGCAAGAGGGTCCGGATGCCACAGAAGCGAGGGCCGGCAGGCAGGCCGACTCCCCTGCGCTCCCGTTCGATGAGACGGATCGGGCTGGAGATTTCGATGAAAAGCCCGCTGGGCCGGATCAAAAGAATTTAGCGGATGCAGGGGGTATGGACGAAATTTCTCCGGCGGCGCGCGCGGAAAGTGGACAGCCGGAAAGCGAAATTGACCGCATTGAGCCTCCGGACGTTCTGGGAGTCATTCGAATCGGGGCGGGTGAAAGCCTCTGGCGTATGCTGCCCCAAATCTATGGCGCGGGCGGCAGGCGGTTGCTGAGTGCGGTTGTCGAAGCCAACCCGGACATTAACAGTCCCGACGTGATCCGTCAGGGCCAGGCCATCCGGCTGCCGGCGGCGGGCTTGCGGATGCCTGAACCCGGGGAGCGCTACTGGATCGCGTTGGAAAAAGCGCCGGAACTGGAACCCGCCTACCGGTTTTACCGGGCCCTGGAAAGCGATGAGTTTCGGATCATTAGTTTCTGGGCACCTTCGGACGGATTTGTTCATGCGGTGGTGTGGGAGAAAGCATTCGGCGACCGAAAGGCAGCCCGGGACGCAATGGATGCAATGCCGGCGGAAACCCGCCTGGATGCCTGGATCATGGATATGGATCGGCCCGGCGTAAAAATGGCCGGGACTTGGTAATACGGGGCCGGATATAAACCGGATAAAAAAGGATACGATTTTGCGGAAAAAGCTTCGCCTCGGGGAAATGCTGGTGGCCGACGGTCTGCTGACCGATGAACAGCTCAACGACGCCCTGCGCGATAAGACGGGATCCGGATTGAAGCTGGGGCAGTTTCTGGTACTCGGCAATATCTGCAGGGAAAGGGATATCGTTTCCATGTTGAGCCGCCAGTTGCGGATAGACCGGTACGATCCCGCGCTCTATCCGCTCGAGCTTTCGCTTACGGAGGTCATAACCGCGGATACGGCCAGGCGCTCCGGGGTCATTCCGGTGAGCAAAAACGGGAATGTGCTGCGTGTGGCCACCACGGACCCCTTGGATATCGATACGCTGGATTCTTTGGAGGTGCTGACCAACCTGGAAATCGAGCCCCTCGTATGCACCGAGGCTGATTTCCTGCAAGCCTATAGTTCGCTTTACGGCATTTTCAGTTCCATGGACGACATGCTGGAAAGTGTGGAGCAGTCCATGACCGACTTCGGCGAGGCGGCCGAGGAGGATATCCAGGCACAAGGCATCCAGGATGTTCATGCCGCGGACGCCACGGCTGACGAGGCGCCGGTGATCCGGCTGGTGAATTCGGTCCTGGCCCAGGCGGTTAATCAGAAAGCCAGCGACGTGCATATCAGCCCGGAAAAAAACCGGGTCCAGGCCCGGTTTCGGGTGGACGGAAAACTTCGCGAGGTGCCGGCGCCCCCCAAAAAACTCATGCCGGCATTGATTTCGCGCATCAAAATCCTTGCCAACATGGACATATCCGTTACGCGTACGCCTCAGGACGGCCGGTTTACCGTGGTTATGAACCGCAGGGAGATCAACGTCCGGGCATCCTGCATACCGACCATCTACGGGGAAAACGTGGTGCTCCGGCTGCTCGATATGGGCGCCGGCGCTTTTAGTCTGGACGATCTGGGGATGAATGCACAGGATTACCGGAAAATGGAGAACGCCATTGCCAAACCCCACGGCATGATCCTTTCCACGGGTCCCACGGGCAGCGGAAAAAGCACGAGCCTCTATGCCATCCTGCGGCGCATCAACCAGCCTGAGATCAATATCATCACCCTGGAGGACCCTGTGGAATATCGGGTCGAAGGCATCCGGCAGGTCCAGCTCAATACGCGGGCCGGCATGACTTTCGCCTCCGGCCTGCGCTCAATTTTACGCCAGGATCCGGACGTGATCATGGTCGGCGAGATCCGCGACGCGGAAACCGCGCGCATCGCCGTGCAGTCGGCCATGACCGGGCACCGGGTCCTGTCCACGGTGCATACCAACGATGCGGCCGGCGCTGTCACCCGGCTTATTGACATGGGGATCGAGCCGTTTCTGATATCGTCGGTTCTGCTAGTATCTTTTGCCCAGCGTCTTATGCGTCGGGTTTGCAAGCACTGCGCTGAGCCCTATGATCCTCCTGAGCAGGGGCTGCGGGCCCTTGGCATCGACAACGCATCGGGCTGCAGGTTTCTGCAGGGACGGGGCTGCCACATATGCATGAATACGGGTTACCGTGGACGGACGGCGGCTTTCGAGGTGCTTCGCGTGGACGAGGATATCCAGGAGATGATCGTGCGGCGGGCATCGGCCGCCGAGATCAACCGGTCGATGATCGATTCCGGAAAACTTCAAACCTTAGCGGAGGACGCCGCCCGCAAGGTCTGCGCCGGCGAGACCACCGTTGAAGAAGCCGTTTCGGTCGTCATGGTATAGTATAGGGTGTGCTGACGCAAGGAAGCGCATCGCTTGACCCAAAAGCGTTTCCTCCGTCATGATGCGCTTCCTTGCGTCAGCACACCCTATGGCTCTGCCCAAATTATGAGCCGATTCATAAGCAAATGATCCATTCCCGCCTGCGGTCATCCCGCCGGATCACCCGCACGCGGGAACAATCAATTCCGGACAATACATAAATAAAAATGGAATATACCTACAAAGCCATCAACCCCGCCGGTGCCCGGGTCACCGGAACCATCCGGGCCGCCTCCCCGGATGAGGCCATGGAAAAGCTGGCGGCGGACGATCTCATTCCCGAGAGCGTAAACGGCGGAGCCGGTGCCGCCGGAAATATGGGAGAGCGCTTGAATCTTTTCCTTGCGCGGGTCCGGCTTCCTGACTTGATTCTTTTTACCAAGCAGTTCAGGACGCTTTTCAATGCGGGCATTCCCATGAACCGACTGCTGGAGGTGCTTTCGGAGCAGACGGATAACCTGAAGCTCAAAAAGACGGCCGAGCGGATGGGAGGCCGGATCCAGGAAGGCACTTCTCTGACCGATGCATTCCGGGAGCACCGCCGGATTTTTTCCCCCCTGTACACGAGCATGATCCAGGCGGGGGAGAGCAGCGGACGGCTGGGCGAGGTCATGGACCGACTGGTCTATCTCCTGCAGCACGAACATAAGGTCAAATCGGACATCAAAAGTGCGACGCGCTATCCCAAGATCGTTCTGGTGGTCCTGTCGCTGGCTTTTCTGTTTTTGCTCACCTGGGTCGTACCCCAGTTTGTGACCATATTCAAGGGGGCGGGAATCGATCTGCCGCTTCCCACGCGCATCAGCCTCCTGCTGCATCAATGGCTGGTTGGCTACTGGTTTTTGAGTCTTGGCGGCTTGGTTTTGTTCATTGTGGGGCTGCGCTTTTATCTCAAGACGGAAACCGGCCAGTACAACAGGGATTACCTGCTGCTCAAAATCCCAATCATCGGCCCCGTGTTCCAAAAAGGTGCCATGTCGCGGTTCGCATCGATTTTTTCCATCCTGCAGGCCAGCGGTGTGTCGGTGTTGAACGCCCTGGACGTGCTGGCCGATACCATCGGAAATAAGGTCATTTCAAGTGAGTTCGAGCGATTGCAGGATGACTTGAAGGAAGGTCGAGGAATATCCGGTCCGCTTTCCAAATCGCCTTTTTTCACGCCCATGGTGGTCTCCATGGTGGCCATTGGCGAAGAATCCGGGAACCTGGAGGAGATGCTGCATGAAATATCGGTCCATTACGATGACGAGGTGGAATACGCGGTCAGCCAGATGTCCGAGCACATGGGTCCGGTTCTGATCATCGCCTTGGCCGCCGTGGTCGGGTTCTTTGCCCTGGCCATCTTCATGCCCATGTGGGATCTGGTGCAGATGGTATAGAACCAGGGCGGTAAATGTTCAATTTCCAAGCCAATGGCATTGCCGGGAAGATAACAAAACCACGTGGCATTGTTATTTATGTGTGATACGATAAAATCACGGATGCATTTTTCAAACTTCAGATCAGCTCAAAATGTCTTGAATCGACATGGGCTTCCGGATGATCCGGAAATCGGATCCCATGCACGAAAATGGATTTGCTCATATGATTGTTGATGTGCATACGCACCTGTTTCCAAGAGACGTGCGGCAGCACCGGGCCAGATACGTCGGCAATGAACCGGCGTTTGCCCTGCTCTATGAAAGCGAAAAGGCGCGGATGATCGGTACGGAGGAGTTGATTGCCTCAATGGATGAAAACGGGGTGGATGTATCCGTTGTCTGCGGGTTTCCGTGGATCAGCGAAGATATCTGCCGGATGCACAACGACTACATCCACGAGGCCGCTGCCGCCCATCCGGACCGCCTGAAGGGTCTTTTCTGCGTGAACCCCTTCGGACCGCATGCGGAAAAAGAAACGGAGCGCTGCCTGAAAAACGGATTTGCGGGCGCCGGGGAATTTGCCTTCTACCAATCCGAAGGCATCACCGAAACCGCAATCGACAGCCTGGCGCCGATCATGTGGCGGATGCGGGAAGTCGATCTGCCGGTTCTGATCCACACCAACGAGCCGATCGGTCATGTCTATCCCGGTAAGACCGGCAACACCCTGGCCCAGATATATGCCTTGGTGAAGGCATACCCGGACAACCGGATAATCCTGGGGCACTGGGGCGGCGGGATCTTCTTTTTCAACCTGCTTAAAAAAGAGGTCCGGGAGGCGTTCGGAAATGTGTATTTCGACACGGCCGCATCGTGTTTTTTGTACGAACCGGACATCTACCGGATCGCGGCGGAACTGGCGGGCGAGGACAAGATACTGTTCGGAACGGACTACCCCCTGATCGGCCCGAGGCGTTATTACAAAGAAATTGATGCATCCGGGCTTGCCCCTGCCGCCCGGGAGAAGCTTTACGGCAAAAATGCGGCGCAGTTGTTCGGGTTTAAGCCGAGGGAAACGGCAAAATAATGAAAACAATTTTTCGGCAGCTGCAGATGGAGGCCGTCCGGATTGCAAGACAGTATCCGGCGCCCGATTTTTACCGGGATTTTGCGGAAGAGGTCGCGCAGTCCGTACGGTTTTTTGCAACCGATCCCCTGGCGAAACAGATCCAGGGTTACGTTGTCGAAAACATTGAAGACGACTTTGGCCACGGGGTCGATCACGCCCGGAAAGTCGCCCTGGATACCGGTGTGCTGGTGCTGGCGGAGGCAGGGAGCATCGGCTGTGAAGCGGGCGAATTAACCCGGCTGCTCCGGCTGGCCCATTGCGCGGGCCTGCTCCATGACATGCGGCGAAAAGAGAAGAGGCATGCCGCCGCCGGCGCGGCGGAGGCCGAGCGGGTGCTTGCCTTTCACGGGTTTTCAAGCCGGGAGATTGCCGATATATGCTTGGCCATCGCCAATCACGAGGCATTCGGGGTCAATCACGGCGGGGAAACCCGGGAGGGCGACTTGCTGTCGGACTGCCTCTACGATGCGGACAAATTCCGGTGGGGACCGGAGAATTTCACCCACACCCTCTGGTCCATGCTCAGCTACAGGGACATCCCCCTGGAAACCTTCCTGTCCCACTATCCCAAAGGAATGGCGTTTCTCCGGAAAGTCCGCGATACGTTCCGCACGCCCACTGGTCGGGCGTACGGCCCCCAGTTTATCGATATCGGCATCGGCATCGGAAACGACCTCTACGAATTGATCCGCTCCGAGTATGCCGATTCGGTTATATCTTCCTGACAGCCGTTCTATGCCCTGGCATCCTCCCGGGGTTTCTTGTGGCGCGCGGCCAGGATCGGCGTGTTCATGATCAGCGCTGAAGAATCCTCGGAGCGCTCGATATCCAGGGACATCTGCTGGCGGTCGATCTCGAAGTAGCGGGATATGACATCGATGAGATCCTTCTGGAGATCTTCGAGCATCTCTTCCTTTATTTCGAGCTTGTCGTATACCAAGGCGAATTTGAGGCGTTTCTTGGCCACCTGCCTGCTGTCCTCCCCCCGGTTCATCAGCTTTTTTAGCAGCGTATTGAACATCATCATGATTGCATCCTGTTTTTCCGGCCGATTCTGCCGCCGAGTTTCTTCCAGAAGGATTTGGGGGCCATCGGGTCTTCCACCGGCAAATCCGGATGCCCGTTCATTCGCATGGCGATCTGGTTGAAGGCGCGGCCGGCCTTTGATTCCTTCTGCATGACGATCGGCAGGCCGGTGTTGGTGGAGACCACCACCGATTCGTCCGACTCAACCAGGCCGATCAGGTCGATGGACAGCACGTCCACCACGTCCTGGTGGGAGAGCATGTCCCCGCGCTCCACCATCTTCGGCACAATCCGGTTGACGACCAGCTTCGGCTCGATGGACCGGGAATAAAGCAGGCCGATGACCCGGTCGGCGTCCCGCACCGAAGATATCTCGGGCATGCAGACCACGATCGCATCGTCCGCGGCTTCGATGGAATTCTTGAAGCCCTGCTCGATCCCTGCCGGGCAGTCGAGAAGGGTGAAATCGAATTCCTTTTTGAGCCGCTTGCAGAGCCATTTCATGTTCTCGGGCTGGATCACGTTTTTCTCGTCGCTCTGGGACGCCGGGATAAGATAGAGGTTGTTGATGCGCCGGTCCTTGATCAGGGCCTGCTTCAGCTTGCACTTGCCCTGCACAACGTCCACGACGTTGAAGATGATCCGGTTTTCCAGGCCCATGACCACATCGAGATTACGAAGCCCGATATCCATGTCGACCACGGCCACCCGCTTTCCCTGGAGTGCGAGCGCCGCGCCCAGTGACGCGGTGACGGTCGTTTTGCCGACCCCGCCTTTGCCTGATGTGATCACAACGACTTTGCCGTCCACGTGTTTCACCTCTGTCAATTGAATTTGATAATGCCTGCCGGGGGTTTTTGCCCCCGATCATCTTTTTTCGGGCGGCGCAAGGCGCCGGAAGGGATTGTCCTTTGTGTAATCGAGAATGACGATCCGGGTGCCATCGATTTTAGCGAACTCGGGGAATTTTCCCCTGCCGGCATCATTCGGGTCGGACGCCGCCGCAAGGCCGCCGATCTGGATCTGGGTGGGACGGAAGTCGAGCGCGATGATGACGGCCTCCTCGTTGTCCGGCTGGCCGGCTACCGCGGTTCCCCGAAGGCCCCCCAGGATGATGATATCTCCGCCGGCAATGACCTCCGCGCCGGGATTGACGTCGCCCAGAATAACGAGATGGTTTTCCGCGTGGATTTTCTGGCCGGACCGGACCCTTCCGGCGATGATCCGGGCGTCGCCGCGCAGATCGGACAGTGGGTCGGCGGGAATTTCCTGGGGTGCCGATGCTTCAGGCGGGTCGGCTTTTTCGGTCGCCGCACGTACTTCGCCAACGTCGAAGGTTTCCTTGAGGTAACTGCCCAACTCTTCGATGAGGGGTTCGCTTTCGCGGCCGCCCCCGTTTTGTGGATCGATAACGACGCGGGCGTTGACCGCAAGTTTTTTGAGCTTTTCAAAAGGGTTTTTGAGCGCCGTTTTCAGTTCTTCAGCGGAAACGGCGGGGTCGATGGTTACCCAGAGACTGTCCCCGACGCCTTTCAGCCGCACCGGCAGCCTGCCATTTTCCGGCATGAATGGATCCCCTTGGATTCGGGTTGATTGCTGATTGATGCCACCGCCGGTATGCGTTTAATTCGCATTTGCCGGGCGGTAATGGATAAAAAAAGGATGTTTGCCCATGATGCTGTATAACATGCAAATGAAAAACAGCACATATTGTATAAAGAAGGATGGGAAATATGTCAAGGAGAAACTCGCTAAAAAGCAGGACATCCTGGTGTTTCCATTGAAATCGAAATCGGGATCGGCAGCCGCCCTTAAAAAGCCGAGCCCGATCCCGATAAAACCATAATCCGGATTCTCAAGATGTTATGATCCGAACGCCGCGTCCGGTATCTCCACGGCCGAGCCGTTCATCTCTTCTATGGCGTCGAACTTGCCCATTGTGCCCGGCAGCAGGTTCATGATAAAGAATTCTGCTGTCTTGCAGACGCCCAGGTAGAAAGCGGCTTCCTTGTTTTTGGCGGCCTTTTCGGCCACCGCGGCCGGGTCCATGCTGCCCGCCAGCTTTTTGAGCTTCCGGGCGGCGATATCGGCCCGCCACAAGAGCATCCATGCCACGGTGACATCGCCTGTGGCATCCAGGAAAGGATGGGCGAAAGAAAATGCGTTGAGGACCTTGTCCGAAGCGGCCGCTTTCGCCAGTGTGGTTGCGGTTTCCGTGAGGCGTTCGACGGCTTTTTCCACGCGCGGCGTCAGGTTTTCGATGCCTTCGGTGTTCCGGGCTTCATCCAGGGTCTTTTTCATTTCCCCGATATAGTCCATGAATGCCTGGCCGTTTTTCATGGCCAGCTTCCGGCCCATGAGGTCCATGGCCTGGATGCCGTTGGTCCCCTCGTAAATCTGGAAAATGCGTGCATCGCGCATAAGCTGCTCGGCCGGGTATTCCTTGGTGTAGCCGTAGCCGCCGTA
>SLJY01000134.1 GCA_007134875.1 Desulfobacterales bacterium
GTTTGCGGTGCGCGGTTCCCCGCCGTGGATGGTGATCCGGGCGGAGTCGGGGATTTTCTGGAGGTGGTCGACGATTTCCTCGGCACTCCGGTAAAGTTCGTGCGTTCCGTGCCGGTCGCTGTGGAGAGTAACGCTTACAATGGGTACATCGTCGATTTCGATCGGCTTGACGACCCATTGCGTGATGCCGGGTGTGACTTCGTCGATGTTGGAATAGAGTTTGTTGTAGAGCTTGACCAGGCTGTCCTCGCGCGATTCTCCCACGAAAAACCGGATCGTGACCACGGCCTCGCCGGGGCGCGATACGGAATAGACGTATTCAACGCCGTCGATCTGGTACAAAAGCTTTTCCAGCCGGGAGGAGACCATCTGCTCCACTTCGGCGGCGCTGCCGCCGGGGTAGGTAACATACACGTCGGCCACCGGCACAACGATCTGTGGTTCTTCCTCTCTTGGCGTCATGAGAAGGGCCGCCGTGCCGGCCAGAAGACTGATGACGATCAGCAGGATGGCGAGATTCCCCTCGAGAAAACCCCGGACGATCCTGCTGGTGAAAGGCGTTTCCCCGGCCACTTTAATCAGCTCCTTTTCCGGGTGAGCCTGCCGTTGTCGGGCGGATTTCCGCTCCGGTCATATTCGCTTTGAAATCCGCTTCGGCCAGGGCGGGGATGAATGAGCACGGTTTCCCCCTCATCCAGTCCGGAGAGAATCTCGATCATCGAGTTATCCGCCGGGGCTGTCCGGACAAGCCGCCGGACAACACGGTCTCCGGATACCATCTGAACCATTTCGAGCTGACCGACCCGGAACACGGCTGTCCGAGGGATAAACACGCCTTCTTCCGGCTCCGCCCCGACGATCATCCTGCCGAAGGTTCCGGGCGGCACCCCGGAGCCGGAAACGTCCACCCGTACCCTGACGGTTCGCGTCCGGGCGGCCGGATCGAGGCTGCCTGCCATTTCATCGATGATGCCTTCATGGACCGCATCCGTCGCAATGATCCGGACAGCCGCACGATCGCCCACGGCCATATGGCCTGCAAATCGTTCGGGAACCTGGACCTCCAGGCGCATGGCATCCGGGTCGAACAGCGTCATGAGGATCTGCCCGGGCGAAACCAACTCACCGGCATCAACAAAGCGATTTGCGACAATGCCGTCCACGGGGGAGCGGATTTCCGTGAAAGCCCTCATTATGCGGGCTTCTTCTTCGCGTGCTTTTGCACTGCGAAATTCGGAACGGGCGGCGACATACTCCCGGTGGGTTGCGGCGCCCGATTCATATAGGCGTTCGGTTCGCCGGTATTCCGTTTCGGCTTGACCGCGTGCTGCCCGTGCGGCTGCCAGGCGTTCCGTTACGTCGCGGTCATCCATGGATATCATCAGGCTCCCGGCCCGCACGGTTTCGCCTGCACGTACGTGAATGTGCTTTATATGAGCGCTCAGGCGTGGGCTGATTCGGACCGTCTCATCGGATATCAGTGTGCCGGGCAGCGGGATCTTTCTGGATGTTTTTCTTTTTTCTACGACGAAGGTTTCGGCATTTGCCGGCAGGGAAAACCCGGGTTTATGGTCGACCGCCGACGGCTCTACCTGCCGTTTGTGGACACCGGTGGTCCACAGGATGATCACCGTCAGTGCGAACAACGCGACAACGGGTATCCCGGCTTTTTTTGCGGCAACTTTAATACGGCTTGGTTTTCTTGTCGGATTCATCGGCGATCGGGCAGCGGTTCGTGTTTGTTTTGTTTGTGTCCGGCGAGATCGCGCTCAGGGGGGTCACATCCCGCCGGCGGTACGATCCAGGTTGGCCAATGCCTCAAGGTATTCGAAGCGGGCCGATTGGTGACGCACCGTGGACCGGGTCATGGCCGTTTGCGCGCGCAACAGGGCTGTCATTTCCACGGCTTCGTTTTCATAAAGACTCCGCGTGGTACGCAGGGATTCTTCCGCCCGGTCCAGGGCCCTGCGGGTTACCTCGACGCGTTTTGCTGCATTTTGCGCCTTTAACCGGGCATCTTCCAGATCTAATTCGAGTTGTTTGCGGGTTTCTTTCAGAACGGCCAGCGCTTCCCCCCGGTGCGCGGAGGCTTCGGATCGGGCTGCTGACCGGGCGTGACCGTCGAATATATCCCATTCGGCGGTTATCCCGACGCGATAGCTGTCTTCAAAGCTGCTTGCCTTTCTGCTGTCCATATCCATCGATCCGAAAGCTTCCACGCCAGGGCGATAGGCCCGCCTTGTACTTCTTGCATCCAGCCTGGCGGCCCTTGCATTAGCGGCAGCACGTAACAACTCGGGGTGCTCCGCCACGGAAAGGGTTTCCGGATCAACAGGAAGGCGGGTCGGCTCCTGCCGGGCGGGTGATGCCAGATTATCCGGTGCCACGATATCGGAGCCGATGGACGTGTTCAGGGCGGCCACGGCAAGCCGGAATGCATTTTCTGCCTGGAGCAGATCTTCTTCCGCTTCGGCGAGCTGCACCTCGAGGTTCAAAACATCGGTTTTAAGCACCGTGCCCTCGCTGAAACGGTTTCGCGCCAATTCAAGGCTTTTTTCGATTTGGGCTTTCGCTTGCGTGTATACGTCGATCATTTCTCTTGCACGCAATGCGTAGTAATAGCCGCGGCGAACCTCGTATACGAGTTCATTTCTGCGGGCCGCCAGCTCGTGATCCGAGACTTCGATCCTCTCCCGTGCCGCGTTTTCACCCAGTCGGGTTTGACCGCCATCGTATAGAAGATAGCGGGTGTTCAGGCTGAACCGGATGTTCTGGGTGTGATCCGGATCGGAGGGATCGAGGTTCGGATCGTCAAGATCGAGGCGCCGCTGGTTCAACGTCATCATGAACGCTTGTGCGGGGTTGTCGGTTCGTTCATATCCGCCGGATACACTGATATGGGGATACCACGTGGCACGGGATTTCCGGTGGGCGGCCCGTGCCGCACGGATCCGGTAGGACGCGGCTTCGATCCCCGGGTTCATATCCAGTGCTGCCCGCACGCATTCCTCAATGGATATGACACTGGCACGTGTTGCACGGGTATCCCCGCTGTCAGACGCTTCCGCCCCGGCGGCGGGCCGGAAAAGGAAGCTCAGCAGGAGCAGTAGAAAGACGGCCTGGAAGGTCATCCCGATAGACCGGCTCCAGGAGGCTTTCGCGGTTTTGGGCCAAGTACGTAAACGTGCATTTGTCATGGGATATGCTTTCATACCATAAACAGGATAACGATGGATTGCAGAAGCGTCAAACCCGTCGGAATAACGGGTTTATATCTGTATTGCGGACCGCTGAAACATGCGGGCCGGCGATGGTATTTCGCCGGCCCGATGATTTTTGGTTCAGCAAGGTAAGTTGATGATCGGAATCGCGTGAAAGACGCAGGGCTATTCGGAATCCTCCTGGTCGCTCCCGGTTTCCGTCTCTTCATCAGGATCTGCATCTTCAGGCTTTTCATCTTCCGAAGGTTCGTCTTTCAACGGTTCGTCTTCCGGCTCTTTCGGCATAATTTCCTTAAGCCTGGACTTGGCCAGGTTCGTTTTATATTCCAGGATCTCGATGCGGGCACCGGATTCGATGTCCAATTCAGATGCTCTATCGAGATATTCCAGGGCCCCCTCATACCCTTCGCGGGTATCTTCCGACATGGCAACATCGGCCCGGTAGATCAGCATGGCAAAGTCCACCTGCCGGAGACGCTTTTTCACCGCCTGTTCCTTTTCGGCGGTGAAGGCAAAGTCTTTTGCTTTTTCGAGGTTATCCCGGATTGCGCTCAAATCAACCGAGATATCCCTGTCATCCATAAGCTGGACGACTTTTTCCATGTGGTGGTTATAGGCAAAGCGCATGGCATCTTTGCGGTTGGTGGCTTCTTGCATGTCTTCCGGAATAGTTGCCCCGGGAAGAAACGCAATCTTGCTTTTTCCGGACGGCGAGAAATCGCCGCGCAGGATTTCGACACCGTCCCGTGTGTCTTTCAGGGTGTACCGCTGGTTGTTGGCAATGCTCGTTGCGATCAGGATGAGGAAAATCACCCCAAGAGTGGCCACAAGTATTTTAGTGCCCCTGCCCAGCAGAGGCTCGCGTGGCGGTTCGGGCGGAACGTCGTCTCCGCCGTCCCCGCCGTCTCCGCCTTCGCCACCGCCTCCCGGTTCATCGGCGGGCGGTTCTTCCGGTGGAGGGACCTGAGCGGAAACAGCAGGGGGGGCTTTGGCTTCTTTTGCCGCCTCTTTTCCCTTTTCAGCTGTTTCCTTTTGATCAGGTTCCGAAACCTCTGGTTTTTCTTCCGGCGTCTGTTTCGCAGCAGCGGTTGTCTCCGGTTCCGGCTTTGGCTCGTGCTCCGGCGCGAGTTCCGGCCCGGGCGTTTTTTCCTCTTCCGCCTCAGGTGCCTTCACGGTTTCTTCCTCTTTTGTTTCCGGTTTCGGCGGTTTGGGTTCGACTTCGGATTCGGTTGGTTTTTCAGCCGGTTCTTCGTCAGCAGGCATGGGATCGCCTATCGTCTTTTCAGCCTCAGCCGGTTCCGGTTTTTCTTCGGCGGCTTCCGCTTCCGCCGTGGTTTCTTCAGGCGGCCCGGAATCGGCCACGGTAGAAGCCTCGGGAGCGGGGGCTTCTGTTTCTGAAGATTTTTCCGCTTTGGGTGCTTCTTTGGGGTTATCGGGTACGCTGAGGTCGAAGGCTTTCAAAACAATTGACCTGTCAACGCCTTCAAAGGCGGGAGGAGCGGTAAAATTAAACGTTTTGCCGGTTTCGGGAACGAATGGTTTTTCCGGCTGCCACGTGTCAAAGCGAAGGGCGATCAGCTCTTTGATGGAAGGTTTTTTCTTCGAAGCCGGTTTGGCTTTTGCCTGCCTTGGTTTTTTCGTCTCCGCTTTGGTGGCTTTCTGTGGTTTTTCGTTTTTCTCCGGTTTCCCCGGAGCGGGTGCTTCCAGGTCGACCGAGGCTAAAAGAAGTTCTCGAATCCGATTGGCCTCTTTGCTTTTTCCTTTGACCACCGGGGTAGCGGAAAAGTTCTTATCATGTGTTTTGTCCGGTTTGGGCTTCCACGGCTTTTTCGGCGCCCACTCGTCGAACTGCCGGTCCAGGGGGGGCGTCAGGCTGGATCCAGCAGAGGCGGTTTGCTTCTTTTTTGAAGCCGCGCTTTTAACAGGCGCATCCGCCGACTTTTTGGTCTTTTTCGATTTTTTTTTGGTTGTCGATTTGGTAAGACTTTTTTTTCCCATAACAACCCCTTTGCGGTTTTGGTAAAACAATTGGCATGTATGAATATTTTCTTTATGATTTACACGATATGCAAGGTTTTTTATATATCTGAAGGCTGTCTTTTTGTAAACTGTTTTTCCCGATATAAATGTGAGTGCTTTGGAAAAAGTAAAACAAGGAACACGATTGATGGTCAGGCTAACCTTGGAAGAAAAAACGAAGATCTTATACGACCGGATCGGATCGTGTAAAAACATCGCGGTCGCTTATTCCGGCGGGGTCGACTCCACCCTGGTCCTGGCCGTAGCCGGCAGGGTTCACAATACTAACGCTGTTGCCGTAACAGCGGTATCCCCACTGCAGCCTGCCTCCGAAGTCCAGTATGCCTTCAAAACCGCCCGCAGCCTGGGCGTATCCCATTACCGCGTTGAAACCTGCGAGATGGACCACGACGAATTTCTGGAAAACAATCTGAATCGTTGCTATGTATGTAAGAAACTAATCTTTTCGGATGTCCGGCAGGTTGTGGAAACAATGGGGATCGAAACGATAGCCCACGGTGCCAATGCGGATGATTTGAAAGATTACCGCCCCGGGATGAAAGCAGCAGAAGAAATGGGTTTGATGGCCCCGCTAATCGATGCGGAAATGACCAAGACGGATATTCGGGAATTGTCGAAACAGATGGGGCTTCCCACCTGGAATAAGCCCTCGGCCGCCTGCCTGGCATCGCGTATTCCCTATGGTACGCCCATTTCCCCAAAGGCCCTGGAAATGGTTGAAGCGGCTGAAAATGTTCTGACCGCGCTGGGGTTTACAGGATTCCGGGTGCGGCATTATTCCGAAACGGCAAAAATCGAGCTCAGGCCAAAGGAATTTTCTCGCATGGTGGCGCCGGAGCGAAGGTTGGTGGTCATCGGGGAGTTACGCAGGATCGGTTACGCCTATGTCACCATGGACCTGGAAGGATACGCTTCCGGACGCCTCAACCGTTCTATCGGCAGATAAAAACAGCCTATGTATAACCTGTTGATCTCAAAAAAAAACAAGGAGAAACCATGAGCGAAATCCGGATGACAACGGAAATGCGGACCGATTTCGACAGTGAAATCAGCGGTATTCCAGCAGAACGATGGGGTGAGGCGGTTTTTAAAATCGGCGATGAGGAGATTGTGCTGGAGGTAAGCGTGGAAAAAGACGTCATCGTTGCCGTCATGGCCGGCGACGAGGCGGCCTGGAAGGGCACCCTGGAGGGGTTTAAGAAGCTTTTGAAAGGGGAGATCAAAGCCAGATAGCCGGACATTCCTTTTTTTCCTTCTTTTTTTGCGCCCTCTTTTTTTTGCGATTATCTTCCTCTTACATTCAATTTATTCGCCGGGAAATGAATTCTCCCGGCTTTTTACCCAATCAGGTCAAAGTCGGGCAAACGGGTATGCCTTTAAAAGATTTCCGGGAAGAACACGACAGCCTTGGTCCTGTAGCGGTCCCGACCACTGCATGGCACGGTGCCCAGACACAGCGCGCCGCAGAGCATTTTACTATCGGCGGCGGCCGGCTTCCCGATGATTTTATTGCCTCCATTGCGCGGATCAAGAAGCATGCTGCATCGGTGAACATGGAACTCGGGCTTATCAGCGCTGATGATGCCGCCGCCATTGGCAGCGCCGCCGAAGCCGTGATTGCAGGAGAACTATCGGATGCCTTTATCCTCGATATTTTCCAGAGCGGATCCGGTACCAACACCCACATGAATGTCAACGAAGTCATTGCCACCCGGGCTAATGAGATGCTTACCGGCGAAAAACACACCCGCTCGCCCGTTCATCCCAATGATCATGTCAACCGGTGCCAGTCCAGCAACGATGTTTTTCCCAGCGCAATCCGCATCACCGCGTCGCTGCGGATCGTCAGCAGGCTTTTGCCGTCTCTTGACGATCTCCGGCAATCGCTTTTATGGAAAGCCTCCGAATTTTCCAGTATACAAAAAATAGGGCGGACGCATCTTCAGGATGCGGTCGTCATGACCCTTGGGGACGAATTTTCGGGCTATGCGCGGCAGGCCGAGTTATCCATAAAACGGCTGGAGGGCATCCAAAAGCGGCTGCTGGAGCTTCCCCTAGGCGGCACTGCCGTCGGCAACGGCGTTAATGCCCATGCGGATTTCGCGCCCCGGGTCATTGAAAGGCTTGCCGAAGATACGGGGCTTGCCTTCCGGGAAGCGGCCGATCACTTCGAGGCCCAGGCGTGCAGGGATACGGAAGTCGAGACCATGGGGGTCATGAAGACGATCGCGGTGAGTCTGTCCAAGATTGCAAACGACATCCGATGGCTTGCCTCCGGCCCCCGCTGCGGCATCGGCGAGATCAACCTTCCGCCCGTTGTTCCCGGTTCCTCCATCATGCCCGGCAAAGTCAACCCGGTCATATGCGAAGCGGTGATTCAGGCAGCGGCCCAGGTTGCGGGAAACGACGCGGCGGTAACACACGGCGGAGCGGGCGGGTATTTCGAAATCAATCTCATGCAGCCCCTGATCGCGGCCAACCTGCTTTCCTCCATCGGCTATCTCTCTGAAAGCGCATCACTATTATCGAGAAGATGCGTTCAAGGCATTACGGCAAACCGGAAAACCTGCATCGGCAATGTTGAAAAAAGCCTGGCGCTCGCAACGGGGCTGGTGCCGCATATCGGCTATGACCGGGCGGCTGGCATCGCGCACAAGGCCTACGAGTTGGATATCAGCATAGAGGAGGCGGCCCTCCGGGAAAAGGTCATGGACCCGGAAGCATTGAAAAAAGCGCTCTACGGCAATAAGTCCGGGTAAATCCGGAAGTTGATATGCCAAAGCGTCTTCACGGCCGGGAGGCAGACTGACCGGCCGGCTCAAAGAACACTGCAAAAAAAGGACAAGACCTATGACAGAAACGCAATCGCAACATCCGGACAGCATAATTAATACAGGGCTTCGGGGCGTCAAGGTGGCCTCGACCCGCATCAGTCATGTGGCGGGAAGCGAGGGAAAGCTGATTTACAGAGGCTATCTCATCGATGATCTGGCTGAAAACGCCACGTTCGAAGAAGTGTGCTACCTGATGCTCTATGAGAAGCTTCCGTCGGTAAGGGAACTCGGGGCGTTTTCAGAGGAGCTTGCCAGGCGGCGGGCAATCGACCCGGAAATGATCGCCGCGCTGAAAACAAGGCCTTCTTCTTCTGCGCCCATGGATATCCTGCAGGCCGGTGTTGCCCTGCTGGCCAACCACCATACGCATCCGGGCCTTCTGACCCGGGGCAATGAACTCGATATCGGCATGACGCTTATCGCCCGGATGCCCACTCTGATGGCGGCTTTTGACCGGATCCGCAACGGGAAAGAACCCATAGCGCTGGATCCGGATCTGGGGCATGCGGCCAATTTCCTGTATATGCTGACCGGGACGGCACCGGACCCGGAGATCGCCCGGATTATGGATATCTGCCTGGTGCTGCATGCGGAGCATTCCCTGAATGCCTCGACCTTCACCGCCCGGCAGATCGCATCGAGCCGGGCGCATATGTTCGCATCCGTCTCCGGGGCCGTGGGTTCCCTTTCCGGGGATCTGCACGGCGGGGCCAATGCCCGGGTCATGGAAATGCTCCTGGAAATAGGGGAACCCGGAGCTGTCGACGACTACATCCGTAAAAAATTCGAATCCGGCGATAAAATCATGGGAATGGGGCATTCCGTGTACCGGACCAAGGACCCGCGGGCCCGTATTCTTCAACCCATGGTGCGGAAAATGGGGGAGCGGACCGGAGAACCCAAGTGGTACGAGATCGCATCCTCCCTGGAAACCAAAGCGCTTGAAGCATTTTCGGAAAAGGGCAAGGTTGATATTCATGCCAATGTCGATTTTTATTCCGGGGCGCTTTATTATCAAATGGGGATTCCTGTCGACATGTTCACCCCGGTGTTCGCAATTTCAAGGATTTCCGGATGGGTGGCCCACGTGATCGAGGAACAGTTTGCCGAGGCGGCGCCCAAGGCCATGCTCTACCGGCCGTCCGCGGATTACGTGGGCGAGTACTGCGGGCCGGAAGAATGCTCCTTTGTTCCCGTGGATAAACGATGACGACTTTGTAAAACGTTCATATCTGCGTCTGCGCGCAATGCCGAAGAATTTCACGTACACCAGGTGCCCTGCATTCTTCGACATTGCGCAAACCTTGATCTTGAACTTTTTATAAACGCATCGGGGCGCGACTTTTTGCAAGTGCGTCAACGCTGAACTGATATAGATCGAAAAGGACAATACCCATGCCGCTATCCCTGGATTCCTTTGGCGTCAGGTCCGAGCTTGAAACGGAAGACGGAAGGTTTTCCTGCTACCTGCTGCCCAGGCTGGCCCGCCGCCTGGACATCGACCTGGCCGGCCTGCCCGTCACCGTGCGAATCCTGCTGGAAAACCAGCTTAGAAACGAGGATGGCCGGCTCGTCACAAAGGCGCATATCGAATCGCTTGCCCGTTGGCGTCCCGATGCGAAAACGAAGGCGGACGTGGCATTTCTGCCGGGACGCGTGCTCATGCAGGACTTTACCGGGGTTCCCTCGGTGGTCGATCTTGCGGCCATGCGTGATGCCATGGCGGATCTGGGCGGCGATCCCGACCGGATCAACCCTCAGATTCCCGTGGAACTGGTCATCGACCATTCCGTCCAGGTCGATCGGTTTGGGACGGCCGGATCCTTTTCTTTCAACGAGGAAATGGAGTTTGCGCGAAACCGTGAGCGCTACGCGTTTTTGAAATGGGGCCGGGAAAACCTGGAAAATTTCAAGGTGGTTCCTCCCGCGACCGGCATCTGTCACCAGGTGAACCTGGAATACCTTGCCCGGGTCGTGGACCATGCGGAAAAAGGGGGCGAACGGCAGCTTTTTCCGGACACCCTGCTGGGGCTCGATTCCCATACCACCATGGTCAACGCACTGGGCGTGCTGGGCTGGGGGGTTGGCGGAATCGAGGCGGAGGCTGTTATGCTGGGGCAGCCATACTACCTGCTGACGCCCGAGGTGATCGGCTTCGAGCTGGCCGGCCGGCTGCCGGATACGGCCACCGCCACGGACCTGGTGCTCACGATTACCCAGATGATGCGCGAAAAAGGCGTAGTGGGCAAATTCATCGAATTTTTCGGCAAAGGACTTTCGTCTTTGGATGTGCCCGACCGGGCCACCATCGCCAATATGACGCCAGAGTTCGGGGCTACCGCAACCTTGTTTCCCGTGGATCGCCGGAGTCTCGACTACCTGTTGCTTACCGGCCGTCCGGCTTCGCATGTGGGTCGTATCGAGGCATATCTGGACCGCCAGGGGCTCCTTTACACGCAGGAAACGCCCCCGCCGCGGTTTTCCGATACAATTCACCTGGATCTTTCAACGGTGGAATGTTCCGTGGCAGGCCCCTTGCGCCCCCACGAACGGGTCGCCCTTTCCCGTCTCAAGGCCGATTTCACAGAAAACTACGAGCATATTTTCGATCATCCCCATTCGTCCGGATCTCGCGTGGAAAGCTGGGAGCACGAGGGGGGCGCGGTGGCCGATACCGTGGGGCTGGCGGAGAAATTCGTTCACCGCAGGGCTTTGGCCGCCCCCGGGGTTCCGGTTAATCGCCCGTATGAGAGTTTTTACCTGGAGCACGGCTCCGTGGTGATCGCTGCCATAACAAGCTGCACGAATACCTCGAATCCCGGGGTGATGCTGGGTGCGGGTCTTCTTGCGAAAAATGCCGTGGACCGGGGGATCGGATCCAGGCCGTGGGTCAAGACCAGCCTGGCGCCGGGCTCCAAGGTGGTCGTCGACTATTTGAATGCCGCCAATCTTACGGCCTACCTGGAAGCCCTTGGGTTTCATCTGGTTGCATACGGATGCACCACCTGCATCGGCAACAGCGGCCCCCTCTACGATGACGTGGCCCGGAAGATCGAGGAAAACGGGCTGGTGGCGGCATCGGTACTGAGCGGCAACAGGAACTTCGAAGGCCGTATCAATCCGCTCACGCGGGCCAACTACCTGGCCTCTCCCATGCTGGTGGTCGCCTTCGCCCTGGCCGGCACGGTAAACATCAACATGGAAACCGACCCGCTTCAGCATGATCCCAACAACGAGCCGGTGTACCTTAAAGACATATGGCCAACAGGGGAGCAGATCCGGGAGGCATTGACATGCGTGGAATCCGGAATGTTCCGCAGGCAGTATGCGGCGGTGTTTGAAGGAGACGAAAGGTGGCGGAGTCTGACGACATCGTCGGAAACCCGGTGCAAGTGGGACAGGAAATCGACCTATATCCAGGCCCCGCCTTTTTTCACGGGCATGACGGCAACCTCCCCGGAAATATCCGACATCCGGGGTGCAAGGGTTCTTGCGCTCTTAGGCGATACCATCACCACGGATCATATTTCACCGGCCGGGGCCATACCAACGGAGAGTCCCGCAGGGCGTTGGCTCCTGGAAAACGGGGTGGTGGAAAAGGCATTCAACTCTTACGGATCCCGGCGGGGGAATCACGAGGTGATGGTGCGGGGGACCTTTGCCAACCTGAGGCTGTCCAACCGGCTGGCCGGCGGAAAAAAGGGTGGATGGACCCTCTACCTTCCCGATGAAACCATTATTACCATCTATGATGCCGCAGAAAAATACCGGGAAAACGGTGTCAGCCTGATTGTGATCGCCGGGAAGGCTTATGGGTCGGGAAGTTCCCGGGACTGGGCGGCAAAGGGGACTCTGCTGCTGGGCGTGCGGGCGGTGATTGCCGAGAGCTTCGAGCGGATTCACCGGAGCAACCTGGTCGCCATGGGCATTCTCCCGCTTGCGTTTTCGGACGGGGAAAACGCGGATTTTCTTGGTCTGACCGGCAGGGAGATTTTTACCATCGACCGTTTGGCTGAAACGCTTTCACCGGGGGCTGTTATCACGGTTCGGGCAGAGGGCCGGGACGGAAGCGAGAAGCATTTTTCCGTTGTCGCGCGCATCGATTCGGGCATTGAGTTGGAATATTTCCGGCATGGGGGGATTTTGCAGTATGTGATGAGAAAAATGCTGAAAGAAGGCTGATATCCGGTACCCAAATCCAAATCCAAATCGAAATCGAAAAAATAAGTGCATCAACTCTCTAATTTAACAGGAAAGTTTTTTGATCATGACATATCAAGGGCCGTGGGACGCGGACTATATCGAGGCACAATACGAACGGTGGAAGAAGGACCCGGCCGGGGTTGAAAAAGACTGGCAGGCGTTTTTCCGGGGTTTCGAGCTTGCCATGGTGTCCGGGCCGGGCACGGGCGATGTAGCACGGAAGCAGTCACGTGTGGAGGCCCTGATTTACCGGTATCGTGATATCGGGCATTTGCTTGCGTGCCTCGATCCCCTTGCCGCATGCCCGACGAGCCACCCATTGCTTGAGCCGGATGCTTTCGGGCTCGATTCGGGGGATATGGACCGGGCGTTTTATTTTCGCGGATTTCCCGCCGAAGAACGAACCATGCCCTTATCGGACATCATTGCCCGGCTGAGGCGCGTCTACTGTGGAGATGCGGGCGTGGAGTACATGCATTTGCAGGATCCGGAGGAGCGCGCCTGGCTTCGGGAACGGATGGAGGGGCAAGAGACGCCGGCGGATGCCGAAGAGAAAAAGAGAATTCTGCGGAAGCTGGTGGAGGCTTCCGCGTTCGAGGAGTATATTCACCGAAGGTACTTGGGGCAGAAGCGATTTTCCGCGGAAGGGGCGGAAACCATGATCCCCATGCTCGATTGTGCGGTCCGCCAGGCGGCCGACCATCACGGGTGCGGCCGCATCGTCATGGGAATGGCCCACCGGGGGCGGCTCAACGTCCAGGTCAACGTGCTGAATAAGCCGTATGAGGATATCTTCCGGGCGTTCGAGGACCAGCATGACCCGGAAGCCGATGTAGGCGGTGGCGATGTCAAGTACCATTCGGGGTTTGACGGGATCGTGGAAACCGGCACGGGAAAGCGGGTGTCCGTCATCATGGCGCACAATCCCAGTCACCTGGAGTCCGTCGATCCGGTTATCGCCGGTATGACGCGGGCATACCGTGAAACGGACGAAAGCGGAGGGACCCTCTCCCTGGTTCTGCACGGGGATGCGGCCTTTGCCGGCCAGGGGATCGTGGCCGAAACGCTCAATATGTCGCAGTTGGAAGGCTACGGCGTGGGCGGGACCATACACCTGGTTATCAACAACCAGATCGGGTATACCGCCCTGCCCGATGACCTGCGCTCCACGCGCTACGCCACGGATGTCGCCAAGATGCTCATGGTTCCGATATTCCACGTTCACGGGGAAAGCCCTGAGGCTGCGGTGCGGATCATGAAGCTGGCCGTGGATTATAGGATGCAGTTCGCCAAGGACGTGGTGATTGACCTGGTCTGCTACCGCCGCCACGGTCACAACGAGGGCGACGAGCCGTACTTCACCCAGCCGCTGATGTACGAGCGGATCAAGGACCGGCCCGTGGTGCATGCCCTTTACTATGACCGGCTTCGCGAAGAAGGATCGGCGAATGAAAAGGATTATGAGGCAATGCGCTCGGGCGTGGATGAATGCCTCCGGGAGGCGGACGACAAGGCGGTAAAGGAAAAACCCAAGACTGGGGTGGAAAATCAAACATCGCGGGACAAGGAGCAGGCGGAGGATGTCCCGGCATCCGGGACAGCGGTGGACAGCCGGCGGTTGCGGGATATTGCAAAAACGATCAATACGGTTCCGGAAAATTTTGTACTTCACCGGAAGCTCAAACGGCTTTTCGACGGCCGGCTGGAGGCCGTGGAAACGGGCAAGGGCATTGACTGGGCCAATGCCGAGTCCCTGGCCTTTGCTTCGATCCTGAAGGACAAAACATCGATCCGTCTTTCCGGCCAGGACAGCCGGCGCGGCACGTTCAGTCAGCGCCACGCGGTCGTCTTTGAGGCGAATACGGCGGATACATATGTTCCGGCTGATTCCGTGTCGGCCGGAAACGCCCGGTTCGCACCCATCAATAGCCTTCTGTCCGAAGCCGGTGTTCTGGGGTTCGAATACGGCTATTCCCTGGTGAACCGGAAGGCGCTGACGATCTGGGAGGCCCAGTTCGGCGATTTCGCCAACAACGCCCAAGCTGTCATCGATCTCTACGTGGCTGCCGGGGAATACCGGTGGGGGCGCAAAAGCGCCCTGGTGATGCTGCTTCCCCACGGGTATGAAGGCCAGGGGCCCGATCACTCCAGCGCACGCATCGAGCGGTTTCTACAGCTTGCCGCGGACGGAAACATTCACGTCTGCATTCCCACGACGCCTGCCCAGTATTTCCATCTGCTGCGCCTGCAGGCCGCCCGGGCAGCGACAAAACCCCTGGTGGTGATGACGCCCAAGAGCCTGCTTCGGAATCCCGCCGCCGTATCAAGGATCGAAGATTTTTCTGACGGCGCCTTCCGGGATGTGATCGATGATCCGGAGAGCCCGGGCAGCCCGGAAAAGGTTGTACTCGTTTCCGGAAAGCTCTACTACGAACTGGAACAGGCCCGGGAAGAGAGCGGCCGGGAGGGGATCGTCCTCATCCGCGTCGAGCGGCTCCACCCGTTTCCGGAAACAGCGCTGGAAACAATCAGGGATCGCTATGATGCCTGCGACAACTGGGCCTGGGCACAGGAAGAACCGGAAAACATGGGTGTCTGGCGATATATGGATCCGTTGTTCCATAAGGCTTTCGGCCGTCGCCTGGAATATATCGGCCGGCCTGCCGCCGCCAGTCCGGCCACGGGGTATCACCGCGTGTTTCAGGATGAGCAGACGGCGCTGGTCAGCAGAATCATGGAATAACCGGATAGCGGAAAACGATCTTTTTCCGCAGGGAGGTCTGATGAAAGTCGATATCAAGGTGCCCGAGGTGGGCGAGTCCGTCCGGGAGGCGATTTTAGCCGAATGGCTGAAATCGGACGGGGATGGTGTGGAAAAAGATGAACCCGTGTTTGTCATCGAAACGGATAAGGTGACCCTGGAGGTGCCTTCGCCGGAAAGCGGAATACTTGAAATTCTGATCCGGGAAGGCGAAACCGTTGCGGTAGGCACGGCAGTGGGCAAAATCGATACGGAGGCGGCGGATCAGCCAAAAGGAAAAAAGGAGACTAAAGGGCCTGCGGCGGAAAAACGCCCGGAAGTAAAAAAGGAGGCACCCGAAGATGCCGCCGAAGATTCAGCCGTAGACACCAACGGAGATGCCCGGCAGGCCGATGCCCGGGAATCGGATCTCCCCCCTTCCGTCCGGCGGCTGGCGGCGGAACATGATGTCGATTGGTCGCAGGTGCCGGTAAGCGGAAAAGATGGCCGGATTACCAAGGAAGACGTCATGGGCTATATTCAATCAGAAAAGAAGGCCGGTGCTGAAGATGAAGGCGAAGAAGCAAAGACTTCCGAAGCCAAGTCTTCGCCCCGGGCCGCCGGGGAAGCGGGCGGCCGGGAGGAGACCACGCGAAAACCCATGTCTCCCATCCGGAAAACCATCGCCCGGCATCTGCTGGCGGCAAAGCAGAACACGGCGATGCTCACCACCTTCAACGAGATCGACATGAGCCGGGTCAAGGAGATCAGGGAGCGCTTCAAGGATGCCTTTTACGAAAAGCACGGCGTTCGTTTAGGCTTCATGTCTTTTTTCGTGAAGGCGTCGGTTGCGGCATTGCAGGCGTTTCCGGCGGTCAACGCCAAAATCGACAAAGACGATATCGTCTATCACCACTACCATCACATCGGCATCGCCATCGGCTCGGAGCGGGGTCTGGTGGTGCCGGTCATCCGGCATGCCGATAGGCTCGGGTTCGCGCAGATCGAATCGCAAATTGCAGATTTTGCCGAAAAGGTTCAAAAAAACCGCCTGTCCCTTGCCGATCTCGAGGGCGGCACGTTTTCCATCACCAACGGCGGCATTTACGGGTCGCTCATGAGCACCCCCATATTAAACCCGCCTCAGAGCGCAATTCTTGGCATGCACAAGATTGAGGACCGGCCGGTGGCATCGGGTGGGCAGGTGGTGATCCGGCCGATGATGTACGTGGCCGTTAGCTACGATCACCGCATTGTCGACGGCAAAGACGCGGTCACGTTTCTGCGGCGGATCAAGGAATTCGTGGAAAACCCGGAACGCATCCTCATGGAGATATGACATGAACGATACGACGCAATACGACCTGCTGGTCATCGGCGCGGGTCCCGGCGGATACGTGGCCGCGGCCCGGGCTTCGCAGCTTGGCATGAAAACGGCCATCGTCGACAAAAACGAGCGGCTGGGCGGGGTCTGCCTCAACATCGGATGCATTCCCTCCAAGGCATTGCTCGACTCCAGCGAGCATGTGGCCACCGCAAAAAAGGAGTTCGACGTCCACGGCATCCGGATCGGCGGGGTCGAGGTGGATCTGGGCGTCATGATGAAACGCAAGGATTCGGTGGTGGCCGATCTCACGGACAATGTGAGAAAGCTCATGGAGGCCGGTCGGGTGGACATCATCCGGGGCACGGCCCGTCTGAAAAATAAGCAGGACGTGGAAATCGAAACCGATACGGACAATCAAACCATTGCGCCGAAACATATCCTGCTGGCAACCGGTAGCCGGCCGATTGAGCCCGCCGGCATGGCAACAGACGGGGAGGTGATCATATCCTCCACCGAAGCCCTTGCCTTTGAGACGGTTCCGGAGCGGATGGTGATTGTGGGCGGCGGCAGCATCGGGCTGGAGCTTGGGTCGGTCTGGTCCCGGCTGGGAACAAAGGTGACGGTCGTCGAGATGCTTCCGCACATCGCCGGCCGGATGGACGGGGAGATGAGCCGCAGGCTGCTGCGCGTTTTGAAAAAGCAGGGAATCGAATTCCGGATGACCACGCGCGTGACGGGTATTGACAGGCAAAATGGCGGTGCGCGGGTTTCCATTGAGGATGAAAAGGGCGGCGCGGAAACGCTTTTATGCGACAAGGTGCTCGTATCCGTGGGAAGGCAGGCCTTGACCGAAGGGCTCGGCCTGGCGGAGGCGGGTGTTATGCTCACCGATCAGGGGTTTGTGGCGGTCGATTCAAACTACCATACCGGCGCCGGGAATATCTATGCCATCGGCGATTTGATCGGCGGTTGGATGCTGGCACACGAGGCATCGGCCGAAGGAAAAGCCGCCGTACAGATCATGGCGGGAAAATACGGCGCCGTCAATTACGATGCCATGCCCAACATCGTGTACACCTCGCCCGAAGCCGCGGCAGTGGGGATGACCGAGGAAATGCTGAAGCAGAAGGAGATTCCCTATTGCAAAGGAATCTATCCCCTTACAGGCGCGGGTAGGGCCCGCTGCATGGGGCGGACCGATGGCTTTGTGAAGGTGCTGTCGAACGCGCAAACGGACCGGCTGCTAGGCGTTCACATCCTTTCGCCCGGGGCTTCGGATATGATTATGGAAGCCTGCCTGGCCCTGGAGTTCGGCGCCGCATCCGAAGACATCGGCGCGACGGTCCATGGGCATCCCACCTTTGCCGAGGCCCTTCAGGAGGCGGCTTTGGCGGCCAGGGAGTGCTCGATTTACGGGCCGTAGTTTCTGTCTTCCGTCTTCAGCCTTCCGGAGTCTTCCGGCCTCTGCCGCTCAGCAGCCTGTAAGCGGCATGCTGACCCGCAGGAGGGTGCCTTGGTCCTTTGTGGATTGGACCAGAAAAGCCCCGCCGCAAATTTCGGCTTTTTCTCTGATTTCGATAAGGCCGTAGCCCTTGTGCGAGAGGTCGGTGTCCGGAGAAAGCGGATCGGTTTCCATGCCGCAGCCGTTGTCTTTCACCAGCAGCTCGATCCGGTCCCCGGTATGAACCAGGCTCAACTGGATCGTATCGGCACTGCTGTGCCGGACCGCATTGATCATGGCTTCCTGGGTAATACGGTACAATACGATTTTCTGTGGTTCGTCGATCGCTTCTTCATCAATGTCCATTTCAATGACAAAGGCGATGGCGGGATTCGCGTTTCGGAGCCTTCTGCAAAACCAGTTGACCGTGGCCTCGAGGCCAAGATCGTCCAGGGTGGTGGGGCGCAGTTCCGCAGATATCCGCTTGGTTTTCTTGATGGTTCCCTGTATATACTCGATGGCCTTGTCCAGGGGGTCGGCCAGTTCCGGAGCGCTTTGGCTCCGGGAGGCAATATCTTCCAGAAGAAACTTGATGGCGGCAAGGCTGCCTCCTAAACTGTCGTGAATTTCCCGGGCAATGATCTTTCGTTCGTTTTCCAGGACCGCCATGGTTTTATGCGAGAGGTGACGCAGTTTTTCCCTGGCTGCGCACA
>SLJY01000172.1 GCA_007134875.1 Desulfobacterales bacterium
CGATTCTCCCGCTTTTCGATGTGGTTTTGTTCCCCAAGATGGTGCTGCCCCTGATCGTGATGCAGGAAGAATCGATCCGCCTCATAGACGAAGCGATGTCCCACAACCGGCTCGTCGGGGCCATCGCGTCCCGCCGGAGTCAGCCGGAGGGAAACTATACCCCGGATAACCTCTTCAATATCGGAACCAGCGCGGTCATTCTGAAAATGGCCAAGACGGAAGAAAACAACGCCCAGATACTCCTCCAGGGGATCGGCCGGTTCCAGGTCGAGGAATATACAGAGACCACGCCCTATCTGAAGGCGAAAATCAACACCATCCGGCCCGAAGAATACAAGGACAAGGAAATCGAGGCCATGATGGCCAATCTGGTCAACCAGTATGAAAAAATCGTCTCCATGTCCCAATCCCTGCCCCAGGAAATGATCCCCATGGCACGATCGCTGGAGGACGCCGGCATCCTTGCCGACATGGTGACGTCTACCATCAACTCGGGCACCAAGGAAAAGCAGGAGGTGCTTGAAACATTTGACGTCCGGGAGCGGCTCAAGCGGGTGACCCAATTGGTCAACTACCAGATCGACATCCTCGAGATCGGGGATAAAATCCAATCCCAGGTCAAGGGCGGCATGGAAAAACAGCAGCGCGAGTACTACCTGCGCCAGCAGCTCAGGGCCATTCAGCAGGAGCTCGGCGAACTCGACGAGACCGGCGGCGAAGTGGAGGAATACCGCACCAGGATCGAGGAGAAAAACCTGCCCGAGGAGGCGAAGAAGGAAGCGGACCGGGAGCTTCAGCGTCTCTCCCGCATGCACCCTTCCTCGGCCGAGTACTCCGTGGCCCTGACCTACCTCGACTGGATGATCTCCCTGCCATGGAACGAAGTTACCGAGGACCGCATCGACCTGGACGAAGCGCAGAAGATTCTCGACCGCGATCACTACGGCCTGGAAAAGGCCAAACGCCGGATACTCGAATACCTGGCCGTGCTCAAGCTCAACCCGGACATCAAGGGGCCGATTCTGTGCTTCGTGGGACCGCCCGGAACGGGAAAAACCTCCCTGGGCCATTCCGTCGCACGGGCTCTCGGGCGCAAGTTCATCCGGATCGCCCTGGGCGGCATCCGGGACGAGGCCGAAATTCGGGGACACCGACGCACTTACGTGGGCGCCCTTCCCGGCCGGATCATACAGGGCATCCGGCGGGCCGGAAGCAAAAACCCCGTTTTCATGCTCGACGAGATCGACAAGGTGGGCACGGACTTTCGGGGCGATCCGTCCTCCGCCCTCCTGGAGGTTCTGGACCCCGAGCAGAACTACTCCTTTGCCGACCATTACCTGGACGTAGCTTTCGACCTGTCGCGGGTCATGTTCATCACCACCGCCAACATCCTGGACACCATCCCCCCGGCGCTTCTCGACCGGATGGAGGTGCTCCGGCTTTCCGGCTATACGGAAGAAGAAAAGATCAAGATTGCCAAGCGATACCTCGTCCCCCGGCAAAGAGGCTTTCACGGCCTTAAATCGGAAAACATCCGGATCACCGACGGGGCGCTCAAAAAAATCATATCCGGCTACACCCAGGAAGCGGGACTGCGGAACCTGGAGCGCGAAATCGCGGGCATCTGCCGCGGGGTGGCCGCCAAGGTCGCAAAAGGCGAAACGGAATCTGTAACCGTCGGCGTAAACGACCTCAACGAATACCTGGGGCCGGTCCGCTTCAGCTTCGAGGAAATCAAAAAGCGGGTGGCAACCCCGGGTGTGGTCATGGGTCTCGCCTGGACCCAGTTCGGGGGGGACATCCTGTTCATCGAAGCCACCGCCATGAAAGGGAAAGGGAACCTCACACTGACCGGGCAGCTGGGCGATGTGATGAAGGAATCGGCAAACGCCGCGCTGAGCTGGATCCGGAGCAACGCCAAAACGATGGGGATCGATGAAAATCTTTTCGAAAACCGGGACATCCACGTGCATGTGCCGGCCGGCGCGGTTCCCAAGGATGGCCCGTCCGCGGGCGTCACGCTGCTGACGGCCATTGCATCCCTTCTGACGGATACGCCCACCGCCAAGGATCTCGCCATGACCGGCGAGATCACCCTGAGAGGACAGGTCATGCCCATCGGCGGGGTCAAGGAGAAGGTTCTGGCAGCCCACCGTGCGGGCATCAAAACCATTATCATGCCGAAGCTCAACGAAAAGGACATGGAAGAAGTCCCGGAAAACGTCCGGGAGGAAATCGAATTTCATTTCGTGAACAAAACGCGCGATGTCTTGAAAATCGCCCTGAAACGGTAAGGCGGCAACCATGGACAATCTGATTCGGGCAAGGACAGTTCTCCGGGTGTCTGTCTTTCTTTTTCTGGCCGCGGGCTTATGGGCGTGTCAGGCCTATAAGCCCGCGGCCCCGCCGCCGCACCCGGGCCCGGATGCAACGGTCCCGACGACGCCGGCCCCTCCCGATATACCGCCGACGCAGCGGCCCTACGAGGTATTCGGCCAGCGCTATCACCCCATAGACTGCGCCGACGGTTTTTACGAAACAGGGATGGCCTCCTGGTATGGCCATCCGTTTCACGGTCGGCCCACATCGAGCGGCGAGACGTACGACATGCACGCCATGACCGCAGCCCACCGAGTGCTTCCCATGGGAACGTTCCTTTTGGTGCGGAACCTCGAAAACGGCCGGGAAATCATCGTGCGGATCAACGACCGGGGGCCTTTCGCCAGAAACCGCATACTCGATCTATCCTACCGTTCGGCAAAGGAAATCGACATGATCCGGGACGGCACGGCAAAGGTAGAGATCCGGTCCATCGACCCGAACACCCCCGATATTGCAAAGCGGGTGGAAGCCGCTCACCCCGACTACTTTACCGGCGACTTCACGGTCCAGGTTGGCGCCTACTCCGACAAAAGCCGCGCCGAAGCCGTCGCGGATAATCTTCGGAATGCCGGAAAAGACGTGTATATCTCAAGCACATCTGTCAACGGCCAGTCCGTTCACCGGGTGCGTGTCGGCCGGTTTGCCTCCATGGCCGATGCCGAGCGGCTCAAAATCCATCTGGCGCAAAACGGTTATGAAAATGTTTTTGCCGTAAGCGCAGGCAAATGATCGTTCTGGAAGGCCGCATAGAACGCATTGCATTTCGCAGCGAATCCGACGGGTACACGGTGGCCCGCTTTTCAACCGGCCCTTCCGGCACGCCCGTGACGGTTGTGGGGCGTGTGGGGCATGCGGCGGCCGGGCAGGCCATGAAGCTGACGGGACAGTGGATAACCCATCCCCGATATGGAGAGCAGTTTGAAATCCAGGCGGCCGAAACGCTCGTCCCTGCAACCGAGGAAGGCATCCGCGGATACCTGCAATCTGGTATGATCCGGGGAATCGGGGCGGCCACGGTCAACCGGATCGTGGATCATTTCGGCGCGCATACCATGGATGTGCTAAACAACGCGCCGGAACGGCTCCGGGAAGTACGCGGGATTGGGGAAGTCCGGGCAGCCTCCATTGCAGGCCAGTGGCTGACGAACCGGAGCGTATCGGAAATCATGGAGATACTCCGAGACCATGGCGTACGGGAGGCCCATGCCCCGAAAATTTACCGCCTCTATGGCGCGGATTCCCTTCATGTTCTGAAAAACGAGCCCTATCGCCTGGCCGACGACATGGCAGGCAGCGGATTTTATATCGCGGATGCCATCGCCCGCCGCTCTGAGTTGGCCCCCTTGGAACCGGAGCGCGCACGGGCGTGCTTTCTTCATATCCTCCGGGACGCCGCGCTGGCGGGCCATGTCTGCATCCCCCTGGATCAGGCCATGGACCGGATGCAGCGGTTTTTTGAAATTGAGGCCGCCGCGGCCGAAGACGCGCTGGAGAACCTCGCACAATCGGCGGAAATCGTCGTAGAGTCGGTCCGCAACCCCGTCTCCGGGAATCCGGGCAGCGGCCTTGAGGAGAACGGCTGGGAAGTCCGGGCCGTGTTCGACCGAACCCACTACGATGCGGAAAAACGGATCGCATCCCGGATCGCCGCAATGCAAAACATCGGCCCGGAGCCGCTTCCGGTGGACGAAACCACGCTCGTCAACATGATCGAAGCCCGTTTCGCCCTTTCTCTTTCCCAAGACCAGCGAAAGGCGCTCGAGAAAGTATTGCAATGCCGCGTCGCAATCATTACCGGCGGACCGGGAACCGGGAAAACAACGCTCATCAAGTCCATTGCCGCCGCGTTTGCTGCAGCCGGAAGCCGCGTCTGCCTTGCCGCACCCACGGGACGAGCGGCTCGGCGGATTGCCGATGTGACGCAGCGGCCTGCACATACAATCCACAGGCTTCTGGGCTTTCACTACGAAGACGGGTGCTTTGAAAAAAATCAGGAAAATCCGGTCGAAGCGGATGTGGTCATCGTGGACGAGGCATCCATGATCGACGCCATGCTGATGCACCATCTGCTGGCGGCCATTCACCCCGCAACGCGCCTGGTTCTTGTCGGAGACATGTTTCAGCTGCCGCCCGTGGGTCCGGGAAACGTTTTATCGGATCTGATCGATTCGGATACGATTCCGGTCTGCCGCCTCAGCGAAATTTTCCGGCAGGCCGGAAAAAGCCCGATCGTGGCCGGCGCCCACCGGATCCGGGAAGGCGGGCATCCGGAGCTTATACCGTTTGGTCAAGCGCCGGCCGGCAAAGACGGATTGTTGTTCATCTGTGCCGACACGCCCGAAAAGATCGCAGCAGCGATTGTCTCCGCCTGCGCAAAGGATATCCCGCGGGCCTTCGGATTCAACCCGTCCGAAGACATCCAGGTCCTATCGCCCGTGCACAAGGGGGAGGCCGGCACCATCCATCTCAACGGCTTGCTCCAAGCAGCTCTCAACCCGGGCGCTGAAGGGATTTCCGGGATTCACCACCGGTTCAAAGCCGGCGACCGGGTGATGCATCTGAAAAACAACTATAAAAAAGACGTGTTCAACGGCGACACCGGAATCGTTGCCGATATCGATCCCGACGGTGCGGAAATACGGGTTTTGTTTGACGGCCGCCCGGTATCCTATACACCGGAAGACATCGATGAACTGGGCCTGGGATACGCCATCACGGTGCACAAGTCCCAGGGCTCGGAATACCCGGCCGTGGTCATGCCCCTGACAACAAAACACTATACGATGCTCCAGCGCAATCTGCTTTATACCGCCGTGACACGGGCACGGCGGCTTGCCGTACTGGTCGGAACGGAAAAGGCGCTTTCCGTGGCCATCCGAAACAACCTGCCCCGCCAGCGTTTCACCAGCCTGGCCGACCGCCTCCGAAGGGTCTCCGGTCATACGGTTTATATCTGATAAACACCGCTTCCGGCCGGCCAATAAATTAGAAGATTGTAATATACCCCGGTTTTTGCCATACATAGTATGATTTATAATATTAAAAACTGCCGCTGAATTTTAAGTCATCTTTTGGAGTATAAAAAATGAAAAAACAAATTCTTTTGGCCGTAGCCCTTGTTCTGGGCATGGCCATCACCGCTGCCGCCGAAACCCGCTACGTAACCGATCAGTTCGAAATCACCTTCCGTTCCGGCCCCGGCGATCAATACCGGATTCTCCGGATGGTGAGAACCGGCCAGCGGCTGGAACTCCTGGAAACAGCCGGTGACTGGAGCCGTGTGGAAGGCCCCGATGGACAAACAGGATGGGTTCGCACCCAGCATCTGCGGCCCGATCCCCCGGCCCGGCAGACCCTGCAGGTGATGACGGCCCGCCTGGAGTCGATCGAGGCGGAAAGAGACTCGCTCCGGGAGGAAAACGAGCGGCTTCACCGACTCAACCAGGAACTGGAAGAGCACTTACGGGAAAAGGAAGCCCGGCTCGAAGAGGCGGTCTCCGACTACGAGGCGCTACTGGCAGACTCCGAGGATTTCCTGAGAATCCGGGAAGAGCATGAAACCCTCACGAACCAGGTGGCGGAAAAACGCGCGCGTATCGAGGAACTGGAAGGCCGGATCACGGACGAGTTTCTGTCATCCGCCATCAAATGGTTTCTGGCCGGGGCGGGAGTTCTTTTGTTCGGTATGCTTCTGGGCAGCCGCTCGAAGAAGAAACGCTCATCGGGCCTGCGGTAACTGCAGAACACTGAAGAAGAGACGCAACCCATGGAATACAGATACGACTTTCTGGTTATCGGTTCCGGCATCGCGGGACTCAGTTTTGCGCTAAAAGTTGCAGACTACGGTAAAGTGGCCGTGGTCACCAAAAAACGCATCATGGATAGCAGTACCATGCGCGCCCAGGGAGGCATCGCCGCCGTTCTGGATGCCGCCGACTCCTTTGAAAACCATATCGCCGACACGCTGGACGCCGGTGACGGCATCTGCAATCCCGGCGTGGTGGAAATGGTTGTCCAAACAGCCCCCGAAAGAATCCGTGAGCTGATCGATATCGGGGTCGAGTTCAGCAAAAACGAACAGGATACCGGGCTATCCCTTGGGCGGGAGGGGGGGCATTCCCACAACCGGATCGTTCATGCCAGGGATCTGACCGGCCGTGCCGTTGAAGAGGCCCTGGTTGCTCGCATCGTGGCCCATAAAAACATCGGGGTGTTCGAAAACCACATCGCCGTTGACCTGATTACCCGCTCCACGCGCCTCAAGCGGGGCCTTATCATCACCACCCACGAAGATTACTGCTACGGTGCCTATGTAATGGAGGAAGCCACGGGCGAAATCCATACCTTTCTATCACTTTCCACCATCCTGTCCACCGGGGGGCCGGGAAAGGTCTATGCCTACACCAGCAACCCGGACGTGGCCACCGGGGACGGGATCGCCATGGGATACCGTGCCGGAGCGGCCGTTGCAAACCTCGAGTTCGTGCAGTTCCATCCCACATGCCTGTTTCACCCCAAGGCAAAGAATTTCCTCCTGTCCGAAACGGTGCGGGGGGAAGGCGGCGTTCTGCGCGACGCGCGGGGACGCGCCTTTATGGCGGACTACTCCCCCCTCAAGGAACTGGCCTGCCGGGATGTCGTGGCCCGAGCCATCGACAGGGAAATGAAAAAAAGCGGGGACGACTCGGTGTTTCTCGATATCAGCCACAAGGACGCCGATTTTATTCGATCCCGGTTTCCGCATCTCTACAACCGATGCCTCGAGTTCGGTTTCGACATGACCCGGGAGCCCCTGCCGGTGGTGCCGGCCGCTCATTACATGTGCGGCGGCGTGGTTACGGACGTCTTTGCGCAGACCAACATCCGGAATCTTTTCGCCATCGGGGAGACCGCCTGCACGGGGCTGCACGGCGCCAACCGGCTTGCCAGCAATTCCCTGCTCGAAGCATTGGTTTATGCTCATCAGGGGGCGCAAAAAGCCGTCGAACAACTTGAAGCCAATGAAGCGGAAGCGTCTTCCGACCAACTGCCCGATATACCGCCATGGGAGGACACGGGTACCATGGACAGCGATGAAGCCATTGTCATCGCGCATACATGGGATGAAATCCGTCGCCTGATGTGGAATTACGTGGGCATCGTTCGCTCCGACAAACGACTGGCCAGGGCCCGGCGCCGTATCAACATCATACAGGAGGAGATCCAGGAGTATTACTGGAACTTCAAGGTCACCCGGGATCTCATCGAACTGAGAAACATCGCCATCGTTGCCGAGTTGATTGTCCGCTGCGCCCGCCATCGCAAGGAAAGCAGGGGCCTCCATTTCAACATCGCCTATCCCGAAAAGCGGGAGCGATGGAAGAAGGACACGGTTCTTCGCCGCCCGTTCGTGGGTTAACGCAATTATGGGACGTAGGGGACGGTAGGGGACGTCCTTAACTTATTAACTTATTCTTTTCAAGCAAAGGGGCAGTGTGCCGTCCTTGTTCGAATAAGTTAATAAGTTAAGGACGTCCCCTACCGTCCCCCAGTTTGCAAGGATGGGGGAGACTGACTATAATTGTTGTTCAGAGAAATCGGAAACCGCGCGGAAAGGATAAATGGAAAACCAGGTGACGATTACAGGCTATCTTTTCCCCGTTTTGGTCATCGCTGCGGGGATATTCTGCATGCACGCACTGCTGGAAAACATCCGGTTTCTTAGCAGGGAAATCCATACGCCGATCTTTCTGGACCTGTCGTGTCTGCCGGACAAGAGGCGGTCTTTTCTGCTGATGGTGCTGTGGATCGCCTTGGCTGCATTTTTCCTGGCAGTCGCAGCCGTGTTGTTTTCGATGCCGGCACGCGTGATCTCAGGCGAATACGCGCCCGACATGTACGGCTGGCTCGCAGGGCTCGTCATGCTTACGGCAGCCGCCGCATGCGCCATGCTTGTGTATCGCTATTACCTGCTCTGGATCCGGTTCAGGGATTGACGACTTCGTAAATTCAGTCGACGGCCGGTCCGTGTTTTTTGGAACGCATCGCAATACAGTCAGACGGATTACCCAATGAAAACCTTGTCGATAAAAAAAGGATTGCCCCTTTCCGTGGCAGGCGCACCGGCGCCAAAAATCGAAAAAGGGCCGGCCGTATCGTCGGTTGCCTTTCTTCCGGAAATCCTTCCCGCGATAAAACCCCGCCTGCTGGTCAAAAACGGCGATACGGTGAAAATCGGAACCCCGCTTTTCAAGGATAAAAATAATCCGGACGTGTTGTTTCTCTCGCCGGGGGGCGGTACCGTGACCGAGATCCTGTACGGACACCGCCGGGCAATATCCCGGATCGTCATCCAAACCGGGCGTACAGAAGACCACGAACGCTTTGATCCCGTGGACAAAGAACAACTGGCGGCAATGGATCGCAAAGAGATAATCAGCGTTCTCATGGCCCGGGGGCTGTGGGGTTTTATCCGGAACCTCCCGTACCGGACCATCCCGGCGGCAGACGAAACCCCCGCTTCCATATGGGTCAGCCTGGACCCGTCGGATCCTTTCCAGGTCCCGTCGGGGGTATACCTTAAAGGAAATGAATCCCTTTTCGCCTTTGGCATCCGGGCTTTAGAGTGCCTTGGCGCGCCTGTTTTCGTATGCGAAAGCCTGGGATCTGAAGTTTCCCACGAAGCCGTAGCCCCGCTGGTGACCCACCGGGTGTCCGGAACCTACCCGGCCGAAGACCCCGGCGTGTTGCTTTATCATACGAAAACATCGCCCCGGGAAAACCATGCATGGTTCATCAGCGGCCAGGATGTGCTTATGCTGGCGGAAGGCCTCTCAACAGGCCGATACCCCACCGAGCGCATCGTATCGGTCTCCGCGCCAGCCGGACGCTATATGAAAACGAGGCTCGGGGCGCCACTGGCATCCCTTTTGAGCGGTGAGGCGGCCGGCGAAAACCGCCGCTGGATCATGGGGGGGCTTTTCCGGGGCCGGAGCGTTCCGAAAGATGGGTATTTAGGGCTGACCGAAACATCCCTTTTGATCGCCTTGGATGCGGGTGATCCCGAGCTTTTCGGATTTTTGCGGCCCGGGCTGAAAAAGCCCACGGCTTCCAGGACGTTTCTGTATGCCCTGCACAAAAAGCCCTTTGCCCCCCTGGCCGACATGCACGGTGAAGAGCGGGCCTGTATCAACTGCGGCAAATGCCAGGCGATCTGCCCGGTGGATATTATGGTCCCATTTGCCTACAAATCCATTTACGCAGGCGAAATCGAAGATGCGCTTGCCCATGGCCTTCTCGACTGCGTGGTCTGCGGACTGTGCTCCTTCGTCTGCCCCGCCAAGATTGAGCTGGCCGAAACATTTGAATCCACCCGGCATGCTTACCATCAGGATCGGATCTGACAGATGGGTCGACGAATCGAAAAAAGCCTGCGCGCACTGTTTGACCGTGGGCGCCCCCATTTTGAGGACAAAGGACGCCTTTCGCGCCTCAGGCCGTTTTACGAGGCCACGGAAACGTTTTTTCTCCATCCGGCCATCGCGCCGAAAAACAAGCCGTTCGTCCGGGACAGCCTCGATCTGAAGCGCTACATGAGCATCGTTTTGATCGCGCTCATGTCGCCGCTTCTCTTTGGAATCTACAACGCAGGGTTTCACGCGAGAAACGCCTCCGGCCTGTCCACCGATTTTGCCACCGTTTTCGGAGACGGCCTCTTGATCGTCTTGCCGATCATTATCGTCAGCTACGCGGTCGGACTGTTCTGGGAGGGACTTTTTGCCGCCATTCGCAGACACCCCGTCAGCGAGGGCTTTCTTGTAACCGGACTGCTGTTTCCCCTGACCCTGCCGCCAACGATTCCACTCTGGCAGGTGGCCGCCGGCATCACCTTCGGCGTGGTGATCGGAAAGGAGATTTTCGGCGGCACCGGGCGAAACCTTTTCAACCCGGCGCTCACCGCACGGGCTTTTATTTTTTTCGCCTACCCGGTCCAGATGAGCGGAGATGCCGTATGGATCGCGGTTCGCGAGTCCGTTGAAAACGGCATCAATGCCGTCAGCGGCGCCACGCCGCTTGCCCTTGCGGCCCTTGCGGATCCCACAGAGCGAATCGAGGCAGTGTTTGCGAATAACGGGTATGCGTTTCAAACCCTTTTCTTCGGAAACCACATCGGCAGCATCGGGGAAACCTCTACGCTCTGCATTCTCGCAGGCGCGCTGATTCTTCTTATCACAGGAATCGCCAGTTACCGGATCATGGCAGGCGCTTTTATAGGGGCCATAGCCATCGGGGCCATGTTCAACGCCCTTGCATCCCCGGACCTTCCGGCGTGGTTTTCCGTTAATCCTTTCTACCACCTGGTTACCGGCGGATTTGCCTTCGGCGTCGTCTATATGGCTACCGACCCGGTCACCGCTCCGGGCACCGACAAGTCCAAATGGATATACGGTTTTCTGATCGGCGCCATTGCCGTGATGGTTCGGGTAATAAACCCCGCGTTTCCGGAAGGGGTCATGCTGGCAATCCTGTTTATGAACATCTTTTCCCCCCTTATGGAATACACGGAAACCCGCATTCGGATACGCAGGAGAATTCCCAATGTCTGATATGGCCAAGTCCATTGTGTTTGCCGCTTTGATGTGCGCCGTTCTGGGGATACTCCTTACCGGCGCAGCCACGGCCCTGCAGCCGCTTCAGCAGAAAAACGTGGAAAATGACCGCAGAAAAAACATCCTTTTGGCGGTCGATTTGGTCAGCAGGGATCAGCGCTACACACACGACGAAATATCGGCCCTTTACGAGGAAAAAATCGAACTGTTCGGCGCAAACCAGGCCGGGGAAATCGTACCCGGAGACCGGATCAACGAGGAGCCGGTTCTTCCCATTTATCTTTATATAGTAAACGATAAAATCAACGCCTACATTGTCCCCATAGACACACCGGGTGTGTGGGGCGAAATCAGCGGATACCTGGCCATCGACGCGGATGGTTCCACCGTCCGGGGATTTACCATCACGAGACATTCGGAAACGCCCGGCCTGGGAGGCGAAATCGAACGGCAGTGGTTCCAGGAGAATTTCGAAGGAAAACGAATTGTTGACCGGCAAGGAACGTTCGTTTCGGTCCGGGTAGCCCGCGGAGACGTGGAACGCCAGGTCGACGAGGAGGACCGGCCCCATTATGTGGACGGAATCTCCGGGGCAACGCTCACGGGGCATAAGCTGACCGAAGGAATCGAGCAGATTTTGTACCGGTATGAACCCGTTTCCATCCGGTTCCGCGACAACCGGGCCGATCTGCCCGGTGACCGTTAGAAAACAAGCCGGCAGGCAGACCTAAGCCCGGAAACAAGCCGGAAGCAGAAACCGAAACAGAAAGCAAAACAATGAGCCAGACGCCATGAAACTGACCCGGACCAAGGCATTTAAAACGTTTGCGGGCCCGGCCTGGACGAACAATCCCATCAATATGCAGATGCTGGGAATCTGCTCGGCGCTTGCGGTCACGATCCAGATGAACACCGCGCTGGTGATGACGCTTGCCATGACGTTTGTCATTACCACGGCAAGCCTTATCGTATCGATCATGCGAAAAATCATCCCGGGCAATATACGCATCATCGTGGAACTCGCGGTCATCGCTTCGCTTGTGATCCTCACCGACGAATTCCTGCGTGCCTTCTACTTTGAAATGAGCAGAATGCTCTCTATTTTCGTGGGACTGATCATCACCAACTGCATCATCATGGGCAGGACCGAGGGCTTTGCCATGTCCAACCCGCCGCATCTTGCGGTGATGGACGGACTGGGCAATGCAGCAGGCTATGGGTCCGTGCTGCTGTCCGTGGCTTTTCTGCGTGAACTTTTCGGATCGGGCAAGATCTTTGGCTATGATGTCATTCCGCAATCCTTCTACGATGCCGGATACGAGGATATGGGGTTCATGCTGCTGGCGCCGGCCGCCTTTATTATCATTGGACTCATGGCGTGGCTGCAGAAGTATCTTGCAGGCGTTGAGGATGAGGCATAGCTATGGGCGGAAGACGGAGGACAGTGGGTGGTAATCAGAGCTCAAAAGTCAAAGGTCAGGGGCCAGCGTGAAAGCGGGACAGTTGGACAGTGGCCTGCGGGTATAATACACAGCCAGACAAGGTAAAACGCCATGGTTGATTTGCTCAGCCTTTTTATGAATTCGGTTTTTGCGGGAAATATCCTGCTCGCCTATTTTCTGGGCATGTGCTCGTTCGTTGCCATTTCGAAAAATTTGAATACGGCTATCGGGCTGGGATTTGCCGTAATATTCGTACTTACCGTGACAGTCCCTCTCAACTGGCTCATTTTTCACTTCCTGCTGGCCCCGGAGGCCCTTGCCTGGGCGGGGTTGGAGGATGTAAACCTTAGCTTTCTGCGGCTGGTGATATTCATCTGCGTGATTGCAGCCATTGTCCAGGGCCTCGAGATGCTCATCGACCGGTTTTCGGCGTCGCTGTATGCGGGCCTGGGGATTTTCCTCCCCCTGATCGCCGTCAACTGCGCTATCCTGGGAGGATCGTTGTTCATGGTGGAGCGGGAATACACTTTCATTGAATCGGTGGTTTTCGGCTTCGGCGCAGGCGTGGGCTGGATGCTGGCCATCGTGGCCATGGCCGCGGCCCGTATCCGGATGCGCTATGCCGATCTTCCCTACGGGCTGAACGGTTTTGCCATCACCATGATCGTAACAGGCCTCATGGCGATGGGCTTCATTCTGTTTTCGGGTATTTCGCTGTAAAATGTATGGTTCAGGCGTGCATTCACCGTCAATTACGGCGCCATATATGACAATCAATTCGCTTCCCGATATTCGGGACCTGCACGCTCGACCAGGGAGGAGATCTTAGACGTGATCTATATTACCAGCCTCGCTGTATTTACATCCATCATCCTGGTGCTGGTTTTGACGCTGTTGTTCATCGAGGCCAAAATCGTCAAAAAAGGCGACCGGTCGATCGTAATCAACAAGGATGAAGACAGCGCCCTGGTGGTGCCCATGGGCACGAACCTTTTGAACGCGCTGGTCCGAAACGAAATCTATCTTCCGTCCGCATGCGGGGGCTCCGGCTCCTGCGGCCAGTGCACCTGCCGCGTGACCGAGGGCGGCGGAGATATCCTGCCCACCGAACTGCCGCACCTGAGCAGACAGGACAAGGCCGAAAACATCCGCCTTTCCTGCCAGCTCAAGGTACGAAGCGACTTAAAAATCGAGATACCGCCCGAAATATTCTCCATCAAAAAATACAACGGCGTTGTGATTTCCAACCGGAACATCGGTGCCTATATCAAGGAATTGATCGTGGAGATCGACGAGCCGGTTGAATTCGAGGCCGGGCAGTACATGCAGATCGACATTCCCGAATACGAACTGACCTTTTCCGACTTCGACATTGACGACATCTTCAGGCCGGACTGGGAGCGCTTCAACCTTTTCGAGCTCACGGCATCCAATGATGAGCCCGCCTACCGCGCATACTCCCTGGCCAATGAACCGGCCGAAAACCAGCGGCTCATGTTTACCATCCGTATTGCAACCCCGCCTGCAGATGCAAAAAACGCCCCGCCCGGCATTGGATCGTCGTATTTGTTTGGGCTTAAGCCGGACGATGCGGTGACGCTTTCAGGCCCCTTCGGCGATTTCAAGGTAACGGAAACCGGCCGGGAAATGTGCTTCATCGGCGGCGGGGCCGGCATGGCGCCGCTCCGGAGCCAGATCCGCGACCAGCTTCTTCGGCTGGAAACCGAGCGGACAATGACGTATTGGTACGGGGCCCGAAGCCGCAAGGAGATGCTCTACGACAAGGAACTGCGGGATCTTGACGATAAAAATGAAAATTTTTCTTATTCCGTGGCGCTTTCCGAACCCCTCCCCGAGGACGACTGGAACGGGCTGACCGGCTTCATCCACCAGGCGGCTTACGACAGTTACCTGAAGGACCACGAAGATCCCTCTGAAGTAGAGTATTACCTATGCGGACCGCCCATCATGGTCGATGCGGTGCGAAAAATGCTCGACAGCCTCGGCGTGGAGCCCGAGATGATTCAATACGATGAGTTTTCATAGCAATAGAAACCATCTCAAAATTCGTATTTCGATTCAATATCGCGGCGGCGTCTTGTTTCAAACCACAGATATACAGGCATATTTCGAGGATTTGACATAAGACGCCCACAAAGATATCGGGCCGAAAGACCATTTTGAGATAGTCTCTACATCCGTGCAATCATCCGGGTCGGTAATACCTTAAGAATCCGGCCGATGATGTTCCACGGAAAAACCGGAACGGTTGAGGATTTTGTCTTTTTTTCGATGAGCCGGGCAATAATGGCGGCCCCCTTTTGCACGTCGATGAGAAAGGGGCGGCTGGCAAGCATATCATTTAAGGGCGTATCGATGTAGCCGGGATAGAGCACCGTGACATCGATGTTTTTGCGGTAAAGCTCCGCCCGCATCGCCTCCATGTATACGGCCAAGCCAGCCTTGGATGCGCAGTAGACTGAACTCTTAGGCATTCCGCGCCAGGCAACGACCGTTGAGATACCCACGAGATGACCTTTTTTCTGCTCCAGAAAATAGCTTGCCGCCGCATCCAGGGTGGCGATCGCACCGGTAAGATTGACGTCGATGGTCTTTTTCGCCTTGTCGAAATCTCCCCGGCCAATTCTTTCACCCAGGGCCACCCCGGCGTTGGCAACAACGATATCAATTCCGCCGATGGCCCCGGCCATCTCCGGAAACGCAGCGTACACATCATCAAAATCCGTCACGTCCAGTTTGCGGACCGACACCTCCGCCATGGGGTTTTCGGCCAGGATCGTCTCCCGGATTTCTTCCAATGCTTCCGTCCGCCGGGCGGAAAGGGCCAGTCGGTACCCCCGGCGCCCCATTTCAAGAGCAAGCGCCCTGCCGATCCCCGAAGACGCACCGGTAATTAATATTCCTTTATCCATAGAACCCCCCTGCATGCAGTAAATCCGTTATGTTAGTGCCCGGACGAAAATCAGGATTTTTAGTCAAGATCAAGGGCGGCGATAATTTTGACCGATGGAATACCGGGCGTATTTTGAGGATTAAAATTTCACGGCTTCGCAAAAAGTCCAATATCTGCGTTACACGCGATTTCTCAGAATTTGCGGCTTACGCCTTGTAAACATACACGTACTCCAAGTACGCCGCATTCTTCGAAATTGCACAAGCCTTGACCTTGAACTTTTTACAAAGCTGTCAGGTGGCGACTTTTTACGAGTGCATCAAAATTTGAGCCGGATGCAGAGATTTGCGAAAAAGACTGCTTTCGTTCAGGCGCTATGTTATGCTCCCGTGAATTACCGGACTGTAATACTCTACGCGGGTTTGGGGAAAAATGCAAACCGGATTGCCAGCGTACCCTGTGGTATTGCGGCCCGACGGCCTTGCTATAAGTTCAGGATCATGACTTGCGCCATCTCGCAGAATCCGGCATACTTACCCTGCACGAAATGCTTCAGTTATTGCGCGCAGGCCCGGACAGAGGACTTTTGACGCAGCGTTCAAGGAATTCACACCGAAACATCCGGATGGCCAGGAGGTGAGGATGAACAGTGATATCATGGTATTTGTATCCGTTATCGCGGAATGGAGCATCGCGGTTCTTGAACTTATGGGTATCGCTGTCATTATCCTGTTCGCCGTCCATTCGACGGCATACGCCCTTTATTTGTTTGCAACCGATCGGAAAAGGAAAAACCTTTTTCAGACCTACCGACTCCAGCTCGCCAGAGGCATTCTGCTGGGACTTGAGTTCCTGGTTGCCGCCGACATCATCAAGACCGTGGCAATCGAATTCACCTTTACCAGCGTCGGCGTGCTTGCCGGCATCGTCCTCATACGAACCTTTCTTAGCCTTGCCATTGAAATGGAATTGACGGGTAGGTGGCCCTGGCAGAACCTTCCGGACACCGATTCATCCAACATGAGACCATAGCGCCTTTTCGCCTGTCGTCATAGCCGTACATGCAAACGCCGAAAAGGAAATACAGTTTTTTATTTACAATCCCGCCGTTGTACTTTATGTAAAACTATTTTTGTGCACCACTTCGCCTGCCGGATTGAATCATCATTTTCGGTGAATCCTTTTCTTGTTTTGACGGGAGAATTGCGAAAACGGCTGCGTACTACATTGCTGCCATGCAGAAAACCAAGGAGGCGGTTTCATGTCGTTTATCAACAATGTTATCGAAAAAGTCAAACACATTGACCCGGAGCAAAAAGAATTCCACCAGGCGGTCATCGAGGTCTTGGAAACCCTGGAACCGACTGTCGAGCGTCACCCCGAGTTCGTCAAGGCCGGGATCTATGAACGCATCGTCGAGCCCGAACGGGTCGTCATGTTCCGCGTTCCGTGGGTCGATGACAACGACGAGATACTGGTCAACCGAGGTTTCCGGGTGCAGTTCAACAACGCGCTGGGGCCCTTCAAGGGCGGCATCCGGTTTCATCCGTCCGTCAACCTTGGCATCATCAAGTTTCTTGGTTTCGAGCAGATTTTCAAGAACTCCCTGACAACTCTTCCCATGGGCGGCGGCAAGGGCGGATCCGACTTCGATCCCAAGGGCAAATCGGACGGCGAGGTCATGCGGTTCTGCCAGTCCTTCATGCGAGAACTCTACCGGCACATCGGCCCTGAGACCGACGTCCCGGCCGGCGACATCGGCGTCGGGGAACGGGAAATCGGTTATATGTACGGATATTACAAGAAAATCCGAAACGAGCATACCGGCGTATTGACCGGAAAAGGGCTCGATTACGGCGGCAGCCTGATCCGTCCCGAGGCGACCGGATACGGCACCGTCTATTTCGCCCAGGAAATGCTGGCAACCAGGGGCCAGGACTTCAAAGGCAAGATTGTCGCCGTCAGCGGTTCCGGTAACGTGGCCCAATACGCCATTGAAAAGGTTAACGAATTAGGAGGAAAAGTCATTTCCGTTTGCGATTCGATGGCCACCGTCATCGATGAGGCCGGGATCGATCCGGACAAATGCTGCTACATCATGGAACTCAAAAACATCCACCGCGGCCCGGTCCAGGAATACAGCGAGAGATATTCGTCCGAATGCTTCCTGAAGAAAAACGTCTGGGACGTCATCCGGGAAAAATCCATCAAGATCGACATCGCCCTTCCCTGTGCCACCCAGAACGAAATCGATGAGCAAAACGCGAGGGCCCTTGTGGAAAACGGCTGTTACTGCCTGGCTGAAGGGGCCAACATGCCCTCCACGCCCGAGGCTGTCCGCGTATACCAGGAAAGCGGCATGCTCTACGGCCCAGGGAAGGCTGCCAATGCCGGCGGTGTGGCCACCTCCGGATTGGAGATGAGCCAGAACAGCCTCAAGATACCGTGGACCCGGGAAGAGGTCGATCGCCGCCTCATGCAGATCATGAAAAGCATCCACAAATCCTGCCTGGACGCATCCGAAGCCTACGGCCGAAAAGGCGACTACGTGACAGGGGCGAATATTGCCGGCTTCGTGAAGGTTGCCAGGGCGATGATGGCATACGGCGTGGTATAACGGTATAACAGGGACTACCCCCGGAGCTGTTCAGATAGAAAACAACAGTGACGGCTTCGTAAAAGTCCAATATCTGCGTTACGCGCAATTTCTCAGAATTTGCGGCTTAGGCCTTGTAAACATACACGTACGCCAAGTACGCTGCATTCTTCGAAATTGCGCAAGCCTTGATCTTGAACTTTTTACAATGCCGTCGGATCGCGACTTTTTACGGGAGCATCAACAGTGATTTCCTGTCACCGGGACCGAAGCCGGATTATCCGGTTTCGCTCCCGCCCCCCGGAAGGGTACCCCGGGGGGCGGGAGCTTATGCAATCCCGGCTTATTACGCCCGGGGGACCTGTTCGATGAAACAGGCGACCCGGCGGGTAACGATATCCGCCCGGAGAAAAACGTTTTGCTCTTTTGTATCAATCACCCGGACCACCCGGTCATAGGGGCTCACATCCGAAATGACCGATTCGATGATGTTGGGCTGTCGGGCAATCCATTCCGTGTTGAACGTCACGGACGGCTTTTCCGGGTACACGGCAATGTAGAAGA
>SLJY01000135.1 GCA_007134875.1 Desulfobacterales bacterium
CTGCTCGAACGGATCCGACAGGTAATCCAGAAGCCCCGTTTTCTCAATGGCCACGCCTGCCGCAACCAGGAGCAGGACCAATATCAGCCGGTATACTCTCGTCAACAGCTTATCCATGCCGCATCCTCCTGCCCACCTTGATTCCCTTTGGCGTTACCAGACGCTCAAGCAGCGCCATGAATCCATCAACGAAAATGGCCAGAACCGATACCAGGATCGCTCCGGAAAGGATCATGGGCGCATAGGCCCGGCCGATTCCCTGCTGGATCAGAACACCCAGCCCGCCGGCGCCGATATAGGCGGCGATGGCGGCGATTCCGATGCTCATGACCGCGGCTGTCCGGAGTCCGGCGATGATCACCGGAACTGCCAGGGGGATCTCGACCTCCCGCAAGCGCCGCCAACTGCTCATGCCAAGCCCCTTTCCCGCATCCACCAGCTCCGGGGGGACATTCATGATCGCCACGTAGGTATTCCGGATAATGGGAAGCTGGCTGTAAAGAACCAGGGCGACGATTGCCGGAACCTGCCCCAGGCCGTAGCCAAGGGGCGAAAGAATGGGAATCATGATGCCGAAGAGCGCAATGGAAGGCGTTGTCATGAAAATGTTGGCCGTATTGAGCACCTTGCTTGCAAGGCTCTTGCTGCGGGTAATGGCCACGCCGATGGGCACGCCGATCAGGATCGCAAGGGTGCAGGCCACACCCACAATCCACAGATGCTCCAGGGTCAGCTGGAAGCACCGGGCTGCATTGTTGACCATGAAGTGTATAACTTCCACGGCTCTTCCCCCTTATTCCTGATCCTTTGCTGGTTTTTTTTCATCTTCGCCGGCATACATCTCCAGAATCCGCTTCTGGATCTGGTCGTAGGTCACGGTGCCGGCAAAATTGCCATCCCCGTCCATTACGGCAAGAACCCGCATGTCATGCATAAGCATGAAGGATATGACATCGCGAAGGGCCATGTCTTCATCCACCCGGACAGGGTAGGCAATGGCCAGATCCTGTACGGGCGACGTTTCGTACTTCAGTTGACGCGGATGGATATAACCGACCGCCTTTCCCCCCCGGAGGACAACAAGATGACGGAATCCTTTATCCTCCAGGAACTTAAGCGCTTCATTGGCGGACGTCTTTCCATCCACGACATTGGAAGGATTTCGATCCATGACCTCTTCGACCCGCAGGAGCCCCAGCACCTTGAGGGCGCGATCCGCCCCGACGAAATCGGCGATATACTGGTTTTTTGGCTGAGCCAGTATGATTTCGGGTTTGTCGTACTGAACCAGATTCCCATCCTGGAATATAGCAATCTTATCCCCCATCTTGATGGCTTCGTGGATGTCGTGGGTGACAAAGGCAATGGTTTTTTTCAGCTTGCGCTGGAGGCGGAGAAACTCGTTTTGAATCTCTTCCCGGTTGATGGGGTCGATGGCACCGAACGGCTCGTCCATGAGAAGAATATCCGGATTGGCCGCAAGGCATCGCGCCACGCCGATCCGCTGCTGCTGACCGCCGGAGAGCTCCGCGGGAAAGCGATCCCGGAAAGCGGCCGGTTCAAGCTGGACCATTGCCAGTAGTTCGCCGACGCGCTCCTGGATCTTTTTCCTGTCCCATCCCAGCAGCCTGGGAACGGTTGAGATATTGTCCGCAATGGTCTTGTTGGGAAACAGTCCGATCTGCTGGATGGCATACCCCATGGACTGCCTGAGTTTGACCGGGTCGGCTTTCATGACATCCTGCCCGTTGACGGTAATCGTGCCCCGGGTCAGGGTGATCAGGCGGTTGGTAAGACGAAGCAGCGTGGTTTTGCCGCAACCGGAAGGACCCAGGAAAATGACGAGATTGCCTTTTTCAATCTCGAAGGAGATGTTCTTTATAGCGGTGACGGCTTCCGGACCGCTGCCGAAAATTTTGGCTACATTTTCATAGGTGATCATAATTCCAAGACCTCCTTGCGCAAGCCTTGATCTTGGACTTTTAACAAAGCCGCCGGATCACGACTTTTTACGAATTCATCCTATTGACAATCTAGTTCCCCCCGCCCTCGGAATCAAACATGCCGCCGGAGCGCATCCATCCATTCCAGAAACCGTCTTTCCCCGGCCGGATGCAGTCCGGATGACCGGCCCGCATCCATCACAACGCGGGCCATATCCCGTCCATATCCCCTGGCACAGGCAAAAACAAAGCCTTCAACCCCTGCCTGTCCACCCAGCAGCACCACCTGGCAGGGAACGCCGCCGATGGGCCCCTGAAGCATGCAGGGCGGTTCGTGATCCGGCCCGGCCAGATCCAGCCGGCTGATCTTCTCGGACAGCCCAAGCGCACTTTTTCCGAAAACAGCAAGGCACAGGGTGCTTTCCCGAAGATCGGTAAAAGCCGCGTCCCGGGGTATTTCAGGGCCTCCGGGGGCCAAATGCCATATGCCGGCCTGGCTACGGTTCACCCGGCTGACTGCAACGCCCTCGTTTATGTTTACGGCGCTTTTGCCGATCGGCTCCGGGATATCGATGCCCGCGGATCGGAACCGCATAAGATCGCCATCCTGAAGGTCCCACCGGGGCAGATGGCTCAAATCCACCACCCACGGTCCGTCACCCTCCTCCTGGTAGCGCAGGACGATATCCCACCCATCCCGTGCTTCGGTGCTTTCCGGCGCTGCCTCAAAGAAAACCGGCGACTGCCTTGCAGCCGATGCCATAATCAAGACTCCTTTCCGTACCGGTTTTACACCCGCATCCGTTTTCCATCCGGATCGTAAAACGGCATCCGGACCACGACCGCATAAGAAAAAGCGGCATCGGATCCCGCAGGGCTCTCGCCGTCGTATACGGCAAGCTTGCTCCCCTCGCGGGTCCACGGACCCTCCACCAGTGCCGTTCCCACGACTGCACCATCCATACCCGGGGACAGGCTTTTCCGTATGGTGCCGATATAGCCGACGATCCGTTGTTCAAGCCCGTCCTTTGCGATGATGACGCTTCCGTCCGGCGGCACCGCGGCCGGATTCTTCATCCGGATGCCCGCAAGTTTGAGCCGGCCGGGATCGTTTTCAGCCTGCCTGAGCGCATCGCTTCCCACCGGTCGGATCGTTTTGTCCCGGGCCCACAAAAAACCCAATCCCAGGTCAATCAGATTGGTGCGCTGCTCCGACTCCTGGCCCAGGATCACGTGTCCCTTTTCCAGGCGCAGGACATTCTGGGCTTCAACGCCAATGCTCCGGATTCCGAAATCCCGGCCGGCCCGGCGCAGCATCTCCCAGACATGCGCCATATACGATGCGGGGATGTTGAGCTCAAAGGAAAGCTCTCCCACGAAACCCAGCCGCATGCAGCGAACCGGTATGTCTCCGGTGAGGGTGAAATCCATCCACCCGCCAAAGGGCAGGGCTCTGCCGGATACATCCGCATCCGTTATTTTCTCCAGGACACCCCTGGCGCGCGGCCCGGCAAGGTTGATCACACCGGTTCCGTCCGTCAGGTTGACCAGGTGGTATTGCAGGTTGTCAAAACGGGTATGATAGCGGATCCACTCAATGGTTTCCCCGGCCCGCCCGGTGGAGGTGGTGAACATGTAGTCGTTTTGACCGGTCCGGATGACCACGCCGTCGTCAATCACGCATCCGTCGTGATTGCACATAGCCGCATATTTTACGCGGCCGTCGCGGATCTTCTCCATATCGCCCGCATAGACCCGCTGCAAGGCGAACAGCGCGTCCGGGCCGAATATGCGGAAACACCCCAAAGTCGATGCATCCAACATGCCCACGTTGGTCCGGACGGTCAGCACCTCTTCGGAGACGTCCAGATCCTGTGAAAAATACCGGGCCCGCTGCCAGACGCCCGCTCGTCTGAAAACAGCGCCCTCCCGGACCTGAATATCATGGGCCGGGGTGCGCTTCGTCATCTCATGTCCGGTTCCGGCATACGCCGCAAGGAGTACGGGGCGAACGGGCGGACGAACCCTTGTTGGCCGGTAACCGGTGTTTTCGGTGCTCTCAGCAGGATTGCACCCGGTGCTTTCGCTCCGGATGGCATGAACCAGAAGCGGGAGGTTATGCCCGGAGATGCCCCCCTGCCCCGGGCCGGTGCCGGCGGCGCTGAATCGCTTGACCAGTTCCGGCACGTTAAACCCGCGTGAAATCGCCTGCCGTATGTGCTTCACGGTGACATCCTCGTCAAAGCAGACAAACCGCTTGCTTTCCCGCCCCGGATGCCCGAGCCAAACCGGCGCCGCATTCGGGGGAGGCGACAGATCGCCAGCACCCCCCTTTTCCGGGGCTTCCGGAGAACTATCCCCACCGCAGAACCCCGCAGCCCGGATGCCGGCTTTCTCTCCGGAGTCGATCCTGGACCGGGGGTCCAAAAACCCAAGGATCGATCCGGCGGCAAATACGCCGGGCGGATACGTTTTCGGCAGAAAAAAACCCGTGTTCCCGTCCGCTTCCGGACTGCCGCAAAAAAGAACCAGGGGCTCCGCCACCGGCGACAGCCCGGCTGCGGCGACCAGCAGATCGCAGGCAAAGTTTCGCGATTCACCGCTCCTGCAGGCGGCAAGCCGGACGCCGGACACGGATTTGACCCCGGAAGCCCGGTATGCGGCCCAGCCCGGTAAAAACCGGATATTTCGCGCTGCAAGCCGATCTACCAGCCCGGCATCATGGCCGGATTCCCGGAAATCCGCCACCGCTCGGACGGGCAGACCCAGGTCGGCCAGGGCCACGGCAGCTTCCAGGCCAAAGTCGTGCCCCACGGAAAACACCGCTTCCCGGCCGGGCAGAATGCCGTAGGTGTGCGCCAGGCGAAGGGCGCAGTCCGGAAGCATAACGCCGGGGCGATCATTGTCCTCGAATATCAGGGGCCGTTCCCGGGTACCGGTGGCAACCACCACGCTTTTCGCCCGGATCTCCATGTAGCGATAATCAAACGGGTCGTCTTCTTTCCCCTCTGCCACGGCCGTGACCAGGTTGTCGGCATAGCCGCCCACCATCGGGGCGCCGGTATAAACGCGCACAAGCGGATTGGCTGCGATTTTTTCCGCAAGGGCGGCGGACCGGGCATGCAGCGGCCTTCCCCCTTCTTCCGGCTGCGATCGATAATCGAAAGCCCCCCCGAGCCAGTGGCGTGCTTCCAGAAGGATGACGCGCACCCCCCGCTCCGCGGCGGCAAGGGCGGCGCTCATGCCGGCTGCCCCGCCTCCGATGACGCACACATCGGTTGTGGGGTAAATCTCGTCGCAGACACCGGAAAACCGGAACCCCGGATCGATTTGCCCCAATCCCGCTGCCCGGCGCACCACTTCGGCCGCTGCAGGCCACAGGGCGGC
>SLJY01000190.1 GCA_007134875.1 Desulfobacterales bacterium
CCTGCTGGAAGACCGGGTCAAGGAAGTCAAGCCCTCCTCGCACCTGAAAAACTCCGTATCCTGCCTGACCGGCGACAACTGGGACATGAGCGCCTACATGGAAAAAATCCTCAAGGCGAGCGGCCAGTCCATACCGCAGAACAAGCGGATACTGGAAATCAATACGAACCACCCGGTGGTCGAAAAGATCAGAAAGATTTACGAAACCAACGCCGAAGCGGAAGCACTCCAGGATTACGGCGAACTACTCTACGACCTGGCGGTGATCGGCGAGGGCGGAAAAATCGATAATCCCGCCCGCTTCAACAAGCTGGTGGCCGATCTGATGGCAGAAGCCATTCACTGATTCGGAAAATAGCGGTGGAACGAAAACCGGATTTTATGTCAAGGGCATAGGGTGTGCTGACGAAGGAAGCGCATCGTTTCAAAGCCGCCGCAACAGATTTCACGAGACAATAATGTTGACGGCTTCGTAAAAAGTCCAATATCTGCGTTACGCGCGATTTCTCAGAATTTGCGGCTTACGCCTTGTAAACATGCACGTACGCCAAGTACACTGCATTCTTCGAAATCGCGCAAGCCTTGATCTTGGACTTTTTCCAAAGCCGTCAGATCGAGGCTTTTTACGAGTGCATCAATGTTTATGATGCGATTCCTTCGTCAGCACACCCTATGTACCTATGTAGTAAAAACAGTTGAAGCCCCTGGGACGGTTTGTTATAGTCCACTCATGATGGCTCCATAAAGGCCCAGCATCCATTTTCTCCGGATGAACCAACAGTCCGGATGAACCAACAGAAACGATCAATTATGACTGCCTCCAGGAAAAACCGGGTAATGATTGCGGATGATGAAGCGCACGTCCGCCGCTATATCGGCCTGCTCATGGAGCAGATGAATTCCGAAATCGCCGGCGAGGCGGAAGACGGCAGAAAAGCCGTGGAGATGTTTGCCCGCATAAAGCCGAGCCTTTTGCTTCTGGACATCAACATGCCTGTCATGTCAGGAAAATCGGCGCTTAAGGAAATCATGAGCCGGTATCCAAAGGCGTTTGTCATCATGCTGACATCCCTGGTGGACCGGGAATCCATAGAAGACTGCCTTTCCCTCGGCGCATCCGGTTATATCCGCAAGGATGTGGACATTGATGAATTCAAGGAATCCATCAGGGCATCCTGGAAGGCGTACCGGGACGCAAAAAAGGCCTGCGGTGGTTAAAAAAAACACCTTAAAGCGCGATACCCCGTCCATTGTGCAGGAGGTTTTTTTGCATCACAAAACAAAATACAATCTCGACGAGATTCTGGCGGAAATCGGCGAGGACGCAGCCATGAACAATCCGGACCCGCATCAGCAGCAGCATGCGGACATCGGGCAGGAAGCGATCACGGCGCTTTTTTCCGTCCGCCATGATGCGTGCGATACCCAAAAAACACCCCGGAACGACGATTCATGATTCCCGACAGCACCACGGCCAACGCGCCCGTCGCAGCCCCAAAAATCGAAAATCCAAGATTCTTCCGGATTATCGAGGAACACAACATTATCGACAGGGACTTCATCAACGATTTACTCGCCGAGTTCGACAACAATGCCCTTGATGTCCTTGCAACGCTGATTCAAAGCGGTATCGCCTCCAAGCGTCGGTTGTGCCAGTACTGGTGCGATTCCATCGGCATTGCCCATGTGGACCTTGAAAAAACGCTCTTTCAGCAGGATGTTGTCCGACGGGTTCCCGAGCGCATTGCCCGCCAGTACTACGCCATTGCTGTCTACCAGATGGGCACCACGATCACCGTGGCAACCGCCACACCCGACAACGAGGATATACGAAAAATCCTGGAAGAAGTAACCGGCGGGACCGTGAGCCTCGTTTTCGCACTCCCCCAGGATATCGAAACCGCCATCGAGAAGGAATACGCCGGAAGCTTTTCGGTCTATGATTTTTTCAGCAAGCTTTCCGCTGCCAGGCTTCTCAGGTCCCAAAAGGAAATCACGGCACGAAACCTCCTGCATACAGGGGGACGGGATGCCATCAACCAACTGCACGTAGCCGTCATCCTCTACGGCGTAATACGCGCTGCAAGCGAAATCCGCATCACAGGCGGCAGCGGGGGCGGGCGTATTGCTTTCGGGATCCCCAACGGCCGGAATTTTCATATACCGGTGGAAGCCTCTCTGCTCGACAAGATGGCCGAACGACTCGAGCTTCTTGCCGGAATCCAGCGAAAAACGGAAGCCCATGGATCCCCGGAAGCACGCCACGGCCAGATACGGCTTCCCACTCCGGGCAAAAAGATCGATGTAAAAGTCGAATCCAGGGCGGGCACCCCCCGGATGATCCTGCTGAAACTGACCGGGGCGAAGCCTTTCCGGAAGACCCCTGATATCGACTGCCTTTTTATCTCCAGCCGAATCCACCGCCACCTTATAGAGATTCTGACAAAATCAAAGGGGCATATCGTCGTTGCAGGCCCGGCCAAATCCGGTAAGAGCACGCTCGCCTACGCCATGATACGGCAGCGCGCAGCCCGCTTCAAAAACTGCATAACCGTTGAAGACACGATCAAATTCTTTCTTCCGGGCGTCAACCAGTATCAGGTGAACCATTCGGCGAACATCACCGCCACGAAATTGCTGGACTCGGAAAACGGCAAAGGCAGCGGAACCACCACATACATTCAAAATATCAAAGGGGAGCCGGGGCTTCCCGACGCCGCGGCCAGGGCGGTCTTAGGCGGGCGCTTTATTCTTTCCGGCATCGTTGCGGACACGGCCACAGACGCCTTTGAAAAGTTGACGGATCTCGGTGCGGCCAGCACCGTGACGGCCATTGTTTGCCAGCAGCTTGCGGGACGGCTGTGCGATGTTTGCAAGGTCCGCTACACCCTCCGGGAAAACCATGTGGACATGCTCTTTGAAACAAACGCATCCAGTCGAAAAACGGTCCACGCATGGCATGAAAAGGGATGCCCCTATTGCAATCACTCGGGCTTTTCCGGCTTGATCGGCATCCACGATCTTCTTGTCATCGACAACCAACAAAAAAAGCTGATCATCGACGGTGCAGGCGCAGCCGACGTCCTGACGGCAGCCCGGCCGGAAAACACCTGCACCATGCATTACGACGGAATCAAAAAGGTCCTGCGGGGACTGACCACATTTGACGAACTGAGCCGTCTGCCCGCCGGTTAAGCCTGTGCCGGTATTTACCCAGGAACGGAAGCACCATGAACATCCTCATCGCGGAAGACGACCCGACCACCCGGGAAATGCTCCAAAAATACCTTGGCAGACAGGGGTTTACCGTATTTGCGGCACATAACGGGGAAGAGGCACTCGAAATCATGGACCGGCATCCCATCGGCATCGCCGTGCTCGATTGGATCATGCCGGCCTTAAACGGCCTGGAAACCTGCCGCCGGATCCGTTTGCGGGATACACCCAATTATACCTATATTATTTTGCTTACGGTCAAGGAAAACAGAGACGACCTGCTGACCGGCTTTGACGCCGGTATCGACGAATACCTGTTCAAGCCCATCGACCTGAAGGAGCTTCATGCACGCATCAAGGTCGGCATGCGGATCATCGATCTGGAACAGTCACTCCGGGCGAAGCAGGAGAAGCTCTATCACCTGGTCAACATCCGGAACAAGTTCGTGGGTGTGGCCGCCCACGACCTGCGCAATCCCGCCATTTCCATACGGGGATTCTCAGAGCTTCTGCTGCGGGGAAAAGACCCTTTGACGGACGAGCAGCAAGAATTCATCTCCATCATCCACTCCACCAGCAACAACATGCTGGAGCTTCTGAACGACCTGCTGGATCTCTCCCAGATGGAATCGGGCAAATTCACACTCAAGAAAAAGCCGGGCTCGTTGAAAACCCTGGTCGAGGAGCGCCTCCGGCTCTACCGTATCCAGTCCGACAACAAACGCATATCCATACACCAGGACATAAGCGAAATCCCGCCTTTTTCCTTCGACTACAGCCGCATCGGGCAGGCCCTGGACAACCTGATCAGCAATGCCATGAAGTTTTCACCGCCGGGCACCAATGTATATATAACCCTTGAAAAACAAGGCGATCATGCCGTCTTCAGTGTTCAGGACGAAGGACCGGGCATTCCCTCTGAAGAGCAGGGGCTGCTGTTCAGCGAATTCCAGCGCCTGAGCGTCCGGCCCACAGCCAGCGAATCAAGCACGGGCTTGGGTCTTGCCATCACAAGGCGGGTTATCGAGGCACACAATGGAGAGATCGGCTTTGAGAGTCATGCCGGCGTCGGCTCCATTTTCAGCTTCCGGCTGCCAATGGAAAAACAGGAGTAATGCACTCGCAGAAAGCCTCGATCCGAAGGCTTTGTAAAAGTCCAAGATCAAGGCTTGCGCGATTCCGAAGAATGCAGAGTGCTTAGCGTAAGCGAAATTCTGAGGAATCGCGCGCAGGCGCAGATATTGGATTTTATTTCGAAGCCTTCAGGAGTGAGTTCCATGGAAAACGAAAAGCACATGATCCGGGCGATTCTCGATTCGACAGAAGACGGTATTTATGTCATCGACGAGAGCTATATTATCCGGTACATGAACCCCCGGATGGTTTCCCTTTTCGGGGAGGGAACCGGCGAAAAATGCCACAAGATCATCAACGACCAGGAAGAACTGTGCCCGTGGTGCCGTGCGGAACACGTGTTTGCGGGCAACACCGTGTGGCATGAATTGTACCTGCCCAAGGTGGACCGGACCTTCGACCTGACGCAGAAGCCCTTGCACAATCCGGATGGCAGCGTATGGAAAATGGCCTTTTTCCGTGACATCTCGGAGCTCAAGCACCGGGAGGCCAAACTCCGGGAATCCGAAGAAAAATACCGGACCCTGTTCGAAAACGTGTCGGTGGGCGTTTACATCAGCAGCAAGGAGGGACGTTTTCTCGATGCCAACCAGGCCCTGCTTGACATGCTCGAATACGACAACAAGGAGGAATTTCTTTCCATCGATCTGGCAACCGACCTTTATGTTCGTCCGGAGGACCGGCGCAAGTTCCAGAACATGATCGAGCACGACGGCAAGGTTCGTGAGTACGAGGTGGAATTCAAGAAAAAGGACGGCACGCCCGTCATCGTCTCCCTGACAGCAAACGTCCGCTACGACCACCAGGGCAATGTTCTTGGCTACGAGGGAATCGTGGTCGACCAGACCCAGCGCTACACCATGGAGCGGAAGCTCAAGGAAGCCCATGACTTCATGAACAAGATCATCCAGAGCTCG
>SLJY01000069.1 GCA_007134875.1 Desulfobacterales bacterium
CCGGCCCGGCCATGACGTCATCGACCACTACACTTACGTAATGTGCGGCGACGGTGACCTGATGGAGGGCATTTCATCGGAGGCCGCCTCCCTTGCGGGCCACCTGGGGCTGTCCAAACTGATCCTTCTCTACGACGACAACGAGATCTCCATCGAGGGAAGCACGGACATCACCTTTACCGAGGACGTTGCAAAGCGTTTCGAAGCACAGAACTGGCATGTCGCGACCGTGCCGGACGGCAACGACGTCGATGCCATCACCCATGCCGTGCAGGCCGCAAAAGACGAAACGGAAAAACCCTCGCTCGTCATCGTTCACACGCGGATTGCCTATGGCAGCCCCAACAAGGAGGGAACGGCCGACGCCCACGGCGCACCCCTGGGTGAAGAGGAAATCCGGCGCACCAAGGAATATTACGGCTGCCCGCCGGACGAAACCTTCTGCGTACCCGGGGCTGTAAGAGATCATTTCGAATCGTTCGCAACGGCGGGGGCAAAAACCGAGGCGCAATGGAACGAGCGGTTTACCGCGTACGCGGCCGCCCACCCGGAAGCGGCCGCAGCCCTCACCGCACAAATCGAAAAACGGCCGGCAGACGTGTGGGACCGGAACCTGCCCGAATTCACCCCGGCGGACGGCTCCATCGCCACCCGCAAGGCGTCCGGCATGGTCTTAAACGCCCTGGCGGATAACCTGCCCGAAATGATCGGCGGATCCGCGGATCTTGCGCCGTCAAACAACACGTTGATCAAGAATTCCTTTGACTTCACGAAGGACCGGCCGGATGGCAGAAACATCCGGTTCGGCGTGCGCGAGCACGCCATGGGGGCCATTGTCAACGGCCTTGGCGTCCACGGCGGCCTGATTCCCTTCTGCGGGACGTTTCTGGTTTTCTCGGACTACATGCGGCCGGCTGTGCGGATTTCCGCGCTCATGGGGCTGCCTGTCATCTACGTCTACACCCACGACAGCCTGGCGGTGGGCGAAGACGGCCCCACCCATCAGCCGGTGGAGCACACCGCCGCGCTGCGAATCATTCCCAATCTCCTGGTGATCCGACCGGCCGATGCCACCGAGACCGTGGAGGCATGGAAGATCGCTGTTTCGTCCACCAACCGGCCCACGGCCCTGCTCTTTTCCCGCCAGGGACTTCCCGTGCTGGATCGCACGACACTTGCCCCGGCGGGCGAGCTCCGGAAAGGCGCCTACGTGCTGGCCGATGCCGACGGCAAACCGGATGTCATCCTGATAGCCACCGGCGCGGAGGTCCATCTTGCACTGGCTGCCAGGGAAATGCTTGCGGAGAAATCGGTTGCCGCCCGCGTGGTTTCCATGCCCTGCCAGGAACTCTTCGAGGAAATGGACAATACGTACAAGCAATCCGTGTTGCCCGACGAGGTCACTGCACGGGTATCGGTGGAAGCAGGCGTTCCCATGGGCTGGGAGCGCTATGTCGGTTCCGGCGGGGCCGTCATCGGGGTATCCGGGTTCGGCGCCTCCGCCCCGGGATCAACCGTTATGAAGGAATACGGGTTTACGGCCGAAAACGTGGCCGAAACCGCAATGCGGGTTTTAGGCAGGTAACCTTTTTCTTTTCTTTTTCTGGCGTCCCCCTGCCGGCGCAACACCGTCCGGCAGGGGGACGCTTTCTAAAAATGGACCGCAACACCCAGGCCGTAGGATGTGAGCTTGTAGCCGCTTTCGCTCAGGTAGCGCATATATTCGATGCCAATGCTCCAATGCCCGTCCTCGTGGATGTTTTTGAAGTACGGGATATAGAGATTCGCGCCGAACCCGAATGAAAAGCCGCTGTCCGAATCCGAGTCGGAACGAGGGCTGCCTGAAAACGAAAAGGATGTTTTGACATCGCTGATTCCGATCAGACCATAGGCGGCGCCGATTTCGCCCAGCGGCAGGTATCCGGCGAGATACGCCCCGAACAGTTGATCGAGTTCCAGGTCCCCGCGGGTGACGGTGCCGTCGCTCTCCAGCCATCTTGCAGAATCATCGCTTAAGCCAAATCCGTAGCGTGCCTCTACGGCAATCTGGTTAAAGACGAAATAGCCGAGTTTCGCAACCAGGGCGGTAGGATTGGAATCCCCCGATATCTTGTCCTGGTCATGGCTCAGATACCCGTATTGCAGCCCGATATATCCGCTGCCCTGGTCCAGCGGCCCGGATAAGGCCGCGGCAGGCACGAACAGCATGATAAACAGACAGATCGAAAGAGATTGTTTCATCATTTCCGGATTCTCCTTGCTTATGCTTCGGCCTGCACGCGGGTCAGGCGGTAAATATACCCCTTTCGACCGGCGCTCAAAGCCGGCTTTTTGTAAAGCACCTCAGACGGCAAAAAAACAGTCCCTGCATTTTCCATGGCAGGCTTTTGCCCAATAGTCAAGAAAGACAATGGCGTTTTCCGGGGCATACGCATGCAGGGCTAAAACCGAAAACAAGTTGTTTCAGCGCCGGCATGCAATCCCTGTTTTTATCGAAATCGAAATCGGGATCGGGATCGAAATCGGCACTTTTTCAACCCCTCAACACCCGCTGCTTCAGGCGATCCATAACCTTCCGGTCAAAGACGGGCATGCAGGGCAGCAGGGAGTTGTTTGTAAAAAGAGGCTCGGCTTCAAGGTCGTATCGCGATGCCGCACAGGCCGATTCCCACATGCGGGTGCCGGGAATCGGGGTATACCAGGCCAGTACCGGCTGTATCCCGCAGCGGCGAACCGTGTCGATGGATGCTTCCACGGAGCGGATATCCTGATCCGGCAGGCCAGCCAGAAGGTATGCGCCCACCTGCCTTTGATCAAAACCGGCCTCCAGGAGCAGGCGCGCCGCGCGCTCGAACTCCCCGGTACGCACCTTGCTGTCCAGTAGCCGCTCGTTTTGCGATGCCGTCTCCAGGCCCAGCCGGACGGTGCGGAAACCGGCCCGGTACAGAAGGTCCGCGGTCTTATTCGTCACGGGCCTCACGTGCAGGGCGTTGGGCGTATGAAAGGACAAATCCCGGCGGCCGGCGGCAAGGGCCTCCAGAAGAGGAATCGCGTGGTCATAGGCATCCGACAGGAGCGCATCGTCGTAAAATGCGAAGTTCCGCACGCCGTGGCGGTCATGCCAGTAGAATATTTCTTCGGCCACATTCATGGGATCGCGGCGCATCCGGACCGGCTGGAGCAGGCGCGAGGCGCAGTAGGCGCATTGATTGGGACACCCCCGGGTGGTGAGAACCGGGGCATAGGCGATTTCGGTCTGCATATCCAGGGCGGGATACGGATACGTGTTCATGTCGGTAATATCGAAGCCGGGCTGACATGAAAAGCCGGTATAGGCCTCGATCCGATCAAAAAGGACTTTTTCGCCGGCACCGGCCAGAACCTCTTCGGCGCCGATGCTTGCGCGGGCATGCTCCGGCAGCAGCGTGGCGTAAATCCCGCCGAGCAATACGTCAATGCCAGGGAATGCTCGCCGGATCATGGCCACGGTCTCCTGCACACCGGTGTACCAGTAGGTCATAAGCGATGTGACCAAAACGATATCGGGCTTCCCGGCCGTCCGCAGATCCGCTTCGAACCACGCCGGGTCGATGCCGTAGCGGAAAAACCGCCCCGGCGGATCCGGTATGGCCGGGGGTACGGCAATGGGTGTTTTCCGATAGGCGCCCCGTCCGTCCACAGAACGGTCCGGATGCTTTCTTTCGGGGTGGAACCGGTCGAGGCAGTCGATAAACGAAACCCGCATACCGCAGCTTCGCAGCATGGATGCCAGATAGAAAAGGCCCAATGGCCTGGCCCAGAAATCATGGGCGGCAAAGTCGTGAATCCACGGATTAACGCAGAGTATGTGAGGTGGATCTGGGCTCATTTGCCGAAAGCGGATGGTGAAGGCCTTTTACGGATCGCAGCAACAAAGCGGTTCAATCGTCCGTATCGAACTCGTCTTCGAAGTAGACCATGGACGTCTTTTTGAGCTCCTGTTCCGAAAAGAGCATGGTGTATTCTTTCACGCCGGGGCTTTGGGACAGCTCACGGGCGATGGCGTGACAGCCGTCTCGGTCATGGGCATGAATCATGGTGTAAAGGTTGTACGGCCACTTTTCGTCCGGGCTGCGCCTGTAGCAGTGGGACACGGCCTCGTGCTCCGCCATCCGGCGGCCAACCGTGTGGATGCACGCCTCGTCCACCTGCCAGGCGACCATGACATTGGCGGTGTACCCGGATTTCTGGTGCCGCAGGGTAGCACCGTAGCGCCGGATCAATCCTTTTTCGGACAGACCGCGCATGACCTCGATCACGGTTTTTTCGTCCACACCGATCATTTCCCCGATATCCCGGTAGGGCCGCTCAGAGATCGGGATATCCCCCTGGATAATCGAAATCACCTTTTTCTCAAGATCCGTTACCATGATGCCTTCCTGTTTAATCCTCCCGACAGGCGGGAGTCAAGGTTTTTCGCCGGGAAGCACGCCGATCATCTCCCGGATGGCGGATTCCTCAGCGGGGCAGACGCCCCTCTCCGTGATAAACGCACTTACCAGCCGGGCGGGGGTGACGTCGAAAGCATGATTGGCCGCCTGGCTGCCGGCGGGCATAAGCAGGTTTTCGTCGGTTTTTTCAAAGCCCGGCATGTACCGGACTTCGTCGGGATCGCGCAGTTCAATGGGAATATCGGAAACGCCGTCGCGGATCCGCCGGTCAAAGGTGGATGACGGCAGGGCCACGTAAAAGGGGATATTGTTGTCGAGTGCCGCTAGCGCCTTGAGATAGGTGCCGATCTTGTTGGCCACGTCGCCGGTGAGGGTGGAGCGGTCGGTGCCGACGATCACCATGTCTACCATGCCGTGCTGCATCAGGTGGCCGCCGGCGTTGTCCGTGATAACGGTGTGGGGGATGTTTTCCATGCCCAGCTCCCAGGCCGTCAGTCGCGAACCCTGATTGAGCGGCCGGGTTTCATCCACCCACACGTGCACGGCAACACCCTTTTCGTGGGCCGCGTAGATCGGCGCGGTGGCGGTTCCCAGCTCGATGCAGGCCAGCCGCCCCGCATTGCAGTGGGTCAGAATATTAACCGGAGCGCCTTGTTTTCTGCGGCTCGCAGCCTCGATCAGATTCAGGCCGTGACGAGCGATTCCCCGGGAGTTTTCCGCTTCCTCTTCGGCGATGGCCCCGGCCTCGGCCATTGCGGCCTCCCGGCGGTTGGCCGGGTCCTTTTCCGCCAAAACGACGTCAAGGGTCCGGTCAA
>SLJY01000039.1 GCA_007134875.1 Desulfobacterales bacterium
GCCGCCTGGCCCGGACGGCTTGAAATCCTGCCCACCACCCCGCAGGTAATCATTGACGGAGCCCACAACCTGGAAGCAGCCCGCCGGCTCAACACCTTTTTGCGGGATTATTCCGCAGGACGTGCCATTACCATGGTTATCGGCATCCTGGACGACAAGCCCCTTGCCGCAATGCTCCGCTGCTTCCTTCCGCTGGTCGGTCACGTCATATTCACCCAGCCTCGGATCGATCGCCGGCTTCCCGCAAAGAAACTTTATGACGAGGCCCTCCGCTTGTTTCCGGAAAGGCGTTTTACGGCTGAAATTACCGAAAGCGTCCCGGAGGCCGTCGAAAAAGCAATGAAAACCACCCGGCCGGATCACCTGGTCTGCATTGCCGGATCGCTGTACGTGGCGGGCGAAGCGCGGCACGAATTCGAGCGAATGCACGCCGATGCACCGGCCGGCATGGGCAAAATGCCTTTTATCTCTTGACTTCATCCCGGCGATACCTTATATGATTCAGCACTAATAATGCGCCCGTAGCTCAGTGGATAGAGCGTCAGCCTCCGGAGCTGAAAGTCGCAGGTTCGAATCCTGCCGGGCGCGCCATTCATTTCCGGCCCCCTGCATTCCTTCTCCCCCTGCGAGCCCGCAAACATTAAACGATGCGCTTCCTTCGTCAGCACAACCCATACCTTTGAAAAAAATTACCGTTTTTGGTTCAGCCACTATTTGCTCCCCCGGTTTCATTCCCTCAGGCCGAATGCGTGTCGAAATCATTTTACATTTACCGCTCCGATTTGCTATAGGATACTATTTTATTCTTACTATCGCTTTCCGGAGGTTTTTGAATTATGGCCTTGAACGAGGAACTCCTTGAAATACTGGTGTGTCCGAAATGCAAGGGGCCCCTGCATTTAAACGACAGCCAAGACGGCCTCGTCTGTGAAAAATGCCGACTCCTGTACGAAATTCGCGACGATATACCGGTAATGCTTGTTGACGAAGCCAAACCGTTGTAGCCGCATCGTCAAGAGCCTGAAAACCGTTCAGCAGCGATTGGACATAAGCGACAGTTATGTCAAGCGATTGGTTTGCCAATGAGCCTGCCCGTTCCGCCTTCTCCGGCCAAGCTTGTGATCGGAATGTTCATGCGGGACACGGATCTTTTGATCCCCGTCACTGCGATGCTCGAAGAACAATACGGTCCGGTCGACATCGTAAGCCGGTGGCTTCCGTTCGACTGTACCGCGTATTATGAACCGGAAATGGGAACGGGCCTGCGCCGGCGAATGCTCTCATTCAAAAACCGTGTCAGCCAGGATGAACTTCCCCGGATCAAGCAGTTCACGAACGCCGTGGAAGCAAAGCACCTGGCGCAGAAGAGCCGGCGTATCAATATCGATCCTGGATACATGCTTCCGGAGCGCTTCGTCCTGGCTACCGGCAAGAATTTCTCCCATAGAATCTATATCGGAAAAGGCATTTATGCGGACCTGACGCTGATTTTTCACGGCGGAGCGTTTCACCCGCTTCCCTGGACATATCCCGACTATACCCGGTCAGACATGCAGGATTTTCTGCACAAGGCCCGCAACAAGTATCTTTTCGACATGAAATCCGCCCAGGCGGAAAAGGCCTCTGTCCCATGATCAAAAGCATGACCGCTTATGCAAGCACCCGGGAAGCCGAAAACGGTATAACCGTTTCGGTTGAAATCCGCTGCTACAACAGTCGTCACCTGGATACGGCAATTCGGCTGCCGGCCGCCCACACCGCTCATGAGGATCTTGTGCGGCAGTTGATTGCAGCGCATATCGAGCGGGGGCGGGTTGAAGTCCGGGTGGGAATCGAAGACGATTCCGAAGTACCCGTATCGTTTCTGCTCAATGAACCGCTGGCCGACGGCTACTTTGAAACGCTCAGCCGTCTCCGCGACCGGTACGGTCTTTCCGACCCGCTTACCCTGGATCACCTGCTCCGTGCGGGCGGCATTATCGAATTCAAGCAAACGGATATCGACGCGTTCTTGGTAAAAAAGCTTCTCGAAGCAGCTGTGCCCCAGTGCCTTGAGGATATCGACCGGATGCGGGAGGCCGAAGGAAATGCCATGGCTGCGGACCTCTCAGAGCGGATCGACCGGATCGGTACGTATATCGACGATATCGAAAGCCGGGCCGGGGAATTGACCGGAATATACCGGGACAGGCTTCAGGACCGTATCGACAGGCTAACCAGCGGCATGGTGGATATCGATCCCGGGCGCATTGCCCAGGAAGCCGCATTTTTAGCGGACAAAAGCGATATCTCGGAGGAAATAACACGGGCGAAAAGTCACCTGGAGCAGTTCCGGAAACGAATGGACGGCCCGGAGGCAGCCGGCAAGCCGCTGAATTTTCTTCTCCAGGAGTTCTCACGGGAATTCAACACCATGGGGTCCAAAGCCGGAAACGCCGCAATTTCCCATATTATCGTATCGGCCAAAACCGAACTGGAAAAAATCAGGGAACAGGTGCAAAACGTCGAATAATCAGGTTTTTCGCACCAATAAGGAGCATCACATGGATTACAATTTACTGAATGTCGGATTCGGCAGCGCCATTGTCGCCGAAGAGGTAATTGCCATTCTGGCCCCAAACTCCGCTCCCATGCGACGGCTCAAAGACGAGGCAAAAGAAGAGCAGCGCCTGATCGACGCCACGCACGGGCGACGCACCCGCTCGATCATCATTACCAAGTCCAATCATATCATCTTATCGTCGATACAGTCGGAGACCCTTGCCCAGCGATTCTCGTCCCTCCGGGAAAAAGAACCCGCCAAGGCAAAGATGCAGGCTTAACCAATCGTTTCGGAGGCCGGATGCCGGGAACCAAACAAGGGCAAAAGCATCGGAGAGGAAAACTGTTTATCGTCTCCGCACCTTCCGGGACGGGAAAAACCACGCTTTGCAATGCCATACGAAAGCGTTTTCCGGAACTGGCCTATTCCATATCCCACACCACGCGCCCTCCCCGGAAAAACGAAGTGCACGGAAGGGATTATTATTTCATATCAAGTGAAGCATTCGAGGAGAAAATCCATGCCGGCGAATGGGCCGAATGGGCCCGTGTGCATGGAAACCACTACGGCACCAGCGCCAGCCAACTCAATACCCACATGGAAGGCGGGCGCGATATCCTTCTGGACATCGACGTGAACGGCGCGAGGCAGATCAAAAACCGCTACCCTGAAAGCATTGCGTTTTTTATCATGCCCCCTTCCATGAAATCCCTGGAAGAAAGACTCCGGAACCGGGGCACCGACACAGAGGCAGATATTGAAAAACGACTCGCCCATGCGCATAAAGAAATTGCTGAGCGGTCGTTCTACGACCATGAGATCGTAAACGACAGCATAGAGGATGCCGTGGAGGAATTCGCCAACCTGATTGCGGGGTACAGGGAAAATACCGGCACGCAGACTGCAAGCCGATAGCCGACCATGGAGCGCAAAATCCTCAAAAAAACAGACGTTCTTTCGGGTTTTCACAGCGTTTTTGAAGCCCTGCTTGCCAACCGCCGAAGGTTTTACGAAATTTGGACCGGAAAGCCGCTTTCCGGGAAGATCGCGGCATTGGCGGCGGAAAAGCAAATTCCCGTTGTACACAAAACCACGGCGGAAATCGAACGGTTCGCCCAAACCGAACGCCACCAGTCAATAGCCGCCCGAACCGGTCTGTTTCCCGTCCGAAGCATGGATAAACTGCTCCGGCAAACCGGTAAAGACGCGTTTATACCTTTCTATCTGGTTATCGACTCGGTGACCGATCCCCAAAACACAGGCGCCCTGATACGCAGTGCGGTTTGTGCCGGCATATCCGGCATCATCGCTCCCAAAGACCGAAGCGCCCCCCTCACCCCCGCGGTATCCCGGGCCTCGGCCGGCGCCATGGAGCACTGCGACATCGCCCGCGTGACCAACCTTGTTTCCGCCATGAAAATGCTTAAAAAGCAAGGCATATGGATTACAGGCCTTGACCGGGAAGGTATTTTATCGATATATGAAACGGACATGACCACCCCGCACGCCCTCGTCGTCGGCGGGGAACACACGGGAATTCGCCGCCTGGTTATGCAGCACTGCGACACTCTCTGCCATATACCGCAATACGGGCCGGTAAATTCCCTGAATGCTTCGGTTGCCGGGGCCATAGCCGTGTATGAGGCCGTTCGGCAGCGCATGATGAAAAAATAACGTCAAAAACGAACCCATACACATTAAGACCAAACATAGAATGAAAGGATCGTGCAGAGAAGATGAGCCAGCCTGAAAAAATTACAAAAAACAGCGACGGTGAACTGGTGGTTCCGGACCACGTGATCATTCCCTTTGTCGAGGGAGACGGCACCGGACCGGATATATGGCGCGCTACCCGGGCCGTGATCGATGGCGCCGTGAAGGCGGCATACAGCGGTGAAAAAAAAATCCAATGGCGGGAGTTGTTCGTCGGTGAAAAAGGTTACAAAAAAGACGGCAGGTGGCTCTCCGACGATGCACTGGCGGACATCAAAGAGCACATGGTCGCCATCAAGGGCCCGCTTACCACCCCTGTCGGAGAAGGCATCCGGAGCCTGAACGTGTCCATCCGGCAGAAACTCGATCTCTTCGCCTGCATACGCCCCGTAAAATATATCGAATCCGTCCCTTCTCCCATGAAGAACCCAAGAGATATCAACATGGTGGTTTTCCGGGAGAACACGGAAGATGTCTATGCCGGCATCGAATGGGCGGCCGGAAGCGAGGAAGCCGAAACGGTCTGCACGTTTCTTCGCGACACTATGGGCGCGGAATTGCCCGACAGTCCCGGTATCGGAATCAAGCCGATCAGTGCGAAAAACACCAAGCGCCTGGTAGCCAAGGCTATTGAGTACGCCATTGAGCACGACTACGGCAGCGTTACCCTCATGCACAAGGGAAATATCATGAAATTCACGGAAGGCGCCTTCCGGAGCTGGGGATACGAGGTGGCCCTTGAGCAATTCAGGGACCAGGTCATTACCGAGGATGAGCTGTGGGATACATACGGCGGAAAACAGCCCGACGGGCGGATCGTCATCAAGGACCGGATTGCGGATATGCTCTTTCAGCAGACCCTGCTGCGGCCCGAGGAATTCGGCGTGATCGCCACGCCCAACCTGAACGGGGATTATATATCCGACGCGCTGGCCGC
>SLJY01000063.1 GCA_007134875.1 Desulfobacterales bacterium
GGCAGTACAAGGGCAAACGTTCCGTCGCCATCGCCCTTCGCAACCGGTGGCGCCGCAGGCAGGTTCCCGCGGAGCTGAAAGACGAGATCGCGCCCAAGAATATCATTCTCATCGGTCCCACCGGCGTCGGAAAGACGGAGATCGCAAGACGCCTGGCCCGGCTCACGGACTCCCCGTTTTATAAGGTGGAGGCATCGAAGTTCACCGAGGTGGGCTATGTCGGAAGAGATGTGGAATCGATGGTGCGGGACCTTTTGGAGGTGACCATCAGCCAGCAGAAGGAGCGTGAGCAGGATGCGGTGGCACCCAAAGCCATGGAAATCGCCGAAGACCGACTGCTCGATATTCTGCTGCCGGACCCCGGCGAACGGGACCAAAGCCGCCGGACGGAAGATACCGGCGGGCATGAAGACCGGCTTCTGCCGGAACCGGGCTACGACAGCGCCGCAGCCAAAGAGCCTTCCAAAGACGCATCCGGTGAAGGCGCTGAAAGGGCGCGTCCCTCATCGGCTACCCGCGAGAAACTCCGGAAGATGCTGCGGGACGGAAAGCTGGACAAGCGCTTCGTCGATCTGGAAACCCGTGAAAAGTCCACGCCGATGTTAGAGATTTTTTCCAATACCGGAATGGAGGAGATGGGAATCAACTTCAAGGATATGCTGGGTTCGCTCATGCCGCGGGGATCCATGCGAAAACGCCGCGTTACGGTTGCGGACGCCCGCCAGATACTGGCCCAGGAAGAAGCCCAGCAGCTCGTGGATATGGAAAAGGTTGTCCGGGATTCCATCGAAAAAGTGGAGCAGTCGGGTATTATTTTTCTCGATGAAATCGACAAGGTTACCGGCAAGGAAGGTGGGCACGGCCCGGATATCTCCAGAGAGGGCGTGCAGCGCGATCTTCTGCCGATCGTCGAGGGCAGCTCGGTCAATACCAAGCACGGCCCTGTTAAAACGGATCATGTCCTGTTTATCGCTTCCGGGGCGTTCCACACCAGCAAGCCCTCGGATTTGATTCCGGAGCTCCAGGGGCGATTTCCGATCCGGGTGGAGCTCGATTCCCTGGGCAAGGACGATTTTGTTCGGATTCTCACGGAGCCCCAAAATGCGCTGTTGCTCCAGTATATTGCCCTGCTGCGGACGGAAGATGTTGCCGTATCCTTTTCCGATGAAGCGGTGGAGGAGATCGCCCGGGTGGCCGAAGAAGTGAACAACCTCAATGAGAATATCGGCGCCAGGCGTCTGCACACCCTGATGGAGCATCTCCTGGAAGACCTCTTGTTCGAGGCGGCGTCCATGGGCGGCGGAGAAGTCCGGGTGGACAGGGCATTTGTGGATGCAAAATTAAAAGATGTAATGGAAGACCGGGACCTGTCGCGATATATCCTTTAGCGGTATTCATTTTTCCGGATTTTGATCTTGCATGCCGATTTTGCCGGCACAGATAAACCGCGCGGGAACGGCGAATTTTACCATCGCCACGGCGCAATTTGCGGATAACAAAAAGATGAAACCGAACGTTGCAGATATACTCATCGAGTCCCTGCCGTATATCCGGTTTTTTTACGGCGCCACCATCGTGGTGAAATACGGCGGCCATGCCATGGTGGCCGAGCAGCTGCGGGAGGATTTCGCCCGCGATATCACCCTGATGAAGTTCATCGGTATGAACCCGGTGGTAGTCCACGGCGGCGGCCCCCAGATCAACGCGGTGCTCGAGCGCATGGGCATCAGCCCGCGCTTTGTAAGGGGTATGCGCTTTACTGATGAACAGACTATGGACGTGGTTGAAATGGTGCTGGGCGGCAAGGTCAATAAGTCGATTGTTGCCCAGATCAACCGGCACGGCGGAAAATCCGTTGGACTCACCGGAAAGGACGGCGGTCTGTTCCAGGCCGAAAAGCTTCAGATCACCTACCAGCCCGACGAGGACAAGCCCCCAGAAATACTCGATCCCGGGCTTGTGGGAACGGTGACGTCCGTCAATACGGAGCTGATCCGGACACTTTCGGGCCAGGGGTTTATTCCCATCATTGCGCCGGTGGGAGCCGGCAGCGGGGGCGAAACATACAACATCAACGCGGATCTGGTCGCGGGCAAGGTGGCCGGCGCCCTTGAGGCGAGCCGCCTGATCTACCTGACGGACGTCGACGGCCTCATGGATACCGAAAACAACCTGGTATCCTCGGTCAATGCCGCAACCGTCCGGAGAATGATCGCCGATGGCACGATATCCGGCGGCATGATTCCCAAAATCGAGCATGCCCTGGATGCCTTGAAAAGCGGGGTGGAAAAGGTGCAGATCATCAACGGCACGCGCCGTCACGCACTGCTGCTGGAACTGTTCACTGACAAGGGCGTGGGCACGGAAGTCACGGGGTGAAAATATGACGGACACGAACTGGATCGATGCGGCTGGAAGGGTGCTTGCCGATACCTACAAGCGGTTTCCGGTGGTCTTCGAAAGCGGCCGGGGCGCCACGCTCACCGACAACCAGGGGAAGCAGTACACGGATTTCGTTGCAGGCATTGCCGTATGCAACCTGGGGCACGCCAATTCCGGGGTGGCTGCGGCCCTGTCGCACCAGGCGGAGAGGCTGTTTCACGTCTCCAACCTGTTTTACACGATGCCGCAGGTGGAGCTCGCCCGGCACCTGGTGGACCGGAGTTTTGCCGACCGCGTGTTTTTCTGCAACAGCGGGGCGGAAGCCAATGAGGCCGCCATCAAGCTGGCGCGGAAGAATTTTTTTGACCGGGGCCAGCACAACCGGTGGCGGATCGTGGCCATGGATCTGTCCTTCCACGGCAGAACCTATGCGACGCTTTCGGCCACGGGGCAAAAGAGGGTGCGGGAGGGATTCGAGCCGATCCTGGAAGGATTCGATTTCGTTGATTTCAACGATATCGATGCGCTGAAGCAAGGGATTACGGAAAACACCTGCGCGGTGCTGCTCGAGCCCGTGCAGGGTGAGGGCGGCGTTGTGTGCGCCGATCCAGATTACCTCCGGGCCGTTCGAAAACTGTGCGACGAGACCGGCACCATCCTGATCTATGACGAGATTCAGACCGGCATCGGCCGTACGGGCAGGTTGTTTGCCTACGAGCACTACGGGGTGGAGCCGGATATCATGACGCTGGCAAAGGCCTTGGGAAACGGGCTTCCCATCGGCGCCATGCTGGCGCGGGAGGATATTTGCCGCGCTTTTACTCCCGGATCCCACGCATCCACCTTCGGCGGGACTCCCGTGGTCACGGCCGCGGCCCTGGAGGTACTGCGGCAGATCGAACGCAATGATATTCTCGGATATACCTGCAAAACCGGCGAATATTTTAAAACCAGGCTGCAATGGCTCAAAGAGCGCCATGATATCGTGGAAGATGTCCGGGGTATCGGCCTGATGCTCGGCATGCGACTTTCCGTGCCGGGCGCTCCGGTTGTCTCGGCATGCCTGGAAAGCGGATATCTCATCAACTGCACGCAGGAGTATACCCTTCGGTTCATTCCGCCTTTGATCATTACCCGGGAGCAAGTGGACGGACTGATCGGCTGCCTTGACGAGATACTGGGCGATGCAGCAGGCGGCGTCGCCAAATAGGACAATTCACATAAGAGGTTGGTTTGAAAAAAGATATATTGAGTCTCAGAGACCTTGCACCGGCGGATTTCGAAGTGCTGTTTCAGCGGGCAAGAGAACTTAAAAGCCGTCATCGAAGGGGGATCTGCGAAAAGTCCCTGGCCGGTAAAACCGTGGGCCTGATTTTCGAAAAACCGTCCACCCGGACCCGGATATCCTTCGAGGCGGCCACGGCCCAGCTCGGGGGCACGCCCCTGTTTATCCAGGCGGGGGAAACCCAACTTTCCAGAAACGAGCCCATCGCTGATACCGCCCGGGTGTTGGAGCGCTACCTCGATGCCCTGGTGCTCAGAACCTATTCCCAGGATATGCAGGAGGAGTTCGCGCGCATCGCATCGATTCCCATCATCAACGCGCTGACGGATGTTTACCACCCCTGCCAGGTGCTGAGCGATCTGTTTACGGTGGTGGAGTACAAAAACGATCTGTCCGGGCTGAAGATCGCCTGGATCGGCGACGGCAACAACATGTCGCATTCCTGGATCAATGCCGCGGCAAAGCTTGATTTCACGCTTGTCCTGGCCTGTCCGGAGGTGTATATGCCGGATCCGGGGATCCTGTCTGCAGCAAAGGAAATTGCGGGAGAGCGGATCGTCGTCGGAAGTGATCCGGTTTTTGCCGCCCAGGACGCCGATGTCATCAATACGGATGTGTGGGCATCCATGGGGATGGAAGCCGAATCCGAAAAACGCGCCCGGATCTTCGCCCCCTTCCAGGTGAACGAAGAACTCCTTTCCCATGCCGCGGCGGATGTCATCGTCATGCACTGCCTGCCGGCTCACCGCGGGGAGGAGATATCGGCCGGCGTACTCGACGGGGATCGATCGGTTGTCTGGGATCAGACGGAAAACAAGCTCCATATGCACAAGGCCATCCTGGAAGTTCTGATTACGGGATAGGCGATGCGCCAATGCGTTTTTGCAGCGCGAACCGGCCGCAGCCCGGGGTATGAAAAATCGGAAAAGCCATCCAGGTAGCGTCGCCCGCCGACGATACCACCGGCCCCTTTTGCGTCAAAACCAAAGCCGGAATTTTTTACAAGGCCACCTGCGCGGCCGCCCGGCAAGTGATCATAACAAGGAGCACCCAATTGAAAAAAGAAGTCGACAAAGTGGTTCTGGCATATTCCGGCGGCCTGGATACTTCCGTTATCCTCAAGTGGCTGGCCGAGACCTATCAATGCGAAGTGATCGCCTTTTCCGCGGATATCGGTCAGGGCGAAGAGCTTGACGACGTGCGGGAGAAAGCGTTTGCAACCGGCGCATCCGAGGTCTACATCGACGATTTGACGGAAGCGTTCGTGTCCGATTACGTGTTTCCGGCGTTTCGGGCGAATGTCATCTACGAGGGGCAGTACCTGCTGGGCACGTCCCTTGCGCGGCCGCTTATCGCGAAACGCCAGATGGAAATAGCGGCCCGGGAAGGCGCGGATGCCGTAAGCCACGGGGCAACCGGCAAGGGAAACGACCAGGTGCGATTCGAGCTGGCCTACTATGCCATCGACCCCCATATCCAGGTGATCTCCCCGTGGCGGGAGTGGGATCTCA
>SLJY01000006.1 GCA_007134875.1 Desulfobacterales bacterium
AAGTTCAAGATCAAGGCTTGCGCGATTTCGAAGAATGCAGCGTACCTGGCGTACGTGTATGTTTACAAGGCGTAAGCCGCAAATTCTGAGAAATCGCGCGTAACGCAGATATTGGACTTTTGCGAAGCCGTCATGCCTGCCCCCGGATGCCTGCTTGGACATCCGGGACCTCGATCACCGAGCGGGTCCCCTGGCCGGGGGCGCTTTCGATATCGAGCCGCCCGCCAAGCAGGTCGATCCGTTCACGGATGCTGTAAATGCCGATTCCCGCTTCGCCGCTTCCCTCGCCGTTTCCGATGCCGGCGGGGTCGAATCCCTTCCCCTCGTCCGATATCACCAGCCGGATGCGATTTTTTTCCACAGTCAGTTCGACCTGAGCCCGCGTCACGTGAGCGTGTTTTACGACGTTGAAAAGCAGTTCGCGCGCGGAGCGGAACAAAAACCGTTCGATGGTCCTTGAGCGGGGCCGCTGAAGCCCCTCGCATGCAAGGGATACTTCCAGTCCGTGATGATCCCGCATTTTTCTTGCCAGCCACCCCATGGCCTCGGCAAGCCCGGAGTGGGAAAGAACCGGCGGGCTCATGTCATGGGAGAGGTCCCGGGTTTTTTTGAGGCATGCCTGGAGCAGTTCCCGGGTTTTCTGCAGCAGTATTCCGCGGTGCGTCTGGTTTTCCGTGCTGTCCAGTATATCGAGGTGCAGTTTTGCCGAAGCCAGCATCTGCTGAAGGTCTTCATGCAGGACGCGGGATATTTTCTGCTGCTCCCTGTCCTCCGCCTGTGTCAGGGCCAGCGCAAGCCGCTGAAGCTGCCGGGTTCGTTTTTTCAGCTGCGAGGTGCGTTCTTTTACCCTGACTTCCAGGTCTTCGTTGAATTTCCGGAGCCTTTCCTCCGCCTGCCTGCGCTCGGTAATATCTGCAACCATGCCGACTGAACGAACAATTTTTCCGGACGGGTTCTTTATGTGTTCGCATTTTTCGTGAACGTAGCGAACCGTTTCCGTGTCCTGACGGACGACCCGGTGTTCGATATCGTAATCGTCCCGGCCGGATCGGACCGACTCCCGGAACGCCCGATCCACCGCTTCCCGGTCCGCCGGGTGAACGATTTCCAGAAAGGACCGGTAGGTCATGGGCGTTTTTTCGGGTCGCATCCCGGCGATCCGGTAGGCCTGTTCCGACCATGTGATATTTCCTGTTGCAATGTCGATCTCCCAGCTCCCTATCCGGGCGATCTCCTGGGTTTTTTTCAGCAGTTCCTCGCTTTTGCGGAGGGCGTCTTCGGTTTCCCTGCGCTGAACCATTTTCCAGACGGCGTCCATGAGCAATGTTACGTGAAGGATATCGCCATACGTATAGTTTGTATCCTTGTTGGCCATTCCCACGACCGCAACGATCCGGTTGTCGTAGATCACGGGAACGGTCATGAACCGGAACAGCTCGGCGTGCCCATCCGGACAGCCTTTTTTAAGGGGATGGGACGCCTTGTAGTCATTGATGACGATCGGCTTTTGCTGGCGGACCGCCTCACCCCATAAGCCGGTTTTTGAAAGCTCGTATACCGTTTCCGGCCGGGAGATGGAACATGCGTTTCGGGCGCCTTCGGACCAGTTGTTGAGGGTGAGTTGCCGGGTTTCGGTGTTATAATGATAGATATAGCCGATTTTGCTGCCGGTAAGATCGATTGCTTCCTCCAGGGCGAATTCAAGCAGATCCTGGATGTGCCGGGCCGGGTGCTGGAAAATTTCGAGCAGGCTTTGCAGGCGGGCCTCATTGGCCGCGCATTCCCGCTCGGATTCTTTCAGCCGGCGGTTTTCGGCACGCAGCATCCGGACTTGCCGTTCGAGTTCCTGGTAGGATGGTTGTTCTTTCATATTCCCGGTTATATTTGCTCGTAGAGCCGCATCAGGTTGTTTGCACAGATATCTTCCGCTGCCGGTGCGAACAGGGCCGCCCCCGATATGGAACTTCCCCGAATGGCCGCCAGATAGTCTTCAAAGGCCTGGGGCGGGTGTGGGTCTTGAATGCCGCAGTGGCGTGTGAATCGATGATTCTCATGGTATTTTTCCCCCTGAACCGTAGGTCCCCGTTAAGGCGTGAGGGCTTCGTAAAAAAAAATCAAGGTCAATTCTTGCGCGATTTCAAATGATGCAGATTGTTTAGCGTACATGAAATTCTGAGGGAGCGCGCGCAGTCGCAGATATCGGACGGTTTACGAAGCCGTCAAGGCGTAAAATCGTCGAACAGGCCCCCTTGTACCGACGTTTTTTCCATCCGGTCATTTCCCGCTTGCTCCGGTTCCTCCCGGAGAAGCCGGGAAAGGGCCGTCTGCCGGAGGCTCGTGTCTTCGTTTTTCACCGCCATGGCAAGCGCCCGCCGGGTGCCGACAAAGACCGCAAGCCGCCTGGCGCGGGTCAGCCCCGTGTAGACGAGATTCCTGTAAAGCATTTTGTAGTGTTGGGTGAGCAGGGGGATGATCACGGCCTCGAACTCGCTTCCCTGGGATTTGTGAACGGTAACGGCATAGGCAAGATCCAGTTCCAGAAGATTTTCCCGCTGGTAGGTGACGCTTCGCCGGTCGGGTAAAAACAGAACCGCCGCCGTCATTGCCAAGGGGTCTATCCGGTCGATCACGCCGATGTCTCCGTTGAATACGCCCAGATCGTAATTGTTTCTTTTGTGGATCACGCGGTCGCCTTCCCGGAAGACTCGCTCGCCCACGCTTATCTGTCTCTTTCCGGCGGCCTGCGGGTTGGCCCGCTGCTGGATCATCCGGTTCAGGCTGAATGTTCCAAGGCTCCCGCGCGTCATGGGGGAAAGGATCTGGACTTCGCAGTCCTTTCCGTAGTAGCGGGGGATCCATTCCCGGTAGAGCTTATCGACCACATCCACGGCCGACAGCCCGTAATGAAGGCTCGACCAGGGGTGGACGGTTTTCAGCACGGCCAGAAGCTCATCCGCGCGGGTGCCGGCTTTCAGTATATCATCGATGCGGACATGGGCGAACTTTTCGGGAATATGGATACCGGCTTTATCCGCTCCGGCTTCATCCGCCCAGAACGCATACGGATCGCCGTTTTCATCCGGGCCCATTTGACTGTCGGGCATATGGGCCTGAACCGCGCGCCGAAGTTTTGCGATAAACTGGATTTGATCCACCGTTGCCTCTTCCGAGTCGATAAAGAGGCAGTCGTCTTTTTGCCGCCAGATTCCTGGTTCCCGGAAGGGGGAGTCGATCCGGGGGGCCTCCCCGCTATTGATCTTATGGGCATGCCGGATAATGAGCGATTCTCCGGCCTGCCGGAAAACGGTTGTCAGCCGGATGCAGGCAACAGCCTGCGAAGCGATGATGTCATTAAGGACATTGCCGGGGCCCACCGATGGAAGCTGGTCCGCGTCGCCGATGAACAGCACCTGGCAGGTGTCGGGCACTGCACGCAGAAGGGATGCGGCAAGGCTGACGTCGAGCATGGAGCATTCGTCCACCACCAGGAAATCGGAGCTAAGCGGTGATTTTTCGTTTTTCCGGAAATTTCCCCCTTTCCACTTCAGGAGCCGATGGATGGTGGCCGCCCCGCGCCCGATGACGTCCGTCATCCGCTGGGCGGCCCGGCCGGTGGGAGCGGCCAGGGTTACCTTTTTTCCCATTGCCTCGATGAGCTTTACCAAAACCCGTGTTGCAGCTGTCTTTCCGCACCCGGGACCGCCCGTGAGGATCGAAAACCCCCTGGAAACGATTTGCCCGATAGCCCGCTCCTGCTCTTCGCTCAAAGCCATCCGGCCGGCCCGGCAATAGTTGTCCAGCCAGCGTTTGACCCGGTTTGCGTCCACGGGAAACGGCCGGTTCATCTGCGCGATTTTACGGGAGACCAAAATCTCGTCATAGTAGAGGGACTTTGCATAATAGCACGCCGCAGCAGCGCCCCCTGGGTCCGGCAGCATCCGGACCTTGAGGAGGTTTTCCTTTTCCATGAAGGTCAGAATCGAATCGATGCGGTCGCTGATGTTCAGTGCCAGGAGCTGTGACGTACGGGTTTCGATCTGCCAGGCCGTCAGGTAGCAGTGGCCGAACTGACGCCCGGCAGCCAGGACATGCCGGATTCCGGCCATGATCCGTTCATCGCTGTCGGCGGCGAGTCCCATGCTCATGGCCACCTTGTCCGCGGACAAAAAGCCGATCCCGTAGAAGTCGTCCGCCAACCGATAGGGGTTGCCCCGGACGGTTTCGATCGCTCCGTCCCCGTAGAGCTTGTAGATGCGCACGGCAAACAGGGTGGATATGCCGTGGGACTGCAAAAACATCATCACGTTGCGAACGGCCCGGTGCTCCGCCCATGCATCGCTTATGGTCCGGAGCTTTTTTTCGGCTATTCCGGGAACTTCTGTCAGTTTACCGATGTCGTTTTCGAAGATGTCCAGGGTGTTTTTTTCGAAGTGGCGGACGATTTTCTTCGCGGTTTTGGGTCCTACGCCGCGAATCAGCCCTGAACCCAGGTATTTTTCAAGGGCGGCAATGGACGCGGGCTGTGTTTCGACGGCGGATACCGCCCGGAACTGGCGGCCGTGTTTGGGGTGATTGCTCCAATAGCCGTAAAATTCCATGGTCGCTCCGGCAAAAACCCGCATCTGGTGGACGATAACAGTTTCCTGTCGTCCGGGGTTTCCCCGGGGGATCACCCGCAGAACGCTGTACCCGGTTACCTCGTTGTGATAGGTAACGCGGTCCACGATTCCGCGAAGCCTTTCCGTTTCGGAATTGGCAGATGCTGCCGGGCCGGCGTGTCCCTCGTTAACCGGGGTGTGAACGTGGGTGTTGTAAGCGCTCGGATGTTGCATGAAAACAGTATATCGTCTCGATCGGGTTCAGGCAACCGGATTTTTGACGGTTTCTTAAAAAGTCCGATACCCGCACCTTTTATGGAGTGCCCGAACGAAAACCGGGATTATTCGTCAAGGTCAAGGACGGCGAAAAATTTTAACCGCAGGCATACTTGGCATATTTTGAGGATTAAAAATTGACGGCTTTGTAAAAGTCCAATATCTGCGTTACGCGCGATTTCTCAGAATTTGCGGCTTACGCCTTGTAAACATACACGTACGCCAAGTACGCTGCATTCTTCGAAATCGCGCAAGCCTTGATCTTGAAC
>SLJY01000188.1 GCA_007134875.1 Desulfobacterales bacterium
CGCAGGTAGTCCCGGCCGTCGCTGACGAAAATCGTCGAAACAACGCCAAGGTCGTCACGGATGGCGTCCACCATTTCGTGCCGGCCTTCAACCGGACTGCCGTCCGCATCCACCATTCGCCCGTTTTCATATCGAAGCTCCCCGAAGTGCCTGTCAACATATAAACGCGCGGCATTAACATCGCCGCCGATCTTCATTTCCAGCCCGTGGCTGATCAGGTTGTCAGCCATCCGCGAGGAATAAAGATAGGATACGCCCGTGAGCAGAACTCCCGCCAGCAGCAGGAGCAGAAAAAACGCGCCGGCCAGTTTCATTCTCAAGGAAAGCCCTTTAAACATAACAATCCACCTTTCATAAAAAAAATTAATATTAAGAAACAATATGTTATACTCTTTGTTTCGGCACTGCGCAGAAAGGCCGGCCCGTGCGACGGCAGCCCCCCGACAGAAAGGAAGCTTAATCTATGCAATATCCGTTCCGGCCGTGGGGGTTCGCAGCGGCATGCAGCAGCATAGGATGTGCTGACGAAGGAAGCGCATCGTTTTTCATGTCACAACGGAAGAAAGCGGCGCAGCGGAACACGGCCGGCTCTCCTTCAACCGGACCGCCGTCCGAATCCACCATTTGCCCGTCTTCATAGGCAGGTTCCCCGAAGTGCCTGTCAACGTACAAGCGCGCGGCATCGACATCGCCAAAGAATATCTTTTACGATTCGATTCAACACTGCGCTAAAAGGCCGGCCCGTGCGGCCGAAGCCCCCTGAAAGAAAAGAGGCTTAATCCTATCAATATCCGTTTCCAGCCGTGCGGGTTCGCAGCGGTGGGCCGCCGGGAACGGGGATTGTTTATGCACTGAAAGGAAGAAAAACGGTTCATTAAGGGGCAATAAAGATTCTGAAGGCACGAAGACATGCCAAAAAACCGACACAATGACAGAAAATTGACGGAAAAATATATGTATGACATAAGCGGCAGTCTCTGCAATGCGCCTTGAATCTAAAGACAGACGTCACAACATGGTAAATAACTTCGCCTATGTAAAACTTGGCGCAAACTTTGCAAAATTAAAAATTGATCAAGCCTTGATCCCGGATTTTTTGAAAGCCGTCGGATCGCGATTTTTTACGATTGCATCAACTTTTCGTCAAACCAATCCGGGTTCCGGCCGATTCGTTGGTAAGCACCGGTAAATCCGATTCACACCCTGTTCGGTACCAATACATTTCATTTTACTAAGTAAGGAGAGCGATCATGAGGAAAAAAGCGTTTATACTGATGGCGTCGCTGGTGTTCGTATTAATGTCGTCCGCATCTTTTGCCGTTGAGCTTGGATTCAAGGGCGGTGTGCATGAACCGATCGACGATTACGGAGACATAGTTGATACGGGCTTTACCGTCGTGGGGCAGATCAAGGGGCCTATATCCGACAGGATTTTCTGGGGCCTTCACCTGGCCTACAGTGCAGCAAGCGGCGAAATCAGCAGCCCTGGCGGCGATATCGACGTGGATATCACCATGGTGGAACTCTACCCGTTCCTGGACCTCTACGCATTCCGTTCAAACACTTCCGGCCCGTTTTTCCGGGGCGGCCTTGGATTTAATTTCTGGGAGACCGAAGCCAGCTCCGGGGGCATGAGCAGCAGCGAGGACGGAACCGACATGATGATTTCCGCCGGCCTCGGATTCAATTTTCTGAATGGATTCGAGTTGGTGGCCTCGTTCAACCGGATGTTCGACGACGACGATGCGGATTACATCACCGCGACCATCGGCTACAATTTTAAATTTTAACAGTAAAGCCGTGTTCGCGCCGCGCAGGCTTTCCAATGCGCCCATATGCCGCAGGACAAGAAAGGAAAAAAGACGATGAACAATGACGCATTCAGTTTTTCCAAAAATCGGGCCTCAAGGTCATGGTGCAGGATAATTGCTTTTTCGGTTTTTTCGGCATTCCTTTTCCTGCCGTTTGCCTCCCTGTCATCGGCATGGGCGGGCTCCGGTTCTTTTGTAGCCGATTCCGATATGGCAAGAGTCAGTTACAGCGTAAGCGGTGCATCTTTGGGTACGCCCGAGGATTCCAAAAACGAAAGAAGGGGAAATTTCCAGTATTTCCGATCGTACGAGGGCGACTTGACCGGGAGCACCCTACGCATCAGCGGCACCGCGAGCACAGAGGCCTCAAACGAACAATCATCGCTCAGCGTTTCAGTCTCCGCAGGCGGCAAGTCGGATAGTTACAGCACATCCTTTGAAAGCGGAACCGCAGAAAACTTTTCCGTTTCGATTCCGGTACCGCAGGGGGCTACTTCCGGAAGCTTCAGCATCAGGGTAACCCGGGCGGTGTATTTCTCCACCATCGGAGAAACCAGGTACGATGGGGTGACCGTATCGGGATCGTTCAGCGCCGACGCCGAAGAAAACAGGCCGCCGACCGTTTCGCTCGATTATTCCCCGGCCGATCCCGTTGAGGGTGAGCCTGTTGATTTTACCGCGACGGCATCGGATCCGGATGGCGACCCGCTGACATACGAATGGTATCTAAACGGCAACAAGCAGCCCGCAGACAGCTCTTCGGTGACATGGGAAGAACCTTCGGAAGGTCGGCATACAATCCGCGTCGTTGTATCGGACGGCAGAGGAGGTACCGACGAGGACAGCGTGACGTTCGAGGTGGGCGAGAAAGAGGATATCGCAGTCGGCGTTTCATACCGGCTCGGTTATGAGTTTCCAACCGATGCGGAGCGGGTCATGCCGCTTCTGCTTACCTTTCGCGTGGAAGAAGGACCGCCCGGAACGTATATTTCCGAAATCATCCGCATCACCCAGGGAACCCGGGACGCGGAGGTGTTTCACTCGGGGGAATGCTTCGGCCCCGCCAACCCGATACTCGACCAGCCCACGACGTGGGAGTGCGGATACGAAGGGATCAGCTGGCCGGATGTACTGGCGATCGCCAAAAGCCAAAACCCGGTGGTGCCCTTTGAAGCGCGAGTCGAGGTGTTCGCCGGCTACGATGGCTCCGAAATGGTCTTCGAAACCGTGGATCTTGAATTTGATGTTCGCCTTGACGGCATTGCAAGCGTTATGCTGCTGCCGCCCTATGCCGACAACACCGAACGTGAACGCTATTCCACCGCCGATGCGGAACTGCTTGACGAAGGCGGCAATTACATGCAAACGGACAATCCGCTTCCATTGGGCCAGTGGGAGGTTGTCAAGCCGGGGCAACGGATCCGGGTATACCAACAGACGCAGGCAATGGTCCGGTGCCTGTCCGGCATGATATGGCTGATTCACAGAGAACTGGGTCCGGTGCGTTCATGGGATTACGTGATTGGCGCCGAGGGAACCGCAAACCTGTCGAATTTTCCCGTTCCCGCGAATAAATCCTATGTGGAACATGCGGTGGAAACATTATACGATGAGACAATTAAAGGCCCGGCAAAGAAGAAAGTCGTCACGAGGCTATTGGGCGTTGGAAAAACGGCTGCCGGCCGGTCTCTTGGGGTTTTGGGCTTTGTAATGAACGAAACACCGGCCGGAAACCACGAAGTCTACGCCGTGCGCATGCGCTCCGAGATGACCATTGACTTCCACGCCGACGGAAGCATCACTGCGCGAACGCTCAAAGGAGAACCGGACTTGATAGGCACGGACGGCACCGAGGTTCCGCTGCATGCCGGATACGAAACGACCATGGCGGAAGGAACAGGGGGCTTTTCCACCCCGGTTCCCCACGCATACGATGACGCCGAAGAACTCCTGCCCGTCCCCCGGGAGTTCACCAGCGGCGACAGCGGCGCCGGGGAGGAAAACGGCGACAGCGGAAGCTCCGGTTCAAGCAGCAGCGGGGGGTGTTTTATCGGCATGTTGAAACACCTGAAATAACCGATCCCCATACACATGATGAAACGCCCGGCAGGGCGGGATGAAAAACCAATTCACCCCGCCCTGCCGGTTTTTTTTTATCGTGCCGCCGCAGAAACGGCCGCTTCGGGGTCTATGCTTCCAATACGTTCATATTTTCCTGCAAGCGGCATTCAAAAAAACCGCAAATCGTTTGCAATTGCCCGAAAGCGGAAATATTATTAACGCACTCCCAAAAAAGTTGCGGCCAGGCGGCTTTTTCAAACGTCCGGTATCAGGGCATGCCGGATGCCTTTGAATTCTTGAAAAGCGCCTGTATATTGAACATCTTACTACTTTGTTTACGGATTAAGGCAAGGAGATTGTCAACCATGTATCACCGAATATTATTCATCATCCCCGCAGTTCTCCTGGTGTTCTTGTTTGCGGCGTATGGAGAGGCCCCGGCAGGTACTTTTTCCGGCGACCAATCCGCAGGCATTGACGTTTCGGCCCCTCCGCCCGCAATAGAAGTGTATGGGCTCACCACGGATATCACCCCGGAACCGGGCGTTGCGGCCGTATCGCTGACCGGTACGGGGGAGAGCGGAAAGCCCGGGGACCGCGATACGGACCCGTCGGGCGACGGATCGGACGGGGACGGCGGGCCCGGCCTTTCCGTGGTTTTCGATGGAGGATCGCGCAATATTGCGACCCAGGGAGACGAGGCATACGGCATACACGTCATGAGCAAGGCTGGAAACGGAGGGCCCGGAGCTGATGCGGATGATGAATTCGGTGTATTGAGCGGCGGCGGAGGCGGCAGCGGCGGAGACGGCGGGGATGTGGCCGTTGACAGCGGCGGCGCAATCGCCACTGCGGGAGACGATGCGCATGGTATCGCGGGCCACAGCTTCGGCGGCCACGGGAACGTCGGCGGCGAAGGCTTTTCCTGGCTGCAGGATGAACCCGGTCCGCTGTTTCCTGAAGCGCCCGGCGGCGATGGCGGGAACGGTGGAGTCGGCGGGGAAGTTACCATCGTCAACAGCGCTTCGATTGCCACTCAGGGGGACGGTGCCCACGGTATTCACGCCTTGAGCCAGGGGGGGGACGGCGCGCAGGGCGGGGATGCAGGCGCACTGGACGACGGCGTGGTGTCCGGTAACGGGGGAGACGGCGGCGACGGCGGCCACGGCGGGCATGTGAGCGTTTCAGGCAGCGGCAGCATAACGACGCACGGGACCGGCTCCCATGGCATCCTGGCGGAGAGTCTCGGCGGGCGGGGAGGCGCAGGCGGGCGGGGTGATACGCCCTTTACCGGCAGGACGGGGACCCATGGTTCCGGCGGCGCGGTGGATGTTATTCACTCCGGCGACATTGCGGCTCACGGCCGGGACGCGGACGGCATTCGCGTCCGGTCCGTCGGTCCGGGCGGCGCAAGCGACATGGCAGTCACGCTGGAGAACGGCAGTGTCACCGGCGGCTCCGGTCATGGCGCCGGGGTGCGGTTTGTCGGGGGAGACGCCAACCGGCTCGTCAACCACGGGAAGATTTCCGCTTTGAGCGATCTGGCCCTGGCAGGCGGGACCGGCGATGAAACCGTCGACAACCACGGCATCATCACGGGCTCGACGGATACCGGATCGGGAACGGACCGAATCAACAATCATCGGGGTGCCGTATTCAATACCGGCGCGGCCATTACTTTAGGACCGGGCAGCACATTTCACAACGCCGGAACGGTGTCCCCCGGCGGGTCGGGTGCCCCCGAAAACACCCATCTCACCGGGAACTTCGAACAGGCTGCCGACGGGGTTCTGGAGGCCGAGGTGTTCACCGACGGCCGGCACGACAGGCTTTCGATATCCGGAGGCTCCGCCGCCTTTGACGGGGAGCTCCGCGTAATCCGGGAGCCCGGGCTTTACAGTGACGGAACATCCTACACGGTGATCAATGCAAAAGACGCCGATGCTGTTGAGGGATCCTTTTCGACCATCACCGCACCTGAGCCCAAGCCTTTGATTCGATTTAATATACACGAGGGGCAAAGCAATGTGATCGTGGAAATCGACGCCCCGAGCCACACCACCGTCGCAACCAACCGCGTGCAGATGGCGACGGCCCGGCACCTTGATGAAATCGCCCCGGACGCATCAGGCGACCTGTTCCACGTGCTTGGCGAGTTTCAGCAGCTGCACCTCCCGGACATTGAAACCGCATTTCCCGGCATGAGCCCGGATTCCTACGACAACTACACGCGAACCGCCCACCGGGCCGGCCGGGAGCTCAACCGGCAATTTCACGGACGCATGGACGCGGTACGAACAACCTTCCTCCACGCCCCGACGCCTCCGCACGACCGGCCTCGCCTGGACTACGACAGCCCCCCCACGGACATCGACCGGCTGTACACACCCGGCCAGCCGCCCCATATGGCCCAGCTCCAGGGTCGGGAAGGATTCTGGATAGACACGTTCGGCTCTTGGGCTGAGCAAAAGGCAAAGCATGGCTACACCGGATATGATCAGGACAGCCGCGGCGGGATGCTGGGTTTCGATATTTTGAAAGAAAACTGGCTTATCGGTCTTGGCGCCGGTGTTTCCAGGACGGAACTCGACCTCGAAAACCGGCAGGGGGATGGTCGCGTCCGGAATTTTTCCGGCGGGCTGTACGGCAGCTATTTCAGGCAGCGACTTTTCATTGACTCGGCATTGACATTCGGCAAGAATCGCTACAAGACGAAACGAAACATCACAATCGGTCAGATCGAACGACAGGCCGAAAGCGAATACGATGGAAAAGTGATGTCGGCATCCCTCGGAGGGGGATATACCCTGGATATGAACGGGTGGGGCATCGAACCCTTCGGCACGGCCCGTTACGTCTACCTGGAAGAAGACGGCTTCAGGGAGTCTGGAGCAGACAGTGTCGATCTCAATGTGGACAGCCGCTACACCGACTCTTTGATATCCGATCTGGGTTTTCGCGTCTTCAGGGCATGGAAGGTGCGCAACGGATACTTCATCCCGGAGATCAGCGCCGCCTGGCGTTATGATTTCGACTTGGACGACCGGAAGATCAGTGCGTCATACGCGGGGGCCCCGGATACATTCTTCACCGTTCCGGGCCAGGATGTGGACCGGCATGGCGCTGCGGTCTCTGCCGGGTTCAGCTACGGCGGCCAGCGGGGATTATCCGCAGCCCTTCATTACCACGGAGAATTCCGGGACAACTACACATCCAATGGGGTATCGGGCAAACTTCAGTTCCGGTTTTAGTGCCGGGTCATAAACAGGGTGAGCGTCAGGAGGGGTCCGTCAGGACGGGTCAGGGTCGGACCGCTTGACACCGGGATCGGTTTTCGTTCAGCCGCTATTTACATCAAACCCGAAACAGGACAAAAACAACCTGTCCCCCGCCACTCCGAAATCGACAATCTTCTGGCAAAACACATCAGAAAATATTTAGGACTGAAATAAAGTAACTGATTGATGCGCGTCCTTCGTCAGCACATCCAATGACGGGGCGGCGACGGGGCGACGACGGGGCGGCGATTGTGCCCTGTGGCTCCCTATATCTCCCCATGGCTCCCTGCTGCTTCTTGCCAAGCATTCCGGAGTATGATAGAAGCTTCCGGCAGGATGCATGAAGCGCAAACCGTTAAAAAAACCGTGCGCGGTCTGGACCGGAGACCGCTTGTAAACCCCGCAGCAGAATCCATTGGAGCAGAGTCCATTGCAAAACATCGCATCGAGATTCATCAACGCCACCAACCGCCACGTGTTTCTGACCGGCCGGGCCGGGACCGGAAAGACCACGTTTCTGCACCATATCCGAAAAACGACCCACAAGTCCACAGTGGTTGCCGCGCCCACCGGGGTGGCGGCCATCAACGCCGGGGGCGTGACCCTTCATTCGCTCTTCCAGTTGCCGTTCGGGGCCTTTGTGCCCTCGGAGGCGCATGCGGATGAAGGCGCCACGAATTTTGCCGTGAACACGCCCGCATCGGTACGCCGCAACCTGCGGATGCACTCGACCAAGCGAAACATGATCCGGAAGATGGAGCTGCTGATCATCGACGAGGTGAGCATGCTGCGGGCGGATCTCCTCGATGCCATGGACGTGGTGCTCCGCCAGGTGAGACGGCGCAGAAGCGTCGCGTTCGGCGGCGTGCAGATCCTGTTCGTGGGCGACTTGTTCCAGCTGCCGCCCGTGGTCAAGGACGCGGAATGGAAGATGCTTCGCGAATACTATACCACCTTGTTTTTCTTCGGCGCCCGGGCTCTGGAAGCCGCGCCGCCGGTCTACATCGAGCTGGAGCACATCTATCGGCAAAGCGACCCGGCATTTATATCCGTGCTGAATAACCTGCGCGACAACCGGCTTACGGATGCCGATATCGAGCGGCTCAACCGGTGCTGCGACCCGGAGCGCACGGCGGAGCCGGAAGACGGCGCCATCTATCTTACCACCCACAACCGCAAGGCGGACCGGCTCAACGAAGCGGAACTGGAAAAACTGCCGGGCGAAATGCTTGCCTTTCACGCGCAAACGGAGGGGAACTTCGACGCCAACCTCTATCCCGTCCACCCGGTGCTGAAGCTCAGGAAAGGCGCCCAGGTCATGTTCATCAAAAACGATACGTCCGGGGAGCATCGGTTTTTTAACGGCAAGATCGGGACGGTGGAAAAACTAGAAGACGGGGCCGTGAAGGTGGCCTTTGACGACGGCAGCCCCGGCGTATGGGTGGAAGCCCATACCTGGGAGAACAAGCGCTACGTTCTGAACAACGACACCGGGGAAATCGAGGAGAAGGTCGTGGGCACCTTCACGCACCTGCCGCTCAAGCCCGCATGGGCCATCACGGTGCACAAAAGCCAGGGGCTCACGTTTGACAGGGCGGTCATCGACATCTCCCAAGCCTTTGCGGCAGGGCAGGTATACGTGGCCCTCTCCAGGCTTACCTCCCTGGACGGGCTCGTGCTGAGCGCACCCATCCGGCGGATGCACCTGCCGCCGGATCCGGCGCTTGAAGCCTTCTGCCAAATGAAGGGGGACGAGGACGTAATTGTCGGGCAGCTTGCGGAGGAATCCCGGCGCTTCATGGCCGAAACCGTCCGGGAGGCTTTCAACTTCAGCCCCCTGGCCGCCGACATCGACTTTCACCTGCGCACCTACACCAAGGACGAAAGCCTATCGAAAAAGCAAAAGCACCTTCCCTGGGCCCGCCAGCTCCAGGAAGACTTCCGGCCCGTGCGGGAAGTTGCGGACCGGTTTTTGCGGCAGGTGGACCGGATCCTGGCGCAGGCGGGGGAAGATACCGAAGCGCTCAGGGATGGGTCGGGGCGCGCGATCGAAATCGCATCCGGAAAGGGATCCGGCGGGGCATCCGGCGAGTCCCCCGCGGCGTTGTCGGGGGCGGAGGCCATGGTCTACCTGCGCGAGCGGGTGCTGGCGGCAAAAGGATATTTCGAGCCGTTGTTCAAAACCTTTGGCGAGCGGATCGGCGCGTTGGCGGCGGAACTCAGGAAAGAGAAGAAGGGTGTAAAAAAATTCACCGGTGAACTGGAAGCCCTGGAGGTCTCCTTTTACGGCCAGCTTAAAACAATCTACAAGGCCCTGGACCTGATCGACACGTTCATGAAGGACACGGAGCTGACCCGGGCGACCATGGACCGCCCCCCGCGCGCTGTGCCGGACAAAAAAGGAAGCAAAGGAGGCGGGACTGCCGGGAAAAAGAAAAAGGCAGGGACGGCAAGCGAAGACGAACCCGGAACAAAGAGCCCGGCCCGGCCCAAAACAAAGCCGAAAAAAGATACCAAAATCGCCAGCCTGGAATTGTTCGATCAGGGGAAAACGGTCAAGGAAATCGCCGATGAAAGGGGCCTTGCGCCCGTCACCATCGAAGGGCACCTTGCCCACTCGGTGGAAACCGGGGAAATCGATGTTTACCGGCTGGTGGACAACAATGCGATCGAAGAGATCGTAAAAACCTTCGAGGCGCTGGACACGACCTTCCTGAAGCCGGCGCACGAGGCCCTGGAAAAACGCTACGATTACGGCACCCTGCGATTTGTCGCCGCGTGGCTGAAGAAAAACCGGCAGGAGGCGGAAACGGAATTTGTCGGAAACCGTCTTTGAACTTGACGAAAAATCCCGGTTTTCACTCGGCCGCTATTTTTCCCCGTCCCCTGGAAACCCCGAACCCTCAGGGGCCTCCGGCCCCGGCCCGCCGCCGTCATCGCCGTTGTCGTCTTCCGGGACGCTGTCGATGGTGGGCATCATGGAATAAAAATTGCGAAAAACGGTCTGAATCTCGTCAATGGGGGCTTTCCGGGAAAACACCCGGGACGATTTCTTGACCAGGTGCAGCGACGAGGAGGCCGTGGTCTCATCAAAGCCCAGAAGGTCCGCCAACCGCGTGAACCAGCCGTGAAGTTCCGCAAAGCGGCGTTCGGCCTCGGCCAACTCGGAGGAATACCGTATCACCCGCTCGTCCTGGTCCATAACCTTCTTCCAGATATCGTTCACCCGGCTTTCGGATTCGGCCAGCCGACTGTTGATGGAATCAAGCGCCTCGTCTTTCTTCTCGATTTCCTGGCGGGCCTCGCCAAGCTGCTGGACCAGCTCGAAAACCTCCTCCTCGTGGGCAGCCTGCTGGTTGTCCAGGGCCAGCGCCATCTCCTCAACCTGACGGGACAGCTCGTCAACCCGGTTTTCCTGCTCCTGCCATGCTTCACCCAGGCGGCCCAGTCCCCGGCCCGCACGAATCCATATTTCAAGGGACAGGGGAAGATCCGGCAAGTCGGGCATCTCCGGCAGAAGAATCCGAACGCTGTCGCCGATGGCGTACAACCGGATCTCCGTTTCGCAAACGCCGGCAAAAAGGGCGCTACCCTCGATGTTGCACGCGGAAAACCCGCCCGCCTCCGATGCGGCCCAGGCCACCCGGCCGCCGGAGGGATCCAGCAGGCGAATGGCGGATATAAAGACCGTGCCCCGGCAGTTTATGGGATCGATCCGGAGACGCCCGGTGCGCAGCAGCCCCGGGTCGGGGATGAACACGGAAATCTTCTGCCACGTGTCCGGGGCCAGCAACACCTTCCGGGAATGATCTTCGGTGTAAGCGTTTTGATCGCCTGCCGGCGCGCCCGGAAAGTAGATCTGGGAATACAGGGCGTCTTCGCGGCGGTCGGCGGCCGCAAGCATTTCCTTTCTGCGGGTTTCGGCGGCGACAGCCTCCTGCTCATAGCCGGAGAGGACCGCCAGCAGATCGTCGAACATTTCAGTGAGAAAGGCGGTATCGGCCCTGTGAGTATCGGTGCCCCTATCCGCACCCGCATTTGCAGCGCCGGCGAGTGCGGTGACCAGGGGGAAATCCCCGATTTCGATCTCGGGCGCATCAGGGCCTATAAAGGCGCCCTGCCCCGCCCCCGGACTATCGGATGGACCACCGGATGGATCGCCGGGGGATCCGCCCGGGCCTTTCAGAGCCGGCGGCTGGTTGATGCGAAACTGGTTGTAGATCCAGTCGTAGCGGGAAAACCGGTCGTCCGCGGATTCCCGCGAACCGCTGGAATGGCGCTTCCGGTCCGCCCGGACGAAATCGATCAGCTCCGGGTAGGCATGGGAAGGCTGGCGGGTGAACAGGATGCCCAGCCGACTGACGATTTTCTCCATGCAGTAAACCGGATCGGCCAGGATGCCGTCATAGGTGAGCACCACGTAATCCCGGCCCCGGCACGCCCCAAGGGCCTCCCTGTTGTGAACGAGCCACAGCAGGTGCCCCTTGCGCAGGCCGTACCCGTGCTGTTGTTCAAGGGACCGGGCCACCTCCCAGGGGTGCCGGACCAGCATAACGATCGCCGGCCGGATCCGCCGCTTCTCCAGGATCCGCATCCAAAGCGGCATGAGGCGGCACATGCGGGGGTCGTTCACAGCGAAGGTCCGCGCATCGGCAAAGGCGTTATCGACAATGGCGCCGATTTTTTCCGCGGCGTCCGCCGCGGCCGCGCTTTCGGTCCAGTTTACGGGGAGGTTGCCCACCATGTCCCAGGTGCATCCCAGGTTTTTCAAAAGGATTTCGTGCTGGATTATGATCGCCCGGTTCGGGGTGTATTGCGTCCGATCGCCCAGCCGATGGCCGGCTGCGGGCCCCAGGCCGAGTGTGTCGATGCATCCGCCCAGTACAGAGGTCCCGCTCCGGTGCATTCCCAGGACAATGAGCGCTTTTCTGCCGTTTTCTTCATTCATGATGAATCCCATCCCAGATGGTGTTGCAAGTGGTGGCGTACAGTCGGGCCGGAACCGAAACCGGTACAATACTATCAACTGTATTACACGAATCCGCTGATCGGTGCAAACCGTTTTCAGCCCTCAGCTTTTCCTTGACACCTGCGACGCATGAAACCTATATAAAGGCATTGATATCCAATACGGAAAGGACCGTCTCCCATGGCAGCAGCCGACCCGCACAGGGAAGAATACGTAAAAATCGTCGCTATCGAGGACGCCATTGAAGCTCAGCTGATTTCGTCCGTTCTTGAAGATCGCGGAATCCCGCACCAGGTTTACTCATTTTACGACACGGCGTTCAACGGGTTGTTTCAAACCCAGAAAGGGTGGGGAAAGCTTATGGCCCCGCCCTCTTTCCGGGATCAAATCATGGGGATCGTGAAGGATATACGCCGGAATCCGCCGTCAACCGGTGAATTTGAATAAATAGTGGCAGAGGAATCTCAAACCAATCGAAAGGGGCATGACTATGAGCCTGAATCCGTCCGAATATGAAAAAGCGTTCGAAGAGGCCCTCCAGGTGGGCCGTCCGCCCAACATCAAGTCCCTGTTTCCCAACTCCCGGGCCCTGCTCGTCAGCGGCCGGTACATCGACCAGGCAATGCTCAAAAAGGGCCATGCCATCGCCATGGCCGCCAACGCGCGAAACACCTTCGTTCTGCGCGGCGCACTGGCCGCGGCACAGCGCGCCAATGCAGCCATCATCATCGAGATCGCCAAGTCCGAATCCGACTACTGTATGATCAACTACTGGAATATCGCCCGGTACGTGGACACGATATGCAACGAGATGAACATCACCGTGCCGGTGGCCGTGCACGCGGACCACTACACCATCAAGAGCCAATCGGACGTCGAATCCGCAAAGACAGTGATCCCCTCGATCTTTGACGCGGGCATGACCTCCACATCCATCGACGCCTCCCATCTGCCCGATACCGACAATCTGCTTGCGAGCATCGCGCTTTACCGATACGTTCCGGACTGGGCCGGGTTTGAGACCGAGGTGGGTGAAATCAAGGGCGCAAGCGGCCTGTCCACCCCGGAAGAAGCGCTCTTTCTGATACAGGGATTAAACGCGCACGGCATTTTTCCGGACTGGATCGCCCTTAACAACGGCACCACACACGGCATCGAATCCGGCTCCGAGGGAATCCAGATCGAGCTGACCGCGAAAATCCATGAAGCCTTGGCCCCTTACAATGTGTCCGGCGCGCAGCACGGCACTTCGGGCAACTCGTCCGAAAAGCTAAACGAAATCCGCAAAAAAACGCGCACCACCAAGGCCAACGTGGCAACGGCCCTGCAGATGCTCGCCTGGGGGCTCAAGGTCAACGATTACGGCAATGCCCAACTCGATGAAAACGAGGATTTCATCAAGGAAAAAGACGAAGGGCTCACAGGCGAGGCCTGGGAGAAGCTGACGGCATACGCCCGGGAAAAGAACCTCAAGAAGGGGGATTACAAAAAGCTCAACCTGCCCTTCGAAAATCTTCTTCTGGGTCAGGAGCGCAGCGTCAGGGAGCGGATGTGCAAGCGGGTGGAGGACTTCACCTACAACATGCTCGTCAACGTATTCAACTGCCACGACACTGCACCCATCGTCGTGGAATCCATCCTTGCAGCCGGATCCCACGATCCCGGCCCGCGGGCTAACCGGATCGAAAAGCCCGAAGACTGGAGTCCCGAAAAAATCCGGGAAAAAGGCGGGGCCATCGATCGGGACCGGGGCGAGGAAGGCGACTTCGAAGACTAAATGAAAACAAAGCACTTCTGCCCATACTGCGGAGACGGGCTTACGGACAAATTCGCGGAAGGACGGGTGCGGCGCTGGTGCGATCAATGCGCCGCACCCGTCTACGAAAACCCGGTGCCCGCCACCTGCCTGGTAACGGCCGATCCGGACGGCCGGATTCTGCTGGTGCGGCGGAGCGTGGAACCCAAAAAAGGTTCGTGGTGCCTGCCCGGCGGGTTCATGGAGCTAGGGGAGACGCCCGAGGCGGCCGGACTGCGGGAACTGCATGAAGAAACCGGGCTTTCCGGCAAAATCGAAACCCTCTTGGGCATTACCACCCACTCGGGTAAAATCTACGACACCGTCCTGGTGGCCGGATACCTTGTGCGCGAATACAGCGGCATCCCCTATGCCGGGGACGACGCCGACGCCGCCGAATGGTTCGCCCGCGACGGACTGCCCGAAATCGCCTTCACAAGCCACAAGGCATTCATCGACATCTTCTACGCCGCCTATATCTAAATTTAGGGGACGTCCTTAACTTATTAACTTATCGCACTGCCGCAAAGGATGGCCCCCATTGTATCGCGAGCAACAAGTTAATAAGTTAAGGACGTCCCCTACTATTCACGGGTTTCCCATTGGAAACGGAGACGCTGGGCGCGGGAGGCCATGTCGCGCTTGACCTCGTCGGGGATGATATAGACGATGACCGCGGCCGTCTTGTTGAAGGCCGGGGCCATGCGGGACTGGGCCGCGATGGCCGCGCCGCCCGAGGGCAAAAAAGTTAGCGCCAGGAAATGAAGCACCGAGACCACGATGACCGCCTTCACCCCGCCGATCAGCACGCCGGCCAGGCGGTCCACCACCCCCAGAAGAACCATCTTCATAAACATCCGCAGCAAGGCCCCCACCAGTGTTACCGATACGGCGACCACGCCGAACAACACGATGAAAGCAACAATTTCACGGATGTACTGCGTGGATATGAAAACCTGAAAAACAGCCGAAAACGGCTCATAGCCTAAGTATGCGATGTAAAAACCGCCCAGAAGCGCCGTAATCGAGGTGATCTCCCGTATACCGCCCCGCAAAAGACCGATAATGAGGAAATACACCAGGATCACCACGACAATCATATCAAATGGATTCATTTGCGCTCCCTGATACTCATATCACACTCATTTGATGTACGGTCAATTCCCTCGAGCCTCCGAACGAATTGTATTGACAAAGCCCCGGCAGCCCTTATAATTTGTTACGTAAATAAAATATTTTTATATATCTATCAGACAGTTAAAACAGGGAAAACCCGCCGGGCCGATTAAAGCCCTCGTAAAAAAAGCAAAAGCGGGAAATCCAGGTGCCCGAACACCCATAGCAATATCGGAGTTACCCTTTTAAACACAAGAGATTTTTCAACACCCGCATGGCAAAATACAAGGAACACACCCAGACGGAAATGACATTTCCCGATCCCTCCACGGTTAAAGCGCTCTTCGGGGTCCATAACGACAATCTTCACCGTATCGCCGAGGCAACGGACACGAAAATCCATGCCCGTGGCAATGCCGTGACCATAGAAGGCGACAACATTGCCTCCGGGCTTGCCGAAAACCTTCTGGATCAGCTCTATAACCTCATCCGGGAAGGCTACCCCGTATACCCCAACGACATCGACTACGCGGCCAATGTGCTTTCCCGGGATCAAAGCGCCAAGCTCAAGGACATTTTTCTCGACACCATTTATATCAAGGCCAACAAGCAGACGGTGGCGCCCAAGAGCCCCATGCAGAAGGCTTACATCGACGCGATCCGGAACTACGACATCGTCTTCGGCATCGGGCCGGCGGGAACCGGAAAAACCTATCTCGCCATGGCCATGGCCGTGGCGGAACTCGCCCGCAAGCGCGTCAACCGCATTATTCTGACGCGCCCGGCCGTGGAAGCGGGCGAGGCGCTCGGGTTTCTCCCGGGGGACCTGGCCGAAAAAGTGAACCCCTACCTGCGCCCCCTCTACGACGCGCTGCACGACATGATCAAGATCGAAAAAGCATCCGCCATGATGGAGCACGGCATCATCGAGGTGGCGCCGCTGGCCTTCATGCGGGGAAGAACCCTCAACGACTCCTTCGTGATCCTCGACGAAGCCCAGAACTCCACCAGCGAACAGATGAAGATGTTTCTCACCCGAATCGGGTACAACTCCAGGGCCGTCATCACGGGCGACATTACCCAGAGCGACCTGCCGGGCAACCGGGCATCCGGGCTCGAAGAGGCGCGGGACCTGCTTCGGCATATAGACGATATCGCGTTCGTCCATTTTACCAAACGGGACGTTGTCCGGCACAAGCTGGTGCAGAAAATCATCGACGCATACGACAGGCGGGAAGACGCGGGCATACAACCCAAGACCGACGATTGATGATTTTCAAGACGTTATCAACGTTGACGGCTTGTTACGAGTTCACCATTTTTTGCGAAACCGCCGACGTTTTGGCTTGCATTGGGTACACAGTGCTGGTAATGCATGGCGATGCATCATTCCAAAGCACCCGGAAACGGGTGTGATTGAATGCGGAAAGCCATTTGTACGTTTCGAAGTGCTTGTTGTGAGCCGGCCATGAACATGAAATTTGCAGATCTCCGTCTGCACAAACAAAAAGCCACCAAAGGCGTCTCCCTTGGGATCCTTCTGGTGGTGACCGTCCTGACCACCCTCATTTTCTATCCCAACCTGGTCATCACCCCTCCTGCCTACGAGGCCGGGGATATCGCCGAGGAGAACATCAAGGCCCCCCGCGACTTTTTCGTGGAGGATCCCGCCGCCACGAGCGAAAAACGAATCCAGGCCCGGAACCGGGTGCAGGCGATATACGATTTCGACCCCGTCGTGACCGGGCGAGTGAGCCGGCAGGTGAAAGAAGCTTTTGCCGTGCTCGCAGAAAACCGAGGCAGCGCTGCAAACGAACAACCCGCTTCAGCGGCTGACGGGAAGCCGGCCGCCCGCCTTGCCGCAGGAACCGTTCAGGGCGAGCCCCCTGGGTCCGCCATGCCGCTTGACGAAAAAGCGGAAAAAAAGGCCGCATTCGAAGCCGTCCTGGATGTCACCCTCGGCAACGGCGCGTTCAAACTGCTGGAAAACCAATCTTTTACATCGAAAGCACCCGCGCTTATCAGCGAAATCCTGACCCGGATTCTCAATAACGGGGTCGTGGCAGACAAGGAAATGCTGCTGCGGGAACAGGAACAGGGCATTGTTCTCAAAACCGTCGGATCCGGCGAGGAGGTTGTCGTCTGGAATCTCCGGCAGTTCTACGGGCCGGACCAGGCGAAAACCATGGTGCGGGTAGCGGGCGATCCGGTGCTCCGGGGGCTCGATTACAACCAGATCAATCTGCTGGTGGATATCACCCAGCGGCTTATCCAGCCCAACATCACGGTAAACCGCACCCTGACGGAAAACCGGCGCCAGGAAGCCGAGCGGGGGGTCAATCCGGTCCTCTACCAGGTCAAAAAGGGGGAGATGATCGTGCGCGAAGGTCAGCGGGTCACCGAGGCGGACGCGCTCAAGCTCGACGCCCTGGCACGGCACGCGGAGCGCTCCGGCATGGTTGGAAAGAGCTTCGGCACCGGCCTGATCATCTTCTGGCTGCTGATAATCACCTATTTCATCACCCTTCACTACCGGATCGGCGCCCATGCCCATGAGAACCGAAACATGGTCTTCATGGGGACGATACTCATCGGTTTTTTCGTCCTGGCACAGTTATCCATATCCCTGGCGACGGCTTTCGGGCAGGGGGCGGCCATGGGCCTTGCCACGGAATCCATGTTCTACGGTATCCCCCTGGCCGCGGCCGCCATGACCGTTTGCCAGTTCGCCGGCTTTTCCGTGGCGTTTCCCTTTGCCATCGTGGTGGCCCTGATTGCCGGGCTCCTGTTCGAAAGCAGCTACATATACAGCATCTATTTTCTTGCCAGCTCCATCGTGGGCGCCTACTGGATCCG
>SLJY01000114.1 GCA_007134875.1 Desulfobacterales bacterium
CGGCCCCGCACGAGCGAACCATGATCTCGTACATGAGAAACGACGGCTCCGTCATGATCGCCTCGTCCCCGGGCGCAAGAAATATACGGGTGAGCATTCCGATGATCTCGTCGGAACCGTTCCCCAGCACGATACGCTCCGCAGGCACACCAAGATGGGCCGAGAGCTTTTGAACAAGCTCGTAGCCCCGGCCATCCGGATAGCGGTGCAGTCTGTCCATGGCGTCCTTCATGGCGGAAACCGCCGCGGGTGACGGGCCCATGGGGTTCTCGTTGGAGGCCAGCTTGACGGACCCGGAAACGCCATATTCTCTTTCCAGCTCCTCGATGGGCTTGCCGGGCTTGTAGGGCCGTATGGATCGGATATACTCCGGAATCTTCATCTTCATGGTTTCATCCCCTGCAAATCGTGTATAAATCGGCTTTACCGCCCCGGCTGCCGCTGCGGGGCGCTTTGTGTATTTTTTAGCTTCCAGCGCCTGTGGACCCAGAACCATTGCTCCGGATACTTCCGGATGACCGACTCCAGTGCGCGGTTATAGAGCTGCGTGTTTTCAAGGATATCCCGCCGACTGTCACCGGTATTGATAAACGGTACTTCCGGTTCGAACAAAACGCTGTAGAGCCCGTCTTTCTCCCGTACCAGAAACGCCGGTATCACCGGAGCGCCGGTTCGCCTGGCCATCAGGGCCAGTCCCATATTGGTGGATGCGGGGCGGCCGAAAAAATCAGCGGGTACGCCCACGGATGAACCGGCATGCTGATCAAGCAGTATTCCCACCGCCTCATTGTTCCGAAGCCCCCGGAGGATGCCGCGCATGGCCTCTTTTTTCGGGTATAGCCTGGCTCCGCTACGGCTCCTGGTATCAGAAAAAAAAAGATCCAGAGCCGCAAGGTCCAGGGGGCGGTAGACGGCGCTCACTGGGATTCCCATCATGGCCGCGGCGGCAATCAGCAGCTCCCAGTTGCCGATATGCGCCGTGAGGATGAGAACCCCCCGATCTTTCTTCCGTGCGGCCCGAATATGATCCGCACCGTAAATCCGGAAGTGTTTTACGAACCTTCTCTCACCCAGGTGCATGCTCCAGCCGATTTCAAAGACGATCCGGCAAATATGGCAAAAAACCCGCCTGGCCATGCGCCGGGTCGCCTCAGGCGACAGCCCGTCGCCATAGGCCGCGGATAGATTGCCCATGGTAACCTTCCGGTGGCGACCGTCCAGGGCGAACCATATCCCACCGATCCGGTCCGCAATCCGCCCGGCGCGGTCGGGATCAATCCGCCCGAGAAGCAAAAAGATGCAGCGAATAAGTCGGTAGAGCGCTCTGTCGAAAAGCCCGGGGACCGATTTGCGTTTTTCCACTCAAAGACTCCGGTGTAAAATCGTGGGCGACCGAAAACCGGGATTTTTCATCAAAGTCAAGGACGGCGAAAATTTTAACCGCAGGAATACTTGACGTATTTTTTGGATTAAAAGTTGAGCCGGACACAGAAATTGGCGAAAAAGTCGGTTTATGTTGGGCCGCTAAATCAGAAATAACGGTATCACATGGACTTCTGTATACCGTTTTTCAGGTCGTTGTTCAAGGCATAGCATCGGCGGTTTTGCAAAAAATTCAAGATCAAGGCTTACGCAATTTCATAGAATCCAGCGTACCTGGCGTGCGTGAAATTCTGGGAAATTGCGCACAGGCTCAGATATTGGGCTTATACGAATCCGTCATTTATTCTACACGACAAAAAACGGACTGCCGGCTCCATACAAAATTGACATACGCTCCAATTGATAATACTCTGTTATTCATGAAACAAAACAAGGACAAAAAACATTCCAGGCTCGCATTACCAATAACCCACTTGCTCGTCTTGATTGCGGCATTTGTTTTTTTGCAGGCAGGACTGGTCATCGCGGATGACATTCCCCCCGAGGAAGTGGAGATCGTGACCCCCGTATACGCACCGGAGCCGGGTTTCTTCGAGCCGCAATTCGGGAAATACACGTACAGTGTATCCTGGCAGGGCATTCCCGCCGGGACCCTGGAGATGAACCTGGAACGGCAGGAAAACTATTACCGCGTGCGAGCCAGTGCCCGCACCAACCGTTTCGTCAGCATGTTCTACAAGCTCCGGTTCAACACGGAAGCCCTGGTTTCGTCCACCACGCTGCATCCCAAAACATCCGTTTACACCAACCGGCAAAACGACCGCCGTGAAAACACGAAAATCGATTTTCTGCCCGACGGCGGGATTCATTCGGTTCACGAGGACCGCCGGGGCCGGAAAAATGAACTCCGGTTCGAACCAAACAACTTTACGCTGGATCCTTTTTCCGCCGTATTTCTGGCACTCAGCCTGAAATGGGAGGTCGGCGATACCCGCCAGTTCGACACCTTTACGGGTAAGGGGCGATACCTCATCGAACTGACCGCAATCGAACAGACCAGCATCCAGGTGCAGGGCGCCTGGCGGGAGGCAATCGTTATCTCCCCCCGCGTCCGGAATCTTACCGACACCGACTCTTTCGATGACGACGACCGTCTCCAGGAGGCCAGAATTTACGTCAGCACCGAACCTTCGCGTGAGATCCTCCGGATCTCAAGTGATATCTTCGTGGGAACCATCAATACCCGCATGGTTTCCTTCGCCCCCTCCGAAAACCATTCCCGGAATGAAACCGCTGTATCAGGGCCCCCGGAAGGCGCACCGGCACCGGACATACAACCCGTTTCCCCGATTGCTTCACGAACACTTTTTCCGACCGGATCCAAACCCGGAAAACGATACGTATTGCCCCGGTAAACCTGCCGGACAATCAGAAAGGAGTACCCAATGTCCCTCCTGAAACCATACCTGGATGAAAAAGACTGGCACAAGCTCCAGGCGTGGTTTGCCGAAAACGATACGCTGGATATTGTCAACGAACTCTACCGCCTCAAGCCGAACGATCTCGCCATCGCCTTCCGGCTGTTGCCCAAGGACCTCGCCCTGGAGGTATTCGAATCGATGGACCCGCCCCAGCAGGGGCACCTGATCACTTCTCTGCGCGACATCCAGATACGGGAGCTGATCGAGGAGCTCGATCCGGACGACCGGGTCCGCTTACTCGACGAACTGCCCGCCAAGGTCGCCCCTGAACTGCTTGAAGGGCTGAGCCCGCAGGAGCGGAAACTCACCTCGATTCTTCTGGGCTACCCCGAGGAAAGCGCGGGGCGCTTTATGAGCCCGGAATTCGTCTCCCTCAAGCAGACCATGACCGCGTCACGCGCCTTGGACAAGGTACGAAGAACCGGCAGGGATGCGGAATCCATCTATTTGCTGCCTGTTACCGACGATTCGCTGATACTTTTGGGCGTTATCAGCCTGCGGGATCTCGTGCTTGCCAAGTCGGACACCATTATCGGGGACATCATGACCACCGACGTATACTCGATCCGGGTGGACGAAGACCGGGAAAAAGCAGCCCGCCTGGTCCAGGAGGCGGACCTGATTGCGCTTCCCGTGGTCGACATGGAAAACCGCCTGGTAGGAATCTTTACATTCGACGACGCCATGGAAATCCTGGAGCACGAGCATACCGAGGATATCGCCCTGGGCGGCGCCTCCCGGCCCCTCGAAATGCCGTATCTCTCCGCATCCGTAAGGCACCTGGCCCGCACAAGGGCCCTGTGGCTGCTGGTGCTGATTCTCGCGGCCACGCTTTCCATCAATGTACTGAACTATTTCGAGGACTCCCTGGAGGCGGTGGTGACCCTGGCCCTTTTCATACCGCTTCTGATCGACACCGGCGGAAACGTCGGCTCCCAGTCCTCGACCCTCGTCGTCCGGGCCATGGCCGTTGACGAGGTCCGTTTCGGGGATCTTCCCCGGGTCCTTTTCCGGGAGATGCAGGTGGGGAGCCTGCTGGGCGCTATGCTTGCGGCAATCGCCATCATCCCGGTAGCCCTGGTCTTCGATCCCCGGGTGGCCATGGTCCTCTCGCTGTCGCTTCTCACCATCTGCCTGCTTGCCGCGACCACCGGCGCCCTGCTCCCAATGGTCGCTAAACGCACAGGCGTCGACCCGGCCATAGTCAGTGCGCCGGTCATTACCACCCTGGTCGACTCCTTGGGGCTGATCATCTACTTCCTGATCGCCAACGCGGTGCTGGGGCTATAGAATAAACGAAAATACGAAAAACGGTGTCTTGCAAATCCCGGGCAATGGAACCGCGCCTGAATCCTGATCTTTAATACGGATTCAGGCGCGGTTCCGGATCAGCCGCTGCAACCCGGGACTCTTATGCACGTGCATAAGAGAGGAATCGCAGCCGTCTTCAATGAAAATCGACTCCAGCATCTCGAAAAGCACCGGCCGGTCGGGCCATGTAAAGACTTTTTTCCGTTCTTTGATATCCAGCCATGCGGATTCGGCCTCCGGGTGTTTAGCGAACACCGCGTTTTCGGCATCCGGACAGAGAAACATTTCGCAGACGATGGGCTTTATCCGCCATGCACAGCCGCCCGGGATTAGATAGATGCACTTTGCATCCGATGCCGGGCTCCGGATGGCTCTTTCGAGCTGTTCGGGTTCCGCCGGGCCCGAAAAAAACGCGTTGATCGCCATATCCGCCCAGAAGACAATGATTCCGTCCTTTGAGCAGCATGCGCTCACGCCGCTGGTGTAGCAGTTTGCCGTACAGATATCTTCGAACCACCGTGCAAAAAAGCGGCTGATTTCCTCCCGGAATGCCAGGTAGCCGGCAAGCTGCGATTCCAGGTCAAATCCCCTGGCCTTCACTTCCCGGAAGGTTTCCGGCCTTTTCATTTTCTCTGAATGCCGCCGGATCATTTCGAGGGCATGGATCTGTTCCATCTGGTAGCTGTTCATGGCCTTTTTATACATTGTTTTTATGGTGCTGTCACCCGCGTGTTTGACACTTCCGGAAAAAGCCAGTACCTATTTCTTATGCAAAAAACCAATGTTGATGCACTCGTAAAAAGTCGCGATCTGACGGCTTTGTAAAAAGTTCAAGATCAAGGCTTGCGCGATTTCGAAGAATACAGCGTACTTGGCGTACGTGAAATTCTGAGAAATCGCGCGTA
>SLJY01000193.1 GCA_007134875.1 Desulfobacterales bacterium
CGATAGCTCGGAAACTTTATCCCAATCAATTTGTTTTCCCATGACACTTCCCTCCGTGATGGTTGAGGGGAGTGTGGGGGAATTTACGATCTATTTTGTCTGGAAAATCTTACCTCATGCAATTACACCGTGAAAATTTGGGCCAGGGGATTTGAATCCGAAGGCATCACGCTGGACCAGATCCGGAAGGCAGCCCTGAAAATTCTGAAAACCAGGACGATCTCGAAAATGCCAACGTTTGCCGAGTTTCTGGAGGCAATAAGCGGGTCGAAAAAAGACAAGGCACAGGTCCAGGCCGACATTGTCCTGAAAATGCTCCGGCGAAACGGCAGCCAGGCAAAGCCGGACTTTGACGATCCGGTCACGGTCCATCTGATGTCCTCCCGCTGGCAATGGGAAAGATGGGCGAGAACGGTACTGGAAGACGAAATCAAGTGGTGGCGGAAAGAATTTATCGAAGCCTACCAGAGCTATACCGGCCGCCCGGAAATGATCAACGAGGTGAAACGGATTGCGGCGCCGGAGCAGCTGAGGCAACTGACGGAAACCATCGGTGGATAGCAACGGAAGGAGAAAAGATCATGTCGTTAAAGCGTATCGGCGCCCTGTGGATCAGGGACGGGAAACAAGGAAAGTTCATGGCCGGGGAGATCGAGGTCGGCGGGGACAGGATCCCTGTCATGGTGTTCCGGAACCGGAAGGGTGAGAACCCGAGGCGGCCGGATTACCAGGTCATGGTGAAAGAGGAGGAAGGGCAGGGCGGGGAAACGCCCCGGGATTCCGGCCCGGCGGACTTCAATGACGACGATATTCCGTTTTGAAGGAGGTGCTATGAAGGCTTATTACTCGCCGGATCTGGAACAGGCGATAAACAAGTTGATTCCGGAAGCGGAAGAACGAGCGGAAGATGGGATCTGGCAATTCGAGAGCGAAAACGGTGTCTCGCTCGATAACGAAGCGCGAAACGAGCTTTTCAACCGCCTCTTTCATGAAGCAATGAATGAGATGACGGTGAAGGAAGGGCTCCGGATTCAGTGAAAGGGAGGAAATGCGATGTCGGAACGTATTGCTGATTGCATATACTGGGTGCCGAAACGAATCAAGTGCCTGTGGCGCGGGCATGTGTGGGTGAAGATGTCCATTGGGCATGGTCCGCAGAGAGGGCTATGCATTCGATGCGGCAAAAGATGGAGGCTGTAGTGTCTGTCATCAGGGTGCTTACCCGGAAAGGGCCGAGGGATATCGAGGTGACCGACTGGGATCGGGCAGAGGCGATGCTGGGCGGCGTGTCGGTCATGGATCTATGCGTGCCAGAGGATCCGCTGTGTCCGGCTGCCGTACCCGGAGATTTCGAGTACCGCTACGCCAGGCTGCGGGAGGGCGTCCAGCGGGTGATGAACCGCTACGATTGGAAAATGGACGATGACTGGGCCGTCCGGCATTCCGACTGGGTCGGGCCGGGCGGCCGTTACAACGTGGGAGGAGCTGGGTAGATGAAGGGAAGATTTCCGGCAAAACAATTCGTTGCCAGGGGCCGGCCGAGAAAGCAGGCCGGCGAGATGAACAACACGGAGAAGGAGTATGCTGCGCAGCTGGAGGCGATGAAGGTTGCGGGTGAGATCCTGTGGTACGCGTATGAATCCATAAAGCTGAGGCTGGCGAAGAAAACCTGGCTGACCGTGGACTTTTTCGTGATGCGGTCGGATTGCAGCTTGGAGGCGCACGAGGTGAAGGGTGGTCACTGGGAGGACGATGCCAGGGCGAAGATTAAAATAGCCGCTGAGCATTACCCGTTCCGGATTATTGCGGCGCAGAAGTTGCCGAAGAAAGCAGGAGGAGGGTGGAGGGTGGAGGAGTTTGGTTGAATGAATAAGTACAAGAATTTTCTGGTTCATATTTATCTTGACATATTGTATTGAAAAAAGCACACTATTATAGTGCCCTTTCTGACTATAAAGCATAACAGTTGGCGTACGCATGAACCACTGGTTAAAAAATTCCCAAAAAAATCTTATGCCTTTGAGCATCGCTAAAACTTTCAGCGATGCTTTGAAATAATGGGCATTCACTGGAATAGTAATTGATTATGAAGATGACGAAGGTGAAATTTAATGTCAACTTTGTGAACATAACGATCTTGCACATCATTACGAGATTGCAAACAAGTATAACGGCAACTCCATTCGAAATCGCGCAAGCCTTGATCTTGAACTTTTTACAAAGCCGTCAGATCGCGACTTTTTGCGAGTGCATCAAATCGGGCCGGACGCAGAGAATGGCGAATAATAAAGTTTTCGTTCAGCCACTATATAATATTCGGTAAACTGGAGGCGTCGTGGAGATATTCCCGTTGGGACAGCTGCGGACCGTATCCGGGGAAGTTACACCGGGAAATCGGGTGTCCCGCACACTCCGGATCCGAAACGCGGCAATGGCTGTAGCCATGGATCTGAAGGGTAAGCGCGTTTTGGATCTGGGATGCGCTGAGGGGCTGCATAGCTTGTATATGGCGGAAAGCGCGGATGAAGTTGTCGGGGTTGATCACCGGGAGAGTGTTGTATCGATTGCCGGAAAATCCGCGGAAATGCTTGAAAAAAAGAATGTAACATTTTTACGGGGGGATATACGGAATACAAACTTTCTAAAAGAGCTTGGCAGGTTCGACCTTGTTGTGGCATGGGGGTTTTTGCACAGGGTGTCTGACCCGATATCTGCCTTGTCCCTGATATGCAGCCTATCGGATTGCCTGTCTTTGGAATGGCGTACGCCCATCGTGCCTTTTGCCAAAAGCATCAGCATTGCCTATCACAATCCGGTGGCGGAAAAACTGGACCCGATGAATATCGAGGAAAGCGCGGACTCTGCAGTCACTGGGACTGATGACGAAAATAAAATCGAATCCAGCAGCGGTTTCTGGGAGCCGACCATCGGTGCGGTACGGGCAATTGTCCGTCGAAACGGATTTTACGATTATAAAATATTCGGCTACGGCGACCGGTTCACATCCGGATCTGTAACAGCATTTAGCAAATGGGGATCTCACTTGTATCGCCTTATCGCCAGAAGGGATATTTCCCATCAAATTCCGGTGGGGCGGCTCCATGCCATGTTCTTTAAAAAAGGAAAAGCGGTTTCCGTCTCGAAACCATCACAGGCCATTTCTAAGATACCTGCATGGGATCTGGCGATGATCGAAAAGTGTGGTATCGGAAAACGGATATGACGCTGACGCGAAAATACCTGGTTTATTTTTAGGATTAAAATTTGAGCTGGACGCAATACCTGGCGAAAAAGGCGGTTTTCGTTCAGGCGCTAAATAAGGGTATCAGTCAGGAGAGGCGGTTTTGATTTTTTTTCGTTTAAACAATGTTCATGATTATATGATAAGGCTGTTTCCGGCGGGAGAAACTTGATTAACCAATTAATTTTGAAATTTTTCAATAGACAGAATTGTCTCGTGTTGCCAAAATAATAGTGAAACAATTTTGTTTTACTTTTTGGCCGAAAGACACTGTCTATGGGAAAAACACTGCAAAAAGCACCGAAGATTTCAAAGCGGGATCTCTGGCTCAAAGCCTACCTCGATAGCTCCAATTCCCTGACTTTTCTAAATAAAACCGAGTCCGCAAGGGCTGCCGGCTACAAAACATCGAATGAAGATCACCCGCGCCAGATCGGCTGTCAGAACTCAACGATCCTCACCGACAAGATTTCAAAGTGGCTTGACGAAACCGGCCTGTCCGAAAATGCGCTGAAAATGAAGCTTGTTTCGCTCATGGAAGCGAAGGAGACGAAGTTTCAGACGATGAAGGGCGAACTGGATCCGGACAAGAGAGCTGCCGGCGTTTCGGTGTTGTCCGTGGCCAGCCAGGAGAAGTACAACAATGCCGGCGTGCCGTATACCGAGACCGACACCCTGATCGGGATCGAGGTGGAGAACCGGGAGCTGCAGCGGCGGACGCTTGACATGGCGCTGAAGGTGAAGGGTAGTTATGCCCCGGAAAAGCACGATCACAACGTCAAGGGGGAGATCAAGCACTCGCACGAGGAAGCATTGAATCGCGCGTTGGCGCAGAAAGCAAAGCTTGCCGGAGGCAGCGATGGGTAAACCCGCCCGCGACATATCCCCTGATGAGCAGCTGGTACAGATCCTGGCGGAATTCGTGTACGATCCGCTGGGGTATGTGTATTTCAACTGGGGATGGGATTTCGAGGCCGGGGAAGGCCCCGATAAATGGCAGGCCGATGTGCTCAACGACATCGGAGAAGCCATGCGCCTGGCGGCTGCCGGCCAGTACGGCGAGGCCGAAGAGAAGATGGCTTCCGTGCGGATCGCGGTGGCCAGCGGCCACGGCATAGGAAAGAGCGCCCTTATTTCGTGGATCCTGAAGTGGTTTGCCGCGACCCGGCCGCATCCGCAGATCGTTGTGACGGCCAACACCAAGAATCAGCTTGAAACCAAGACATGGAGAGAGCTGGCCAAGTGGAACAAGAAGGCCCGGGACGGTCATTTGTTCAAGTGGACCGCGACGCGGTTTTCCAGGGAAGGACACCACGAGACGTGGTTCGCGGCGGCGATACCGTGGAGCAAGGAGAAGTCCGAGGCCTTCGCGGGAACGCACGAGGCGCATGTTCTTTTCCTTTTTGACGAGGCTTCGATCATCGACGACATCATCTGGGAAGTTGCCGAGGGCGCCATGACCACTCCGGGGACACTCTGGGTGGCATTCGGGAACCCGACGCAGAACACCGGGCGGTTCCGGGAGTGTTTCGGGAAGTTCCGGCATCGATGGATTACCCGGCAGATTGACTCCAGGTCGGCCAAGATGGTCAACCAGGCCCAGGTGCAGCAGTGGATCGAGGATTACGGAGAGGACAGCGACTTCGTCAGGGTGCGCGTCAAGGGATGGTTTCCACGGGCGTCCGTGGCGCAGTTCATCCCAAGTGACGTTGTAGAGTTAGGGTGTTGCTGAAAATCATTTTGCCCATGCGGCATTTCGATATCGAAATGACCTTGTGGTTTATCCGTTGGATCCAGGCCCGGAACCATAGGGCTTACCTATCACACAGGCGGCGGCG
>SLJY01000194.1 GCA_007134875.1 Desulfobacterales bacterium
CGCTGCGGGAGCGGGGCATCGATTTTTTTGCGGGCGTGCCGGATTCCCTGCTCAAGCATTTTTGCGCGTGTATATCGGATCGCTGCAAACGCGGGCACGTGATTGCGGCAAACGAGGGCAACGCCGTGGCAATGGCCGCGGGGTATCACCTGGCAACCGGCAGGGTGGGCGTGGTATACATGCAGAATTCCGGGCTGGGCAACGCGGTCAACCCGCTGGCGTCCCTGACGGACCCGGACGTCTACAGGATACCGGTGCTCATGATCGTTGGATGGCGGGGGGAACCGGGCGTCAAGGATGAACCGCAGCATGTGAAGCAGGGGCGGATCAGCCCGGGGCTGCTTGGCCTGATGGAGATCCCCTGCCGGGTGATGGATGCCGGGTGCAGCGGGGCGGACGTGCTGGATGCGGTTTTGGGGCGGATCCGGGAGCATGGTTCCCCCGGTGCGATTCTGGTGCGAAAAGGGACGTTTTCGGCGTACCCGGGTGAAGGGGGCGGAAGTGGGGGTCTGTCCGGATTGAGCCGCGAGACGGCGCTGGAAGTTGTTTTGGCGCTTGCCGGGGATGATCCGGTTGTATCCACCACGGGCAAGACCTCGCGGGAGGTATGCGAGATCCGGGAAACGCGCGGGGAGTCCCAGCGGGATTTTCTGACGGTGGGTTCCATGGGGCATACGTCGTCGATCGCGCTGGGGGCCGCCATGGGCCGGCCGGACCGGCGGATCGTTTGCCTGGACGGGGACGGCTCCGCGTTGATGCACTTAGGGGCGCTGCCGGTGATCGGGGACGCGGCGCCGGAAAACCTGGTGTATGTGCTGCTGAATAACGGAGCCCATGAATCGGTGGGCGGGCAGAGAACCGTTGCGGACCGGTTCGATTTCGGGGCATTTGCAAAGGCGTGCGGGTTTGCCCGGTACCGGGCGGCTGATACGGTTGATGGCTTGAAAACGGCTTGGGCTGATATCGGCAGTGCACCCGGGCCCAACATGATCGAGGTGCGGATCCGCACCGGCTCGCGCGACGACCTGGGAAGGCCGAAGAGCACCCCGGAGGAGAACAAGCGGGCGTTTATGGAAAAGGTGTTTGGAATCCCGTGCTGAAAGATGAGCCGGGAGGAGCAGGAAGAGCAGCTTCTTTAAACGGATTTTTTCTCCAAAGCCAAATTGATGTTGAGGGAAAAGGAAAATACCGTCAGTATGGATTTGTCTGCCGAATATATTGACTTCTTCGTGGATCCGGGCTAAATTCATAAAGGAAAAAGGCAGTTGCGATACATTGCATATAATGGGAAACTATCAGAATAAAATGATGAGGCAAATCATAGAAAAGGATTTTCCCGAGGTGGCGATGCTGTACCGCTTCGGCTCCCGCGTGGACGGAACGGCCGGACCTGGAAGCGACTACGATTTTGCGGTTTTGCTCGAACGGCAGGCAAATTCCGGTGCCATTCGTTCCCGGCTTGCCTCCGAGCTGGCCAGGCAGACAGGATCGAACAGAATCGATTTGGTGCTGCTGGATAATGCACCCATTGAACTGGTCTTTGCGGTTATATCCAAAGGGGAAATCCTTTATGAAAGGGATGTTGAAACCAGGGTGGAATTCGAAGCCCGCATCATGAGCCTGTATTCGGATGCTTTGCCGTTTTTGCGAATGGTCCGCAATGACATCCTGAAGGAGAACGGACATGCAGCCAGAGTTCAGCGGTATAGAAAAGCGCTTGGACGAACTCAGGGAACGCTTGGGCAGATTGGACCCCCTGAAGGAAAAAAACAGATATGAATTTGATAAAGACCCCTATCTGCGCGACATTGTGGAGCGCAACCTTGAAGTGGCGGCCCAGTGCTGCATAGATATCTGCCACCGCATAATATCCCTTGAAAAAGCTAAAAAACCGGTTGACTCCCATGATGCCATTATCCGTGCAGGGGAGTTGAACGTTATAGATGCTGCGTTTGCCAGGCGTATTGCGCCTATTGCCGGATTTCGCAATATTCTTGTGCACGAATACCTTGGACTGGACTGGGATGAAATCTACCGGAATCTCCAACAGATTGACGATCTGCTGCATTTTGCGGATGCCATAGCCCATTGGCTCCTGTTGCGGGACGGACCTCGCTAACTCTCTTGTATCTCAAGGTATATCTTTTGGAAAGATATTTTGGGCAGCCGGATAGGCCGTGCAGGGGTGGTGGTATGAGGCGATACGGATTGCGGTGGGAAAGGGCTTGTTCGGCCGGGACCGGATTTTCCGGCAATCGGCGGGCTGTTGTTTGAAATGGGAATGGAATCGTTTTTCAGCGGACTTTACAGGCATGCCGTGCATGTGCCCGGGGTGCGGCGGGTGAAGCGGATCCTTACGGGGGAGAGCGGTGTGTTCTCACGCTACGTGCCGCCGGTGGGCAGGCCTGCCGACAGGGCGGGCGCACCGAACACGTGGACCCCGGAAGCTCTGCAGCGGCGATACGAGGCCGCCGGGCTGGATTCGGAGCCCGACACCTTCATGCTGTACCGGATCATCGGAAACGACCTGGCGCCGCGTCACCGCAAGGGGCAGAGCGCGGAAAACCTGGCGTTTATCCTGGAAAACGAGCCGGTGCCGGAAGGGTGCGAGAAACGGTTCGTGGTCAACCGGATTGTGGACGGCGAGGCCGAGGCAGGGATCATCCGGATGCTGGAAGAAGCCGGCATGGGCTATATCCGCATTCCCTTCGAGTGGGAGGCCTATCAACGGGTCGGGTGGGATGAGAAAAGCATACCCGGGCGGTACGCTCCCGGTTCAAAGGAATTTGACCGATTGGACCTTCGGCAGCAGGAACGCATCCTGATGGCATACTACCGGCTGAAAAACAATTACGCGATCAATAACAACGGCGCGCGGGATGCGGCCCTGCGGGACGGAAAAGCACGGGCCAAATGGGTTATGCCGTGGGACGGAAACTGTTTTATCACTGAGAAAGGATGGGCCGAAATCCGAAATCCGGGAGGCGGTCCGTCTGCGGCCGGAAGTGCCTTATTACCTGGTTCCCATGGCGCGCATTCGGGACAACCGGGCGCTTCGCGGGTCGGGATTCCGGCCCGAGGCCGCGGATGAGCCGCAGGTAATTTTACGAAAGGACACCACGGAGGAGTTCGATGAAACCCGGTATTACGGCAGGCGGCCCAAGGTTGAGCTTTTCTGGCGCCTGGGGGTTTCGGGGCGCTGGGATTACTGGGAGATCGAGCCGTGGGACCTGCCGATCCCGGCGTATTCGGATGATGCGGGCGCGTATGCCTTTGCCGGCTGGGTCGCCAGGCTGTTTTCGGGAAACGCCTGGATGGAGGGCGCCGACTCGGTGGTGGCGGAGCGCAATCGGTGTGTGGCCAGGAACCGGGCGATAAAAGAGTTCATCGATATGCTGGATCGGCGTGCATCCGGGGGAGGCTTTGACGCGTAAAAAAACCATTGTCCACATTACCACCGTCCATGACTGGCGGGATCCACGGATACTGGAAAAACAATGTGCCGGAGCGGCCGGGGCGGGGCATGATGTTTCTCTGATTGCATGCGAACCGGTGGGGGATGAATACAAGGGCGTTCGCCTGGTTGGTGTAAAACACCCGGGGAACCGGCTGGAACGAATTGTGCGAACAGGCTTTGCGGCATACCGCAAAGCCTGTTTTTTTTCCGCGGACGTGTACCATTTTCATGATCCCGAGTTTCTGCCATGGGCGCTTTTGCTGCGGGAAAAAACGGCAAAGGTGATATATGACATTCATGAGGATTATATTACTTCAGTCGATACGAAGCATTACCTTCCAGGGGCCTGGAAACAGGCAGTAAAGAGCGCAGGGGGCGAGCTCGAAAAGCGCCTGGCCGGATGCTTTCATACGGTCGCAGCGGAAAAGTACTATCTTGAACGGTTTCCGGATGCCGCGCCGGTGCTGAATTACCCTGTGCTGCCCGAGGGGTGGCAAAATGTCAATGCGTTTTCCCCGGATGGTATGCGCCTGCTTTACACCGGAAACATCAGCGAAATCCGGGGCGCGTTGCACCACGCGGGACTGGTGGACCGGGTGCCGGGAGTGCGGGTCACCATGGCCGGGTATTGCAGGAGCGCAGAATACCGCAAAATCATCGGCACTGTATCCGCTACGGACCGGCTCGATGTAATCGGGGTGGAGCAATATGTTCCCTTTGAACGCATCGGGGCGCTGTATCAAAACAGCCAGTGGCTGGCGGGACTGGCCCTGTTTCCGTATTCACGCCATTATCGGAAAAAAATTCTGACCAAGTTTTTCGAATACATGATGTGGGGTCTTCCCATCGTGTGCACGGATTTTCCCGTTTGGAAAGCGCTGGTGGAAAAGGAAAACATCGGCATCTGCGTCGATCCCGCCGACGGGCGGGCCGTATCCGATGCGATTGCATGGTTGGCGGAAAACCCCGAAAAAGCCCGGGCAATGGGGCTTCGGGGAAAAGCATTGGTCGCAATGAAATTCAATTGGGACAGCCAGCTGGAAAGACTTCTTGAGTTTTACGAAAAAATCGGATAAAATATTAGAACTTTTCTACAAGGTTTTCATTGCGTATCGGGGGTAAATCCAAACATTTTCGAAAACGGATATTTTCATAACCACTTATGGTTATTGTTTATATACATCAATATTTCAATACCCCGGATATGGGGGGATCGACCCGCTCCTACGAGATGGCCCGGCGGCTGGTTCAGCGGGGCCACGAGGTGCATATGATCACCTCCGCCCGGGACGGCAGCGCCCCGGGGTTTAACGGATCGAATAAATGGTATGTGAGCCGGGAGGCTGGCATTGTCGTTCACTGGTGCCCGGTGGCGTACTCCAACCACATGCCCTATGGGCGGCGCATAGCCAGTTTCATGCGGTTTGCGGGTAAAGCGGCCATGCGGGCCGCATCCATCCGGCATGCCGATCTGGTTTTTGCCACATCCACGCCATTGACCGTGGCCGTTCCCGGCATCCTGGCCGCCAGGCGGCTGGGGGTTCCCATGATCTTCGAGGTCCGCGATCTTTGGCCGGAAATCCCCATCGCGGTGGGCGCCATCCGGA
>SLJY01000113.1 GCA_007134875.1 Desulfobacterales bacterium
GGTTCGAGGTTCTTGAACGTTACCGAAGTTTGCATGGTTCCCTGCCTCCTTATGGTTGTTTGCGTTTGCTCGACGGTAGTATCCCCATCATTTCCCTGTACTTGGCGATGGTGCGCCGGGCTATCCGGATTCCTGAATCTTCCAGGAGCTCCGAAATTTTCTGATCGCTATAGGGTTTTTTCGGATTTTCGCCCGAAACAATCCGGCGGATCTCCTCCTGTACAGAGGCCGAAGCGATCGTTTCACCGTTGGAGCGGTTGATGGAGCTGTTGAAAAAGAATTTGAGCTCGAAAATACCGTGGGGCGTGTGCGCGTACTTGTTGGTGGTTACCCGGCTGATGGTCGATTCGTGCATGCTGATGTCTTCAGCTACATCGCGCAGTACCATGGGTTTGAGATGGGCGATGCCGTGGTCGAAAAAATCGCGCTGGAATTTGACGATGCTGGTCATCACGTTATATATTGTTCTTTTGCGTTGTTGAATGCTTTTGATGAGCCACTCCGCGGAGCGCAGACGGTCTTTGAGATAGGAGCGGGCTTCCTGGCTGACATCTCCGCCTTTTTTTACGGCATTCCGGTAATAGGAACTGATATGAAGATTCGGGATGTCTTCGTCGTTCAGAAAAACGATGTACTCGTCTCCATCTTTCTGGACGTAGACATCCGGTGTGATATAGATCTCTTCATCGTCCCCCCAGTGGCCACCGGGACGGGGGTCGAGCGTCCGGATCAGCTCCACCGCGGCGGATATGCTTTCCACGTCTGTTTTGAGTTCCCTGGCAATGACGCTGTATCGCTTGTTTTCCAGGTTTTTCATGTGATTGCGGATCAACTCGGTCACGATCGGCGTGTCGATGCCCATCTGCCGTGCCTGGATGAGCAGTGATTCCGACAAATTCCTGGCACAGATGCCGGGGGGGTCGAACGTCTGCATGGTTGAAAGGACCTCCATGACGTTTTCGACCGATGTTTCCGCGACGGCTGCAATCTCTTCCGGGCTGTCCTCTACGAATCCGTACTTGTTGAGGTTGCCGATGATCAGGCTTCCGACCATCTCTTGTTCGGCGGTAGGCTGCGTCATAAGCAGCTGCCAGCGCAGGTGGTCTGCCAAAGATGTTTTGCTGGCTGTGAATGCCTCGTAATTGGGGGCTTCCTTTTCCTCGGACTCGAAATGCACCTTGCCGGTGGAACTGTATTCATCCATGTAATGGTGCCAGTCGAGGCGTTCGTCAAATTTTTCCTCGACGGCGACTTCCCGGGTCGGGGTGGACTCGCCGGTATCGGGTTGCACCTCTTCGGCCGGCTCGATGTTTTCCGATTCTTCCAGGGTCGGGTTGTTTTCCATCTCCTGGCGAACCATCTCCACCATCTCCAGGCGGGAGAGCTGCAGCAGCTTGATCGCCATCTGGAGCTGCGGCGTCATGACAAGCTGCTGTTGAAGTTTTAAATGTTGCTGAAGTTCGAATGCCATTGTCAGAGCGTAAACCGGTTTCCAAGGTAAATTTCACGGGCAGTGGGGCTGCTGGCGATTTTTTCCGGCCCGCCTTCCTCGATCACCTGCCCGTTGTTAAGTATATAGGCCTTGTCGCAGACCCCTAATGTCTCGCGTACGTTGTGGTCCGAAATAAGCACACCGATGCCTCGCCTGGCAAGGTGAAAAATAATGTTTTGGATGTCGATGATCGCCAGGGGGTCGATGCCGGCGAACGGCTCATCGAGCAGTATGAATGCCGGGTCGGTGGCAAGGGCCCTGCTGATTTCCAGCCTGCGCCGTTCGCCGCCGGAAAGAACGGCGGCTTGCTGATCTTTCAGTCGCTGGATGCCCAGCTCCCCAAGGAGGGCTTCAGCCTTTTCAGACTGCGCCGCTTTCGGGATCGGAAGGGTCTCGATAATGGTCATGAGATTGTCCCACACGCTGAGCTTTTTAAAAACCGATGCTTCCTGGGGCAAATAGCCGATTCCTTTGCGGGCGCGAAGGTACATGGGGTAATCCGTGATCTCGTCGTCGTCGAGGAACACCCCCCCGCTGTCGGGCCGGATCATGCCCACCGTCATGTAAAACGTGGTGGTCTTGCCCGCTCCGTTTGGACCCAGCAGGCCGACAACCTCTCCGCTTTCGATTTCCAGGTCGACCCCGTCGACAACCCGTCGTTTCTGGTATGTCTTTATCAGTTTTTCGAGCCTGAGTGTCGGCATGAAATTGGTTTTCCATCGTTTTCAGATCCACCCGTTGGGCTGATTGCTCTCGCAGACCGCCAATTCCGGGGAATTATTCCCGTTGGGCGGGCAGGACCCGATCGCCCCGATGATCGAAAACCGCTTCCACGCGGCTTCCCGCCTCGCCCGTGATGGTGATTTCTCCCGTTTCCCGGTTAAACACCATCTTTTTACCCGTAATGGTGCCTCCCTCGTCTTTCACACTCACGGTTTCGCCCGTCAGTACCAGAAGTCCGTCCGCTGGGGTATATACCGCCTGATCGCACTGAGCGGAGAGAGTTTCATGGTCGATGTTCACGTTGCCGGTTGCAATCAGTCGCTCGATCGAATCCCCCTCACGGTTCTCATCTCCCGGGGAAGCGTCCTGATTATCCCGGAAGTAGATCTGCAGGGAATCGGAGACAATCACCGTATCGTCCTGGGTGGCCCGCACATTGCCGGAGAATTCGGCAAATCGTTCCGCCTGGCGGGAAATCAACCGGTCTGAGGTAATGTGGATTTGGGATTTTTGCGCATTACTTTCCTCTCCGGCGCGGGCCGGCAGAAAAAATCCCGGTGCGGCAAGGAGTATGGTTATAACCATTATGATGCGGGCGGATTTTTCCACCGGACTACAGATTAAGTGTTCCGTCAAGCCAGCTTTCAATATTTCCCTCAAACTCTATGGTTTCTTCGTTCATTTCATAACGTCCCGCATCCGCCCGGAAACGGAGGCCTTCTCCTTCGATTTCCAATGGAGAGTCCATGATCATTATACGGGAGTCGTACTTGTAATTCAAGCTTTCGGTCATAAGACGGTATTGGGGGTGGTCTACCACGACATTCCCCCTTGCCCGGATATTTTTCGTGGCCATGTCCATCTCCCCTAATTCGGCGGTAAGCCTCATCGTTTCGCCGTTTTTTAGAAAGAAGGCCGCTTCGAGCGCTTCGAGATCCACCCTCCGGGAGTCCGCATAGAATTTCGCGGAGTCGGCTTTCATATTCCAGTCCCGTTGTTCGTCTTTCATGGCCGTATGCTCGAAGCGGCTGATGACGAAAGCGGCATCTGTTTCTTCCGGTCGTTCCGGATGATCGACCATGCGTATCGAGTACCGGTAGTGGATGAAAACCGCCGAGACGATCCCCGCAAGAATAAGGATCACCATTACCAGAATCCATTTCAGACGCCGGGATTTATGCCGCGGTTGCGTTTTGCCTTTTGTTACGACCACTTTTTTACAATATCCGGCCAGCATCCGCGGGCTTTGAGTATGGCTTCACATGCTTCCCGGACCGCTCCTTTGCCGCCGGGTGCCTCCGTGGTCATTGCCGCGCAAAGCCGGACTTCAGGCCGGGCGTCGGCCACCGCGATAGGGATGCCGACTTTTCGCATAAGGGGAATATCCGGGAGATCATCGGCGATAAAGGCGGTTTCTTCCGCGCTGCATCCGGTTTCGATCAGAATGGATTCGAGAAGGGCCGCCTTGTCCGAAACCCCGTCATAGCATAACCCGATTGCCAGTTCTCTTATGCGCCGGGACAGAGCCGGCGACTTCCGGCCGGTGATCACGCCCGTGAGGATTCCGGCTTCATGGAGCATTTTCAGTCCGAGCCCGTCCTTGACGTTAAATATCATGGCCTGGCTCTCCTCGCCCGGGTATATTATCGAGCCGTCGGTCAGCACGCCGTCAACATCCATTAAAAACAGTTTCGCTTTGGCAAGTTTATTGCTTGTCATATTCTAAATATAATACATTCGTCCGAAGTGCAAAACACATATCCGTAAAATCGGTAAAAAGTGCCTGAACGAATACCGGATTTGTCTGCCCTCCGTCTTCTGTCCAACGTAATCAACCGGTCATTGCTGCACTGCGTATGGCGGTAATCCGCCGCAAAAGGGCCTCTATTTCGCTTAACGAAACGGAATTGGGGCCATCGCAAAGCGCCCGGTCCGGATCGGGGTGGGTCTCCAGAAAGAGGGCGTCGGCTCCGGCGGCCATGGCCGATCCGGCGAGAAGGCCGGCGAACTGTCTTTGTCCGGAGGATCTGGCTCCTGCGCCGCCGGGAAGCTGAACGCTGTGGGTGGCGTCGAAAACAACAGGGCATCCGGTTTGCTGCATAATGGGGAAGCTTCGCATGTCCACGACAAGGTTGTTGTAGCCGAAGCAGGTGCCTCGCTCCGTCAACAGAATCCGGCGGTTTCCGGTCGAAGACACCTTTTTCACGACGTTTGCCATGTCCCAGGGGGCAAGAAACTGTCCTTTTTTGATATTGAGCGGCCTTCCGGTTTCGGCAAGGCGGACCACGAGATCCGTTTGCCGGCACAGGAAAGCAGGAACCTGCAGCAAGTCGAGCACCGAGGCGGCCGCTTCAACCTCCGCGGGCTGATGAACATCCGATGTGACGGGAATGTCCAATCGGCTTCGGATTCTTTCCAGCATGGCGAGTCCTTCATTCACCCCGGGACCCCGGTATGAATCGATGGACGTCCGGTTTGCCTTGTCGTAGGACCCTTTGAAAATAAATCCGATTCCCAGTCGTCCGGTAATGTCTTTCAGCGTCCGGGCAATTTCCATTGCTTCGGCTTCGGTTTCCAGAACGCACGGCCCTGCAATCAGGGCCAGTGGCGCCTCTTTGCCTATCCTGACGTTTTTTATGGCGACCGGGTTCATGTGTGTATCGCTTTTATATTGACAATTGGCGGTATTCCGATATCGGTTCTTTGTTCGGAAATGCTTGAATCATCGGCGGCAAAACAGTACAATCGATCTTTGATTGATGCAGGGGTCAGGCTGTGTCTCTGCCGGACGGTATCTCTGCCGGATCAATGCACCGTTTACCCCGCAAGCACCCAAAAGTCAAGCGACTAAAACCAAAGCCGTCAATAATGACTTGCTCAAAAGCGATCAACCTGTTAATAGACACCTCGAAGAATGACACCGGGTGGCTTTTCAAAAGTTCAAGTGATGCTTGAAGAAATTTTTGCGGGCCTCACCGGCCGTACGAAGCGGACGTAAAACGGCGTTTGCCGCGCTTGAAGCCGGAAAAAATTTAAAATTTCGGGATAAAAAGAAGACACGGATGAACTTCAAACGCAAGGAACGGGGGAAAAACCTCAAATACGTTCTTATCGGGTTTCTGGGTATCGCCGCGGCGGCCGCTCTTATATGGATTCTGTTCGACAAGCTGGAAGGCGATGCGCCGGTTCTGAGCCTGGCGCTTGAATCCCGCTACCTGCAGGGATCGGCAGAGATACCGCTTACGGTAAGCGATGAAAAAAGCGGTCTCCGCCGGGTATACGCATCCATCCTCCAGGAGGGGCGGGAAGTGACCCTGGTGAACAAGACCGTTGACCGGGAGGGTGCGGAGGAAATTGCCGACCCCCGCCGCCTGGAACTGAACCTGCGCATTGACGCCAGGGAAATGGGGCTGAAAGACGGTGATGCCCAGCTTCTGATTGCGGCCTGGGACCAGTCCTGGCGCCAGCGTTTCGCCGGGAATCTGGCATACAAGGAAGTAGAGATAGTCATTGATTCGACCCCGCCCCGTGTATCGGTGCTTACCCGGCAGCACAACCTGAGCCAGGGAGGCTCCGGGCTTGTTGTTTATCGTCTTTCAGAGCCTTGCAAAAAACACGGTGTCCGGGTGGGAGACAATTTTTTCCCGGGTCATTCCGGTTATTTTGACGATGACGATGTCCATCTTGCTTTTTTTGCCCTGAGACATGACCAGGTAAAAGACACGGACATCCTCCTCGAAGCGCATGACAGGGCCGGAAACCGGGGACAGAGCGGGTTTTCGTACTATATACAGAACCGCTCCTTTCCCTCGGACAACTTGAATCTTTCCGATAATTTCATGCGCCGGGTGCTTCCCGAATTTTATTCGGAACCCGGTTTCCCGTTCGATGACTCCCGTCTGGCGCAGTTTCTCTTCGTCAACCAGGATCTTCGCCGGAAAAACGATAAGCGGGTATTGTCCCTTGCGGGGCAATCGGATGACGCCATTCACTGGGAGGGCGATTTCATGGCGCTTCCAAGAGCCCAGCGTATGGCGGGATTCGCGGATCACCGTACCTACATCTATGAAGGAAAGACCGTGGATCAGCAGGTACACATGGGAGTAGATCTCGCTTCCATGCGGCATGCGCCTGTTCCGGCGGCCAACAACGGCCGGGTGGTGCTTGCCGACTGGGTAGGCATTTACGGGGATACCGTGGTTATCGACCATGGTTCCGGCGTTTTTTCCCTTTATTCCCATCTGAGCAGCATCGATGTATCCGAAGGCGATTTCGTTGCCCGGGGGGATATCATTGGCAAAACCGGCACCACGGGTCTTGCGGTGGGGGATCATCTTCATTTTTCCATGATTGTCGGCGACGTCTTCGTAAACCCCTACGAATGGTGGGACGCCCGGTGGGTCGAAAACAACATTGCCGCTAAGCTGGAAAGCGTGGCCGAGCAGGTGGGCAGATAGCCGTGAGAAAATCCAAAGCCAAATCGGGTGAGTACCCGGTAAAAAGGAAAAAAGGCCGGTTTCGGGAAAATGCCGAAGCCATTTTGATCGCAATTATTCTTGCATTGTTCATCCGGGCATTTATCGTGCAAGCCTTCAAGATCCCGTCCGGATCCATGATGCCCACCCTTGAGATCGGGGATCACATCCTGGTGAACAAGTTTACCTATGGCATCCGGATACCGTTTACCCACAAAACCCTTATCGATCTGGGTGATCCGGAAAGGGGCGATATTATCGTTTTTGAATACCCGGTGGAGCCGGATAAGGATTTTATCAAGCGGGTTATCGGTCTTCCGGGGGACATCGTGGAAATCCGGGACAAGGAGGTGTATATCAACGACGAGCCCATCGAGCAGGGATATACACAGTATACGGCGGACCACATTATTGCCCCCGAGGTGAATCCAAGGGACAACTTCGGTCCTGTCACGGTACCGGAGGGCAGGTATTTCGTGCTCGGGGACAATCGCGATAACAGCTACGACAGCCGGTTCTGGGGGTACGTGGACGAAGAGGTGATCAAGGGGGAGGCGTTCATTATTTACTGGTCCTGGGACAGCGACGCGTTTTCCCCCCGTTGGTCGAGATTTGGTAAAATTCTGCGATAGCCATTGTGCTCTGATTATTTAGTGGCCGAACGAAAACCAGGATTTTTCGTTAAGGTCAAGGACGGCGAAAAATCTAACCGCAGGAATACTTGGCGCATTTTGAGGATTAAAATTTTAGCCGGACGCAGGAGATTGGCGAAAAAGTCGGTTTTCGTTCAGCCACTATTTACAAATCCGTCGGATCGCGATTTTTACGAGTTCATCAGACTGTTACGAGCGCATCCATATATGACCTGGACAAAAAAAGACCTTCTGGATATCGATTCCCTTTCCCGGGCTGAGATATCCCTTATACTCGATACGGCAGCCGGGCTGAAGGAAATATCGGAGCGCCCCATAAAAAAGGTCCCCACCCTCAAGGGGAAAACCATCGTGCTGCTTTTCCTGGAGGCCAGCACCCGGACGCGCGTTTCCTTCGATATTGCGGCAAAGCGTCTTTCTGCGGATTCCATATCCATTTCGGCCGCCTCCTCCTCGATTATCAAGGGGGAAACCCTCATTGACACGGCGAAAAACATCGAGGCCATGCGTCCGGACATGCTGGTGATAAGGCATTCGGCAGCAGGCTCTCCTCATCTGCTTGCCGGCCGTCTTTCCTGCGGTGTTGTCAATGCGGGCGACGGCATGCATGCCCATCCGACCCAGGCCCTTCTGGACATGATGTCCGTGCGGGAGGTCAAAAAACAGATTGCAGGACTCAATATCGCCATCATCGGCGATATCGCCCACAGCCGCGTTGCCCGGTCCAATATCACCGGGTTCACCCGCATGGGCGCCCATGTGCGACTTGCAGGCCCCCCTACCATGATTCCCGCGGGCATCGAGCGGATGGGCGCCTCTGTGGCAGGCACCGTCGATGAAGCGGTCGAGGATGCGGACGTCATCATGATGCTGCGCATTCAGAAGGAGCGGCAAAAACCGTTTCTTATGCCCTCCGAAAGGGAATATGCCGCACGCTACGGGCTCAACAGCGCCCGCCTGAAGCGCATCCGTCCCGATGCCCTGATCCTGCATCCCGGGCCCGTCAACCGCGGCGTTGAAATCTCGCCGGAAGCGGCTGACGGTCCCCAATCGATTATACTGGATCAGGTAACCAACGGCGTTGCGATTCGCATGGCCGTTTTTTACCTGCTTGCCGGAGGTGTTCGCCATGCGGATTCGGATTAGGAAAGGCCGGGTTCTGGACCCGCAGCGATCCGTGGACCAGATTGCCGATGTCTATATCGCGGAGAAAAAAATTGTCGCTGTAATCCCGCCGGATGCCCCCGGACCGGACGGTTTTAAGGCGGACCGGGAGATTGATGCAGCCGGATGCATCGTTTCTCCCGGATTGATCGACATGCATGTGCACCTGCGGGAGCCGGGGCATGAATACAAGGAAACCATCGAATCCGGTCTGCGCGCCGCCGCAGCCGGTGGTTTCACTGCCGTCTGCTGCATGCCGAATACCGATCCAGTCAATGACAATGCGCAGATTACCCGCTACATTGTCGAGAGGGCCGATTCTTTGAAAATGACACGGGTATTCCCGGTCGGCGCCATCAGCAGGGGGCTCGAAGGAAAGCAGATGGCTGAAATCGGCGCAATGAAGCAGGCCGGCATCCGTGCGGTATCCGACGACGGCCGTCCGGTTGCCGATTCCCTTCTGATGCGCCGCGCCCTGGAATATGCCGCAGGATTGGAAGTCCCCGTGATTTCCCACTGCGAGGACCCGCATCTTTCCTTCGGCTCCATGAATGAGGGGCCTCTCTCCACGCGCCTGGGGCTTGCCGGGATACCCAATGCATCGGAAAGTATCATGGTGATGCGTGACATCGCCCTTGCAGCGCTTACCGGATGCCCGGTCCACATTGCGCACGTGAGCACGGCCGAATCCGTTGCGGCGATCCGGACCGGCCGGGATCGCGGCGTGGCCGTGACTGCCGAGACCGCCCCCCACTACTTTACACTGACCGAAAAAGCGGTTGCCGCCTACGATACCCATGCCAAGATGAATCCACCGCTTCGCTCCGAATCGGATCGGGAAGCCGTGCGCCGGGCGATTGCGGACAAAACCATCGGCGTCATTGCCACCGATCATGCACCGCACGCACCCACTGACAAGGATGTGGAGTTCGAGAACGCTGCAAACGGCATCATCGGGCTTGAAACAGCCCTTCCGCTGGCATTGTCCCTGGTCGAGGCCGGCGTGATCGACATCTTCCGGATGATTGATGCCATGGCCGTGGAACCCGGACGGATCATCGGTATCCCGCGGAGCCTGGACGCCGGTGCACCGGCGGATATTACGGTGATCGACCCGGACGCCGAATACGTCTATTACGCGGCCAACGGAAAATCCAAAAGCCGGAATACACCCTTTGACGGGTGGAAAATGAAAGGGTGCGCGGCCTGGACCCTCGTTGATGGAAAAATCGTTTACGATCGCTTGGAAAACGTTTGAATGCTGCCCTGTATATGACTGATTGTAATAAAATACTTGTGGTCGACGATGAGCTGAGCATGCGCGAATTTCTGGAGTTGATGCTCAGCGCGGAAGGCTACGGCGTGGATGTCGCCGATACCGGCAAGAAGGCGTTTTCGATGCTGGAAAAAGAACACTACGATCTGGTGCTGTGCGATATCAAGCTCGGGGATATCAGCGGAATCGAGGTGCTCAAGAAAGCCAAATCCCGGTCTCCCGAGTGCGTGGTCATTATGATTTCCGCGTACGCAACCGCCGAAAACGCCGTAGAGGCCATGAACGACGGGGCCTACGACTACCTGCCGAAACCTTTCGACAACGACGAACTCAGGCAGACCGTTTCCAAGGCCCTTCGCCTTAAAACGCTCTCCGAGGAAAAAAGTCACCTCGACGACATTATCCGGGAAAGCATGTACTTCGGCCGAATCGTGGGAAACAGCCCGCGGATGCGGCATATTTACAATACCATTTCCCAGGTTGCCGACACCCGCACAAACGTCATGATTACCGGCGAGTCCGGAACCGGAAAAGAGCTGATCGCACGGGCCATCCATGAGCAAAGCAGCCGCAGGGACCGGCCGTTTGTTGTGATCAATTGCGCAAGCATTCCCGAGAATCTCCTGGAAAGCGAATTTTTCGGATACAAGAAAGGGGCCTTCACGGGAGCCTCCCATGACAAAAAAGGGCTTTTTGAAATGGCCCACACCGGCACCGTATTCCTGGACGAAGTGGGCGAGCTTCAGTCCCAGCTCCAGATCAAGCTCCTCCGGGTGGTGCAGGAGCGATCCTTCAAACCCGTTGGATCCAACGAGGATGTCAGCGTGGATATACGGATCATATCCGCGACCAACAAGCTCCTGGAGGAGGAGGTCATCGCCGGACGCTTCCGGGAGGATCTGTATTACCGGCTCAACGTGGTGGAAATCCGGGTGCCGCCGCTCAGGGAGCGCAAAGGGGATATCCGCGCGTTGGCCCAGCATTTTTTAGACCGGTTTTCGCGGGAGCAGGGAAAGGAAATCACCAAGATTTCATCGTATGCCGTGGATCTTCTGCAGAAATACGATTTTCCGGGAAATATCCGGGAGCTGGAAAACCTCATCGAACGTAGCGTGGCGCTTTCCGACACCAACATCCTGCTGCCGGACAACCTTTCGCTTTCCATTCACAAGCGGCGCTGGATCGAGGGGATCAAAAACCGGCGTTTCGACCTGGACGATGTCGCCAACGGCGTCTCTTTGGACAACGTCCTGGAGGAGATCGAAAAGGCCTATCTGGAAAAAGCCCTTGAGTTTACAGGGGGAAAGCAGAACAAGGCCGCGGAACTCCTTGGTATCACCTTCCGCTCGTTTCGCTACCGGCTCGGGAAGCTGGGTATCGAGAAGCCGGAATAAAACCTCAGACTAGGTAAAGCGAAGGTTCGCCAGTTTTGATACGCTTGATCGCGACTTTTTACGAAGCCGTCAATTTTTGTTTTTTTTTGACTGACTATATACCCAATGCTCAGCGTTGAAAATCTCTATAAAAGCTACGGCGACCATGTTCTTTTCGAAGACGTCGGCTTCAAGATCAATCCCAGGGAAAAAGTCGGGCTTGTAGGCCGCAACGGCCATGGAAAGACCACGCTGTTCGACATGATATGCGGATTCACGTCTCCGGACGCAGGTAACATCCGGGTGCCGAAGAACTACCGGCTCGGATACGTAACCCAGAAAATCGATTTTCAGGCCGCAACGGTCCTGGAAGAAGGGATGCGGGGGCTGGGAGCGCAAGCCGCCGGCGAGCACTGGCAGGTGGAAAAGATTCTCGCAGGGCTCGGTTTTTCCGTCGACGACATGCACCGAAGCCCTTTTGGTTTTTCAGGGGGATACCAGGTCCGCCTCAACCTTGCCCGCACCCTGGTCAGCCAGCCGGACTGCCTGATGCTCGACGAGCCGACCAACTACCTGGACATCACATCCATCCGTTGGATCAAGGGGTTTTTGCGGAGTTGGCCCGGTGAACTGCTGCTGATTACCCACGACCGTAGCTTTATGGACGACATGGTCACCCATGTGCTGGGAATCGTCCGGAAAAACGTCCGAAAAATCGCGGGGGATACCGGTAAGTATTACGCCCGGATTGCCCAGGACGAGGAGATCCACGAAAAGACCCGGAAAAACCAGGAGCGCCGGAAAAAAGAAGTCGAGCGCTTCATAACCCGTTTTCGCGCCAAGGCCAGGCTGGCCAACCTGGTTCAGTCCCGCATGAAGACCCTGGAAAAGATGACGCAGACCGAGAAACTGGCCCATTACAAAACCCTGGAATTTCGTTTCAACGAGGCGCCGTTTACAGGCAAGTATATGCTGCATGCCCAAAACCTTGGTTTTTCCTACGAAAAGGGTAAGAATGCAGAAAACCCTTTGATTTCCGATTTTTCCATCAATATCGCCGCGGGTGATCGGGTCTGTATCATCGGAAAAAACGGGGCGGGCAAGACCACGCTGCTCAAGCTCCTGGCCGGGAGTCTCACCCCGGATTCGGGAAAAATCGCGTATCACCCCAACTTGGCTACAGGTATTTTCGAGCAGACCAACATCGCCTCCCTGGTTGATTCCCGCACCGTGGAAGAGGAGATTTTATATGCCAATCCGGACATGGGGCGGCAGGCGGCCCGGAATATTTGCGGTGCCATGATGTTTGAAGGCGATAGCGCCCTGAAGAAGATAAGCGTTCTGTCGGGCGGCGAAAAGTGCCGGGTCATGCTGGGAAAGCTGCTTGCCGCACCGGCCAGCCTCCTTCTACTCGACGAACCCACCAACCATTTCGACATGGAGTCCTCCGATGCGCTGCTGGCCGCCCTGGACACCTTTTCGGGCGGTGTCGTCATGGTGACCCATAACGAGATGTTTCTCCATGCCATCGCGGAGCGCCTCGTGGTTTTTTCGGAAAACGCGATCGACGTTTTTGAAGGCTCCTACCGGGAGTTTCTGGACTCCGGCGGCTGGGGCGACGAAGAGGCCTCGCCGGATGCTAAAGTGAAGGAGGCTGAAAACGATCCGGGCGACCGTTTTTCCATAAAGGACTACAAGCGGATGCGTTCGGCCCTTATTTCGGAGAAAAATCGTTCGCTAAAGCCTGTACGGGAGGATCTGGAATCTCTGGAAGCCCGCATCGTGGAAAAAGAGCAAAAACTGGAACATCTCAATGAGGCGATGCAGGAGGCTGCGGATGGCGGCGACAACGGGCGCATCCGTGAAATATCCGTTCAAATTCACGATTGCCAGGAAATCATCGACGAAGCCTTCTCGAAAATGGAGTTTCTCGAAGCCCAGCAGACAGAGCGGGAAGCGGCATTCGACCGGCAGCTCGAGGCGCTTGAGGCGCGGCGGCCGTTTTGAGGGCAGAAGTCACAAGATAGAAGCCAGGGGGCGGAAGAAGGTCTTCCGTCCTCCGCCACTCGCCGGCTACCGCGGCAGATCCATTTTCCATAAAATGTTGTACAAGTCGAGCCTCCGGCTCTGGAGATTCCGCACGCTTCCCTGTTCGCGGAGCTCCTTGAGCAAATCAAGATCCAGGTCGACCATCAGCGTCATTTCGGTGTTGGGCGTCGCCTCGGCGGCAATGGCGTCGTGGGGGAACGCGAAATCCGACGGCGTGAAAATGGCGGACTGGGAATACTGGATATCCATGTTCTCCACGCGAGGCAGGTTGCCCACCGATCCGGATATGGCCACGTAGCATTCATTTTCGATCGCCCGGGCCTGTGCGCACCGCCGTACCCTCAGATACGCGTTTTTCGTGTCGGTCCAGTAGGGCACCAGGAGGATGTCCATCTCCTTGTCAACAAGGTAGCGGGCCAACTCCGGAAACTCCACGTCGTAGCACACGAGAATGCCTATGCTGCCGATATCCGTTTGGAAGATCTTCAGTTCCTCACCGCCCTGCAGTCCCCAGTACTGCGATTCATCCGGCGTTATGTGGAGCTTGTACTGGCTGTCCCAGGTTCCGTCGCGCCGGAGGATATACGAGACGTTGTAGAGGTGCTCGTCACGGTATTCCGGCACGGAGCCGGCCACGATGTTGATGTTGTAAGCCAGGGCCATCTGGAGGACCGCGTCGCGCAACGGTTCGGTGTAATCGGCCAGCAGCCGCATCGCTTCCGCGGGGTTTTCCTGGTTGAAATGGGCCATGAGCGGGGCGTTCAGGAGTTCGGGAAAAAGCACCAGGTCGCAGTTGTATCCGGATACCGCATCCACGAAAAACTCCACCTGATGAATGAAATCGTCGAAAGAGGAAAAGGGCCGCATCTGCCACTGCACGACGCTGATGCGGGGATAGGATTTCCTTCCCCCGAAAAGCTTTTTCTGCACTTCGTAGAAGATGTTGATCCATTCCATCAGGATGCCGTAGGAGCGGGATTCCTTATCCTCGGGCATGTAATTCTTGAGGATTTTTTTTATGTGGAAGTCGTTTGCCAGCTGAAAGGACAGAACCGGGTCGTAAATTTCGCTGTTTTTAACTTTTTCGATATACTCCTGGGGGGTCAGCTCCTTGTGATGATCGGCGTATCCCGGAATGCGGCCGCCAAATATGATTCCCCGCAGGTTCAGCTCCTCGCACAATTCCTTGCGGGCATCGTAGAGGCGGCGGCCGAGCCGGAGCCCACGGTAATCAGGATGAACGAACACGTCGATGCCGTACAGGGCGTCCCCCTTAGGGTCGTGGCGCTGCAAGCGCCCTTTGCCGACCACGTCATCATAGGTATGCCGGGTCTCGTAGTCTTCCATCTTCACCCTGATCGTAAGGGCTGCTGCAATGACCTTTCCCTTGTCCTCGATGCAGATCTGCCCCTCCGGAAACCGGTCGATCAGCATTGCGTATTCCTGGTATGACCATGCGCCCATGCCGGGGTAGACCATCTCCATGATTTCTTCGATATCGGCATAGTCTTCTTTGGTCAGGTTCCTGAGGGATAACTTGTGCTCGAACTGTTCGCTGTTTTCGTTTTCCATTTCGATGGGTCTTTCCTGTTTGGATTTTCAGGTTTCAGATTCGCCGGAGCCGTATAAAAAATATTGTCTATTATATATTGATGCACTCGTAAAAGTCTTGATCTGACGGCTTTGTAAAGAGTTCAAGATCAAGGCTTGCGCGATTTCGAAGAATGCGGCATGCTTGGCGTACGTGCATGTTTACAAGGCGTAAGCCGCAAATTCTGAGAAATCGCGCATAGCGCAGATATTGGACTTTTACAAAGCCGTCAAATTTGCACATGGTATTTCCATGAACCCGGCGGAACCGCCCGCAGTTGACATGATTGACCATCCGGTGTATAAATTATCAACAGGCAAAAATCGGGGTTTTCCAACCGGACCCTTAGGATGCGATCGTAAAAACAGGGTGCAATCGTAAAAAATTCGCGATCCGAGGACTTCGTAAACGCTCATGCGCAAACGATTATTTTTTTACCTCAATCAGTGAAACATAATGCCGGATAAAAAAAAACTGGACAATTCACAGATGTTTCAGCTCCTGTGGGGATGTGCCCTGCTACTGATGGGGCTGGCCTTCTTTTTTCGCATACCGGAAGTGATGCAGCAGTTCGCTGAACACGAACATTTCTTTGGTTCCTGGTACGTACGCCTGTCGATGTATCTTGCCAGTATCATGCTCATCGGCGGGGGCGGGAAAAAACTCTACAACGTTCTCGGCCGGCCGTCGGTTCCTGAAACGGCCGATGCGCCGGAGTCAAACCGAAGCGCTGAAGCCGATGCTTCCAAGACCAATCCCGACCATCCGCCCGATTAAGATCAGATACAACGAAAAAGCGGAAGACGGTTATTGGATTCTTTACGAAGATGTCAACTGTGATACACTCGTAAAAAGCCGCGATCTGACGGCTTTATAAAAAGTTCAAGATCAAGGCTTGCGCGATTTCTTTACGACGCATGTTCATAGCGCATGCATCTTGATATCGTATTAACGATGAAACCGTTTATTTTATTCATTCCGCAGGTGAAAATCAAGATGTAAATTATCTGAAAATCGGGATCGCATACCGTGCCAATCGCCAGCCAGTCTCCTGAATCCCAATGCTGATGGCTTCGCGGGAAGACTAACATCGGGTGGGCCAGGCATTCCTGTTGTATGTTGAAAAAAATTTTGCAGTCCCTGGCCTTGTCGAAAAATACTGGTTTCGTTTGGGTGCTCGATAAAAAAAACGATAGTGTTTCGAACTTTCTTGACTTTTTTTTTATGAGTCGTTACATTTTTCCCATCAAATGATGGAAGCATTGTTTTGATAGTTGGATCCTGACAGATTGGTTTTATGCATGCACCCTGCCAGATTAATTCCATACAATAGTGAGGCGGCCCATGAAAATTCTTCACATCGATCACATCGGCATTGCAGTCAACAGCAATTCGGAAGGGAAAACCTTCTGGTCCGACATCCTGGGCCTTCCCTGGGAAGGCGAGGAAACCGTCGAGGAACAGAAGGTGAACACCGCGTTTATGCCATGCGGAGACGCGGAAGTCGAACTGCTCGAATCCACGGATCCGTCGGGCCCTATTGCAAAGTTTGTCGAGAAGAAAGGTCAGGGTGTTCACCACATCGCTTTCCGGGTGGAAAACATCGACGAGGCATTGGCCGAGCTCAAGGAAAAAGGAATTAAGCTCATCGATGAATCACCGCGCAAGGGAGCAGGGGGTGCGCGCATTGCTTTTCTGCATCCCAAGGCTACCGGCGGCGTTCTCGTGGAGCTCTCCGAGCGATAGTAGCTGGTTCTGCCCCAGGCCCCTGACGGCTCCTTACCGGGCGGGCCGGGCAGCTGCCTGCTGTGTCAAGCGCTGCCATGGCGCCGCAATCCGGCTGCCTTCGGCACCTTTCCAGCATGTAAACGTACCAATCAGCGGAGCGAACAATGGGCGAACATCCGAAAAAAAAGCAATGGGAAGAGCTTGCTTCCAAGGAACTCAAGGGAAAACCCGTCGAATCCCTTGAATGGAAATCCCCGGAAGGGATCACCATCCGTCCGCTATACACAGCGGAGGACACGGAGGGGATCGGGTTTGTCAATTCACTGCCGGGCGTGAGCCCGTATGTCAGGGGGCCCCGGGCCACCATGTATACGGGCAGGCCCTGGACCATCCGTCAGTACGCTGGGTTTTCAACCGCCCGGGAATCCAACGAGTTCTACCGGAGAAACCTGGCAGCCGGCCAGATGGGGCTTTCCGTGGCGTTCGACCTGGCCACCCACCGGGGTTACGACTCCGATCATCCCCGGGTTATCGGCGATGTGGGCAAGGCGGGCGTGCCCATCGATTCCGTGGAGGATATGAAGATTCTGTTCGACGGCATCCCGCTGGACAAGATGAGCGTGTCCATGACCATGAACGGCGCGGTGCTGCCGGTTCTTGCCGGGTATATCGTCGCCGCGGAGGAGCAGGGCGTCAGCCAGGAAAAACTGACCGGCACCATCCAGAATGACATCCTCAAGGAATACCTGACCCGCAATACCTACATCTATCCGCCCGAACCCTCCATGCGGATCGTATCCGACATCATCGGGTATTGCTCTTCCAACATGCCGAAGTTCAACACGGTTTCCATTTCCGGCTACCACATGATGGAGGCCGGTGCGGACTCCGTGCTTCAGACGGCTTTTACCCTGGCCGACGGGCTGGAATACGTGCGTGCGGCATTGGATGCGGGCCTGGATATCGACAAGTTCGCGCCGCGCCTGTCGTTTTTCTTCGGCGTCGGCATGAATTTCTTCATGGA
>SLJY01000164.1 GCA_007134875.1 Desulfobacterales bacterium
AAGGACGTGGAAGATCTCATGATCGGCTGCTCGTTTCCGGAAGCCCAGCAGGGCCTCAACATCGGCCGCATCATCGCCCAGATGGCCGGTTTCCCGGACGACACAACCGGCGCAACCGTCAACCGTTTCTGCTCTTCGGGACTGGAAGCTATCGCGCTCCAGGCCATGCGCATCAAGAGCGGATGGTGCGATGTTGCCATCGGCGGCGGTGTCGAGTCCATGACCATCGTGCCCATGGGCGGCAATATGCCGCGCCCTCATCCGAAAATGGCGATAGAAAAGCCCGATGTATACGTTTCCATGGGCGTCACGGCGGAAAACGTGGCCAATCGCTACAACGTGAGCCGGGAAATGCAGGACGAGTTTGCCTACCACTCCCATATGAAGGCGGCCAACGCCAAGAAGAACGGGCTGTTCAAGGAAATCGTTCCCACCCCGGCATCCCGGTTCGTGGAAAAGGATGATGAGTGGGTGGAAGAGACCTTCACCCAGGATTTCGACGACGGCATCCGCGATACCACCACCATCGAAGGGCTTGCAAAGCTCCGCCCGGTCTTTTCCGCCAATGGTTCGGTCACGGCGGGCAACTCTTCCCAGACCACGGACGGAGCGGCCGCAACGCTGATTATGAGCGAAGAAGCGCTTAAAAAGTATAACGTTGAGCCCATTGCAAAGGTGGTCGTATACACCGTGGCCGGATGCAAATCCGATGAAATGGGCGTCGGCCCTGCCTACGCAATACCCAAGGCGCTCAAGATGGCGGGCCTCAAGGTGGATGATATCGGCGTGTTCGAGGTCAACGAGGCGTTTGCCTCCCAGGCCATCTATTCCATGCAGCAGCTTGGGATCTACGATGACAAGAGCCTGTGGACCGCTGATTCCGACAAGCGGATCGTCAACGTCAACGGCGGGGCCATCGCCCTGGGCCATCCCTTGGGATGCACGGGCGCGAAACTCTGCTCGCAGCTGATGACCGAGATGAAGGCGCGCGGCGCCAAGTACGGCGTCGAGTCCATGTGTATCGGCGGCGGCATGGGCGCTGCGGCGGTGTTTGAACGGATGTAATCAAAATCGGCATGTAATACAAAAAAGGCTGCCGGATATTCCGGCAGCCTTTTTTTATACCTGCTTTGTTTCGGGGTCCGGCGGCCCTGAAAAGCCGACCGAACCCGATCTTGATACGGTTACCGAATTTTCCGGTTTACCCGTTGTTTTTCTCAAACACCTTCATGAAGTCGACCAGCTTTTCCACGTCCTGGTATGTGGCCGCGTTGTAGATCGACGCCCGGCAGCCACCGACTGAACGATGCCCCTTGAGCCCGCCGAGCCCGTTTGTCGCCGCATCCGCCACGAATTTTTTCTCCAGGTCTTCGGAAGGAAGCCGGAAGGTGACGTTCATGAGCGAGCGGCTGTCCGTATCCGCCGTTGGCTTGTAAAAGCTGCTTTCATCCATGAAGCCGTAAAGCAGATCCGCTTTTTTGCGGTTGAGCTTGTCCATTTCGTCAAGGCCCCCCACAGTCTCTTCGATCCACTTGAGAACGAGCTGTACCGAATAGATGGAAAAGCATGGCGGGGTGTTGAACATGGAATTCTTTTCCACGTGGGTCCGGTAGTCGAGCATGGTCGGCAGTCCGTCCGGAATGAGCTTGAGCATGTCATCGCGTATGACCACCATGCAGACGCCCGCCGGCCCGATGTTTTTCTGGGCGCCGGCGTAGATCATGCCGAATTTGGACATGTCGATGGGGCGGCTCATGAAATCCGATGACATGTCCGCAACAAGCGGGGCGCCGCCGGTGTCCGGGAATCCGGTCCACTGGGTGCCCTTGATGGTGTTGTTGGACGTGATGTGCGCGTAGGTGGCGTCCGGGTTGAAGCGGATGTCTTTCGGAATGTATGCGAAATTGCGGTCTTCCGAGGAGGCTACCACGTTATGCGCCTTGTTCTGGATCTTGGCTTCCTTGATGGCCTTGGTGGACCAGGTTCCGGTGTTGACGTAGTCGGCGGACCGGCCGTCGGCCAGGAAATTCATGGGGATCATGGCGAACTGTAGGCTTGCGCCGCCCTGGAGAAACAGGACGTGATAATCGTCCCCGATGTTTAGAAGTCGTTTCGTGCGGGCGACGGCGTCGTTGATGACCCCGTCGAAGAGTTCGGAACGGTGGCTGATTTCCACGATGGACATGCAGCAGCCCTGAAAATCCAAAAATCCTTCCTGTATCTCCTTCAGAACGGGTTCGGGAAGCACCGCCGGTCCGGCATTGAAATTGCAAATTCGGTTTGTGTCCATATCGTATTCCTCCTGTTTTTGGAATGTTTGAAACGGGTTCAATATTCTGCCGTCAGACGGCAAATTTAATAAATTATCAGGTTCTAAAGATAAAGTCAACCAGCAGTCGGGAATATACCCACATCTTCATTGACAATTGACCGTGATTCAAATACATAACAGGTTGCAGTAATTCTGCTGCACCAGACCGAAAAATGCCCGGAAAACGTATGGGGAGGCAGGTATGGACGTTCTTACATATCCATCGGACGAAGCGGAAGCTAGAATCGGGGTCATAGCGGGCCGGGGAATCGAATACAGGCAGCAGGACGTCGATGCGGTAAAAAGCATTCTTGAGGATGTAAAGGCGCGGGGAGACAGCGCGCTTATTGAATATAGCAACCGGTTCGACGCCCCGGAAATGACGGCTGAGGCCATGCGCGTTACCGGGGAGGAAATCTCGGAGGCCCGGAAGCAGGTTGACGATGCCGTTGTGGCCGGCCTGGATCGGGCTGCGAGGCAGATCGAGGGGTTTCACCGACGCCAGCTCGAAAATTCCTGGTTCGATATGCCGCGGAAAGGGGTCATGCTGGGCCAGATGGTCAACCCCGTTTCCGCTGCCGGCGTGTACGTTCCGGGTGCCAAGGGCGGCATGACGCCCCTAGTATCCTCGGTGCTGATGGGGGGCATCCCGGCAAAGATCGCCGGTGTGGAGCGGGTGGTCATGGTTACGCCGCCCACGGCGGACGGCCGCGTGAATCCGTATCTCCTGGTGGCCGCCTGGAGCATCGGGATTGACGAGATCTACAAGGCGGGCAGTGCATGGGCGGTGGCCGGACTGACATACGGCACCGAAACCATCGATCCGGTCGACGTGATCGTGGGCCCGGGCAATATCTATGTCACCCTGGCCAAGAAAATGGTGTCGGGCACGGTGGGCATCGACGGCGTGGCCGGTCCATCGGAGATCCTGGTGATCGCCGATGAAACAGCCGATCCGGATTTCGTGGCGGCGGATCTTTTGTCCCAGGCCGAGCACGACACCCTGGCATCGGCCGTACTGGTGACGCCGTCGGAAGAGGTTGCCCGAAAAAGCGCCGATGCCGTCGGCAAACAGCTCGAACGGCTGGAGCGCCGGGATATCGCGGCGGAGTCTCTGAAAAATTACGGGGCGATCCTGGTCGTTCCGGATATGGAAGCCGCTGTGGGCCTGTCCAACCGGATTGCCCCCGAGCATCTCGAATTGCAGGTGTCCGAGCCGTTTGCCATGATCGGGTCCCTGAAAAACGCCGGTGCCATTTTCATGGGGACGCATACCCCGGAGCCTGTGGGCGATTATATCGCCGGGCCCAACCATGTGCTTCCCACGGGAGGGACGGCGAGATTCTCGTCCGCGCTCTCCGTGGACTGCTTTATGAAGAAAACCAGTCTGGTTTATTACACCCCGGAAGCTTTTTATGCCGAAGCAGAAGACGCCGTTTGCATTGCCAGAACGGAAGGCCTGGGTGCGCATGCCGAATCGCTTGCCGTTCGCATGAGAAAACGTCAGTCGTAAAAAAGCGGCAATTGTCAACCGGTTTGTTTTTCGCCTTGACAGGCAAACGGGCCGGCGGTAATAAAAATATTTTGGGTATTTACTCAAAAATAAGGTGATTGTATGGGAAGGCCTCACAAAAAACGATTTGTATCGCACAACCCGGGGGTGAGTTACTTCAAGCCCCGTGGAATCCCCATGGTCAAGCTGCAGGAAGTTCAGCTGGCCATTGATGAATGCGAGGCGCTCCGGCTTGCGGATTACGAGGGGTTGTCCCACGAGGATGCAGGAGAACAGATGGGCGTTTCGCGGGCGACATTCGGGCGGATCATCGAAAATGCACGGAGAATAGCAGCCGATGCACTGATCAACGGAAAGGCGATCCGCATCGAGGGCGGGAATTACCAGTTCGTGGAAGGCCAGCGTCGTTTTGCATGCTGCGCATGCAACCACGACTGGGAGGTGCCCTGCGGGCATATTCGCCCCGGTGAGTGCCCGGAATGCGGGGAAAAGAACCCCGGAAGGGTGGTGCCGGGAATTATCGAGTAACCCATCATTATTATTAAATCCAAAAGGAGCATCGCAATGGGAGAATGCCAGCAACAGGGCTGTGGCGGCGGGTCGCAGGACGCAAATCAGAAAAACGATGAAAACCTGCGGGAGGCGCTGTCCAGGATCCGGAACAAGTTTCTGGTCATGAGCGGCAAGGGTGGCGTCGGAAAAACTTCCGTGTCGGTTAACCTGGCCATGGCCCTTGCAAAAAAGGGGTACAAGGTCGGCATCATGGACGTTGACGTTCACGGCCCGGACGTGCCGAGGATGCTGGGGCTCACCGGCGTAAAGGCCGGCAATGCGGGTGATAAGATCGAGCCGATGCATTACTCGGACAACCTGTCGGCAATCTCCATCGAGGGCATCCTGCCGGAAGCCGATACCGCCGTGATCTGGCGGGGACCGCTCAAGCATGCCGCCATCACCCAATTCATATCCGAGGTCAACTGGGGGAAGCTGGACTACCTCATCATCGACGCCCCGCCCGGTACCGGGGATGAACCCATGAGCGTTGCCCAGACCGTTGAGGACGCCCGCGCCATCATCGTTACGACGCCCCAGGAAGTGGCCCTTTCCGATGTACGCAAGTCGATCAACTTCTGCAAAAAGCTGAACCTGGATATCTTCGGCGTGGTTGAAAACATGAGCGGATATGCCT
>SLJY01000144.1 GCA_007134875.1 Desulfobacterales bacterium
AGAATAAAGACCATGCATGATCGTCAAGTGAAGACAGCCAAACGTATCGGGCGACAAGTGTTAGTCGTTTGCCTTCTGGTGGTTTTTGCCGGCTGCGCCTCGCTTTCAACGAAACCTGCCGACACGGATGAAGGGTTAAGAACCATCACGGAAATCGATATGGAATCCGTCTCCGATGCGGAGCAGGTGGTTATCCGGTCCATCGGCGAGTTGGAATACTCCGCGGTGAAGCAAAGGGATCCCTTGGGCGTCATCCTGTATTTTCCGGAAACCCGGTTATCGGACATGGAGCGGGAGCGGACCTTTGACGGAGATCTTGTCCGTGCCGTACGGGCAACACCGTCGGCCGACAATGAAAACGTCCGGGTGGAAATCGATCTGGATGCCGATTTTGATTATGAAGTGGATAAATCCGAATCGTTTCTGCGGGTTCTCGTGAAAAAGTCCGATTCGTCTAATCGCAGCCAGCCCCGGGCGAGCATCCAGGAAATGCCTCGTGCGGAAGCCGCTCCGGCCAAAACCCGCAGGCAGGCGGAAAAGCCCGAAGGCAGCATGGCAAGTATCCGGCAGATCGATTTTTCATCGGAAGAAGACGGCAAATCGTCGATCATCATCGGAACCAACTATCCGGTGGATTATGAAATCCGGCGGCTTGCCGAGCGCAGGCTGCAGTTGCGGATGTTTGATGTCGTTTTGCCGGAGCACAGAAAGCATCGCCCCCTGATCACAACCCGGTTCGACAGCGCCGTGGACCGGGTCACCCCGGTGCAGACGCCCGGGTTGAAGGATACTGTCGACTTTATTATTGAACTGCGGGAGCGGGTGCCGTACCGCGCCGATCGCGACAACAACCGCTTGACCCTGCATTTTGACCGCTCCACGGTCGCTCCCCGTCCGTTTGCGGCCGCCGATCTTCCGTCCTGGAAAGAGGTATTGCAGGAATCCATCGCTCAGCTGACGCCAGAGGACCTGCCTGATGTACCCAAGGCTGCGCCGGTCACCGAAGATGGGGCTTTGCGCTCCCTCTACGACGCCTATTTCGGGGAGCCCGAGTACACGGGAGAAAAGGTCGCGCTGGATTTTCACGAGACCAATATTAAAAACGTGTTCCGGATTCTCCAGCCCATCAGCGGTAAAAACTACGCCATAGACCCGGATGTGGAAGGAACGGTTTCCATATCCATGGAAAGACCGGTCCCCTGGGATCAGGTGCTTGACCTGATCCTTACCATGAATGGTCTTGGAAAGGTGGAGCAAGGCGATATCATACGGATCTCCCGTCTGCAAACTTTACGTGAGGAAGAGCAGGCCCGCCAGGAAAGAGTCCGCGATCTTCAGCGGAAACAGGAGGACCAGAGGGCCCTCGAACCGCTTGTCACGGAATACATACCCATCAGCTATGCGAACGCCCAGGCGGAGGTTCTGCCGCATATCCGGGATATCATCTCGGCGGAGCGGGGCAAGGTGTCGGTAGACGCCCGCAACAACCAGATCATCATTACCGACGTGCGGGGCAATATCCAGAAAGCCCGTGAAATCATCTCCCATATCGACAAGGTCACCCCCCAGGTGACTATCGAGGCGAGAATTGTCGAGGTGAGCACCGATTTCTCCAGGGAAATCGGCACCAGCTGGTCGGCTTCCGCTGATGATATTTACCGGAGTGATCTCGGTGGATTGTATGGCTATAATGTTTCCATGAACCACCCGGCTCCGGCAGCATCCGCCGTCGAGTTTTCATTTGAGCGACTGTCTGCCATGGGAACCCCTTTTTCGTTAAATGCCCGGCTGAATGCCATGGAACAGCAGGGAGAAGGTAAGATCATTTCATCGCCGAAGATTGTTACGATGGATAATAAAACCGCCTTGATTACTCAGGGGTTCGAATACCCTTACCGGGTCAGGGGAGAAGCCGGTGCGGATCCCACTACGGAATTCAAGGATATTGACTTGCGTTTGGAGGTAACCCCTCAGGTAACCCCCGATAATCGGATTTCCATGCAGCTCCATATCACGAAAGACGATATCGACCGGATTCTGCCGACGGGAGAGCCGTCACTATCCACGAATGAAGCCCGGACAGAGCTTTTGGTAGATGACGGCAGTACTATTGTCATCGGCGGTATTCGAAAGGAGCAGGAATCGTTTACCGAAGAAGGCTTTCCCATATTGCAGCACATTCCTGTGCTGGGCTGGATGTTCAAGTCCCGTTCCAATGTGCGCGAGAAAAGGGAGTTGCTGATTTTCCTGACACCAACCATCGTGCAGTTGGAGCAGAGGGAGTTGGCAGGTTCGACGAACTAATTGTTTCCGAGGGCATGGATTTCGGTGCATAAAAGCCTGAACACGATGCAATACGATCTGTCAGAGTAAAAGCAAAGTAAGGGGAATCAGCACATGAAAGTAACAAAAAAAAGACAATTGACCGTGTTTTCGTATATTATATGTATCGTTTTGCTGGCATGGGTTCTTTTTGCGGGTTGCGGGGAGGATTCCGGTGGCTATAGAACGGATGCAGGTAACGGTAGAGCTGCACTGGCTCAGCCGAATCCCGAAAATTCGAGAATTGTTGTTAGCCCCCCGGTGATACCGTCTGACGGGGAAGCGGAAGCAACCGTGGATGTCGTGCTTTATTACGCTGATGAAGAAAATACTCCGATGGATTTTCCCGTTTTTCTTCATGCAACACACGGAGAAATTACTTCTGCAAACCCATATATGGTAGAAGCTGTCTATGGTAGATCCGTAAGGGCAAGTTTCACCGTAAAATCATCCACAATATCAGGCCGGTCAGTGTTAACCCTGCCGGATTTCCCGGATATTGAACCTGCGGAGATGATTTTCGGTTCCGTGGGGTCCGGTGTACCGGCCGGCATCCGACTGGAATCAATTCACCCAAATGAAATTGCCGTGGCGGGCGCCGGTCAGTTGGAAAATTCGACAGTGCATGTGCAGCTGGTGGATGAGGCGGGAGGCCGGATTGAAGATTCAAGCGATTATACGCTTCGTGCACGTTTTCTTGCAAGACCCCAGGGATGGGAGGAGTTGAGCGAGGTTGGCCGGGACGGAAACAGGGACCATGATTCTATCGAGATGGACGTAGCAGGCGGAGAGGTCTGGTTCAATGTCAAGTCCGGAGAATTGCCGGGAGTCATCGAGGTGCTTCTGGAGGTGCTTCAAAATGGTCAGGCGATGGATCCCCCGGTGACTGCTGTGCTTCCCCAAATATCCATTGCAGGAGGAAAGCCTCACACCCTGATTCTGAGCGCGCCCCGAAGAGGGGCGGTTGTGAATTTAAACGATGGACCGGATCAGGGGATCGATCAAAAAGGCGGTTTCTACAGCCGGAAAGCATCTCTTAGTGTATTGGACCGCTGGGGCAATGCCGTTCCCGACGGTACCGTGATCAATGCGGGTGTCCTGGATACGGTCATTGCAAGCGGGACCGGATCGATTATTGCAAACAGCGATATTTTAACCGATACAGCTGGCGGAGTGGATTTTTCCGAAGCATCGGTTATACGAAACGACACCCGTAGAAACATTCAGCCCGGCGACCGGGTATTAATCCGGAATGCCAAATCCCAGAACAAGACCCGTTACGTTCATGATCCTGATTTGGGAGCTGCATCCCGGCTTTATGTGACCAAGCCGTATAAAGACAGCGAAAGCGACCTGGGATATATCGTTGGAGCCAGTTTAACCGGGGCCGCGATTTACGGGATCAACGAAGACGGCGAGGCCACAAGGGGAACTGTAACCACCCGAAATGGAATGGGCGAGATCCGGTTTGTATATCCGGCGAATTCCCGGACGATCCACCTGGGGGCCGTATCGGACGATCCCCGGATTGAGCCGCTTGGTTCCGCAAGGGTTATTTCGGTATTTTCAACCAGCGACGACAGCGCAACGCTGGTTGACGAAGGCACTCTGGCTTTTTCCTCCATTGCTGGATGGGAAGTCTCCGCACGGCCGGAAGAAATTTCTTCATCCCATCGTGTCAGGCTTCATGTCATTGACGGAGGGGATGGTATTCCCCTGCCATTTGTCAGGCTATCGCCAAGTATTGGCAGTGTAAGCGGAGAGGGTTTGACAGTTGATGCCGAAAGCTGTACAACTGACATCTCCGGAAGCTGTTACGCTTGGATCCGTGTATCCGGCCAGGAATCCGGCGACAGTGCCGATATTACGTATTATGCAGATGGCGATGAGGATGCAGAGGTCACAATCTCCTACAGCGCACCTTAATGTGAGTGGTGGCCGAGCGAAAACCAGGATTCATTGTCAAGTTTAAGAAAGATGATAAATGTAACTGTTTATACATAAAACGTATATTAAGGATTAAAGCTTTAGCCTGACACAGGCATTGGCGAAAAAGAGGCTTTCGTTCAGCCAGTGGTTACACTATTGCCGTGGAGAATATGCAATCAATGTGATATCCAGTTCACTGTTTATTATCATTTTTCTGGTAGTTCTCTGGGTGGTCCTTCACAAATGGATTCTGCCCAGAATGGGAATATCCACCTGATTGAGCGATGCCTGTCAGTTGCCGGGCAAAGAGGAAGGCAGCCGGGAGGATGATCCGAAAACCGATTGACAAGCAGGTGTTTCAAGCTAATTTTTAAACTTTAACTTAATAAATTGATACCGGAGTCCGGTGTGGCTGCGAGGGCCGATCGGACTTCATTTTGCCTGATTCGTGCAGCATCACGGCCGATAAGCCACCGGACAACAACCCAGGGAGTGATCAAATGGCGAGAGGAGTCAACAAGGTTATTTTGATAGGCCATCTCGGGCGCGACCCCGAGATCCGATATACTCAGGATGGCCAGGCGGTTGCCAATTTTTCCATAGCCACCACCATGGACTGGAAGGACAAGGTTTCCGGGGAAAGAAAGGAAAAAACCGAGTGGCATCGGATCGTCGCATTCCGCCGGCTTGGAGAAATCTGCGGCGAATACCTGACCAAGGGCAAGCAGGTGTATATCGAGGGGCGGCTTCAGACCCGGTCCT
>SLJY01000031.1 GCA_007134875.1 Desulfobacterales bacterium
TGACAGGCGTGCGCTCTTTTCTTTATACACAATGGCAATCGATGCCGAGGTAGCTCAGTCGGTAGAGCAGGTGACTGAAAATCACCGTGTCGGCGGTTCAATTCCGTCCCTCGGCACCACAAAATCGATAAATTAAAGCGACCCCGAAAAGGTCGCTTTTCTTTTTGGGAATCTCATAGTAATCAACAGAGAGACCCCTTGATCTCGTGTTTCTGCAAAGGTCTGAATGTGAGTTTTGAAAAAGGAGAGTCTGCTTTGAAAAAGGTGCAAGGCATTTGTGGGCTTTGCTTTCACAGCCCGGGATGCGGCGTAGTCGCTCATATCGATAAAAATGAACGGATTGTGGGTCTGGAGCCCGACCCGGATGCCCCGTCAGGCCATGTGCTATGCCCGATCGCCCGTCATGTGGAAGAAATTGTTTATTCGGAAAAACGGCTGACTCGCCCATTGATGCGCACCGGTCCCAAAGGCAGTTACGAGTTTGAGGCCATATCATGGGATAAAGCCTTCGATATCATCACAGAAAAACTCTATCAAATAAAAGAGGCCATTGGGCCGGAGGCTGTCGGTTTTTATGCAGGCACGGGATCTTATGAAAGAAGTTTCAAGGACGCGTTTCAGCTCAAGGGGTCAGAAATATACCTGGCTTCAAGCATTCTGTTTCCGTATGGTTCACCCAACACATTCGGAGTCGGGGCTCCCTGCTATACCTCTCTGGGAGTGCTTGCGCCGAAACTCACCATGGGATGCCTGCATATCGACATGTTTTCCGATGTGGACAATGCAGACCTGATACTGGTATGGGGTACAGACCCGTCAACATCAACACCACCCTCCATGTTTGAACGACTGAAAACGGCTGCTGCCGAAGGGGCGGATGTCATTGTAATCGATCCACGCAAAACCCGATGTGCGGATATTGAAGGGAGTGAGTGGCTTCCCATCCGTCCCGGTTCCGATGGCGCTCTGGCGCTGGGAATGGCTCATGTGCTGATCCGGAATGGGCTCTATGACCAGGCATTTGTGGATCATTGGTCTGTCGGTTTTGATGAATTTGCAGAATATGTTTTGGGTTTTCCCCCGGAAAAGGTATCGGAAATTACCGGGATTCCTGCAGATACTATCGAAGACCTGGCCTTTCGCATCGCTGATGCGGAAGGTGCCACATATATTATGTACACAGGCCTGGAATACACGAAAAGCGGGGTGCAGAACATCCGTGCGGTGATGGTGCTCTGGGCCATAGCTGGACAACTCGACGTGGTCGGAGGGCGCTGCTTTCTGGGACAGGGCAGAACCTTCAAGTTGCCCACCAGTCAACAATTGGCGAGCCCCGGATACGAAAAATCCATAGCCAACGGCCGGTTTTCACTCTACTCCCATTTCTGTGGCGGCGAGCCGCACGCCAACCTTCTTCCGAAAGCGATTCTTGATGGCGATCCATATCCCATCCGGGGTTTGCTGGTGCTGGGAGCCTCACTCATCACCGCGTGGCCGAATGCCGGTTTATGGCGTCAGACCTTGGAAAAGCTCGACTTTCTGGTTACTATGGATCTTCAGATGACAGCCGACGCAGCCTATGCCGACCTGGTTCTACCCGCAGCCACTGGGTTTGAACATGCTTCCTACTGTTATTACGGCAACGCCATCCGCTACCGGGAGAGGCTCATCAAACCGGTTGGCGAGGCCAAGCCCGGTTTTCAGATTTTAACTGAACTGGCCGGGCGAATGGGATACGGGGATATGTTTCCCAGGCACCCGGATGAACTTCTGAACCGTATTCTTCAGGAATCCGGCTATACAATGGCCGATCTGATGACGGCGGACCGGAAGGTTCTTTGCATTCCCCGCTCGCCGATGGCCTATCGCAAATGGGAAAAGGGGCTGTTGCGGAAGGACGGCCAGCCCGGGTTTGACACGCCATCGGGAAAGTTTGAAATTTTTTCGGGTATTTTATCCGAATTTGGATTCAATGGGCTGCCCAAATATGAAGAATCCGATGAAACCCCGCTCAGCAGACAGGACCTGATCAATCGCTTTCCATTGATTCTGGGAACCGGACCGTTCAAACCGGATATGAAATCCTGCCTGCGGGCCATCCCGGGTTTCATAAAAAGATTTCCATACCCGTCTGTGCAGATGCATCCGGATGATGCAGCCGAGCGAAAAATTCAAAACGGCGACGGGGTCATCATCAAAACACCCCGGGGGCAGGTGACCATGCGGGCTGCCGTCACCGATTGCATGATGCCCGGGTTCGTTTATGCGCCGGTAGGGGGCGGTGGCCCCCAGGGCACCCCGGAATGGCAGCAGGCCAATATAAATGAAATAACCGACGACCGGCAATATGACCTTATTTCAGGATTTCCGGTCTACAAAACCCTGCTCTGCCAGATCAAGAAGAAAAAACGAATCCGGCGAGGGGCAGCCTCATCGGATCCAAACTATGGGTGCGGTGGATGAGAAGCTGAAAAAAAGTTAACTGTGGTATTTAACCAAAATCATCAAAGCGTTCCAGGATTCTCTCGCCGCTATCCAGTAGGGTCACCAGCGCGCCTGCTGCCAAGGCGACATAGGTAAATTCCATGGATATATAGCCCCCTCCGATAAAGACAATTCGTTCGGGGAGGCTTGACAACTCGAGAAAATCATCGCTGCTTGCAGCGTATTTGGCGCCCTTTATCGGCAATGGCCGGGGACGGGCGCCGGTGGCAATGATAAATGCCTCTGCACTTATCACTTCCTCCCCGCAGACCAGCTCCATGGGGGAAACAAATTCGCAAGGACCCGTAAAGCAGCGGACGCCCTGCCTTTCCAGGCTTTCCTTTGTCCCGGATGGAATCGGTTCGACGAACGCCTGCAGGGATTGATGCATTTTCTGCCAGTCAAGCCGGGGCGCGGAATAAAAACCCGCGCTCTGTAAGCGCCCTCGCTTCAAGTGCCGCATGGGCGGGAACAACCAGAAACTTCTTCGGCTGGCAGCCCCTCAGCGCGCATGTACCGCCGTAGGGTCTTATGTCGGCGATCCCGATCTTAAGCTCCCTTTCAGTGGACTGCAAAAGGAGTTCCGAGACCGCCGTCTGCCCGGCGGTTCCGGTTCCTATGATAAAAACATCGAAGGCGTTCACAGCCTCCCTCCATATCTACAATTAACAGCAGTCTAACATTTTTCACCACAACACATGAACGTCCGGCCGGTTTTGCCGATGCTTTCATGCGGGCGGCCTCCCGGACCTGGTTCAGTTTTCGCACTGCGGAAACCAGACGCCCGTCATCGACTTCAGCCCCAACCGGACAGCGCGCCGTAAAAAGCCGGCACACAGTATGCGTTATCAGATTATCTCAACCGCTTCTATTGGTTGGCATCACCGGACAGCCTTGACGTAGCAGCTCCGGATCAATTCAAAATGATTTCTGTGCGTGCGGATCTTCCACCAGACCTGTCCGTCCGCATCGACCTGCCACGGGTGCTCAAGCATCCTCATATCGCCGTGCAACAGGGCGGTGATGTTGTCCAGGCCGTGACCGGCAAAGAGGCCGTCCGGGTTTCCGCCCAGCCAGTTTTCTGGCGGGGCGCTGTCCGTGGACCAGGAAAACGGGTCCGAAAGGAGAAACTGACCCTTTTCCGCCCTGACCAGGCGGTCTGCCGCCTGCAGATGAAGCAGGGGCCGGTGGAGCTTGTCCACCATGTTGAGGGAGACAGCCGCCGCAAAGGCACCTGCGGCAAACGGCGGATACATGGCATCGGCCACGATGAATTCCACGTTTTCCATGTTCCATTCAGGCGGTATCGAAAGCTGCACGCGCTTTAAGATCATGCCCTCTTCAGGCAGGTCGAATGCCCTGCCCCCACTTTTCATGATGTCCCTGGCCGTTTTAATGAAGGCCTCGGAGTTGTCGATGCCAATGGCGTAATCGAACTTTCGGCCCATCTCGAATGTAAAGCGTCCTACGGCGCCGCCCATATCCAGGCAGATACCGGCGCCCGGCGCCAAAAGCGCTGCCCAATCGGCATATGCGGTCGTTGCCTCCGGGTCCGCCATCAAATCCGAATAATGGCTCCACAGGTAGGAAGCGACCACTGGGGGCATTTCATACTTGGTGTCATATGAGCGCATCGCCTGGTCTTCGGGAAGGATATAGGCCACCCCGTCTTCAACGGGATACGCCCGGCCGCATACCGGACACGACAGTGATCCCTCCATGATATCATTGCCGTCCTGCCTTGCAATATCGGGCTCAAGCGAGTACTCGCCGGGCAGGCAAGCCGGGCACACAAGTATTTCAAGCACCCAGGTTCTCAATTAAACTACCCCGTTTTTCTTTTATAGACTGATAACCGTAACGGCGCTGAATCGCAGCTCCCAATCCCCGCATCGCATACTACACATCCCCTGTACGGGCCGAACCGTGGCGGGCTTTCATGTCCATTGATTAGAGAAATGACTTATGTTGAGTGGCTGAAAGAGAACCGTCATTTTCGCCAATCTCTGCGTACGATTCAAATTTTGATGCACTCGTAAAAAGTCTCGGTCTGATGGCTTCGTAAAAGTTCAAGATCAAGGCTTGCGCAATTTCGACGAATGCAGCGTACTTGGCATACGTGAAATTCTAAGAAATTGCGCGTAACGCAGATATTGGACTTTTTACGAAGTCATCAATTTTGATGCACTCGTAAAAAGTCGCGATCTGACGGGTTTGTAAAAAGTTCAAGATCAAGGCTTGCGCGATTTCGAAGAATACAGCGTACTTGGCGTACGTGAAATTCTGAGAAATCGCGCGTAACGCAGATATTGGACTTTTTACGAAGCCGTCAA
>SLJY01000127.1 GCA_007134875.1 Desulfobacterales bacterium
AATCTTATTTCAGACATGCCAGTTTCCTGTGCATTTCCATAACACCTTCCGTGTGAATGCACCTGTTTCGGGCGTTTTCAGGAATTCGTTCATAGATTTCGAATACGGCGGCAAGCTTGTGCTCCGGGGCGAGATCCGCAACATACGTGTTTTCCCATTTCCGGAAGCGATCAAGCGCCTTGAAATGTCGGTAAATCATGTCTTTTGGATTGTCGGATGAGTTCATTGTTCTGGTAAAAACCGGATTCTTAATTTTCTGGAAGTTGTATTATTAATACGCTGAAGTGCAACGGTTTAGGTTATACCATCTGATATTATGCGTATTATGCGGTTACTTTACCATCAATTTAATATAGATCATAAACCTTAAGAGACAAAGTCATTTTTAAGGGGAAGGAAGCCAATTCATGGCATATCTCTGGTTCGTAACCATTTTATGGGCCTTTTCGTTCAGCCTGATCGGTGTCTACCTGGCCGGGCAGGTGGACAACTACTTTGCGGTTTTTTCGCGGATTTTCCTTGCATGCCTCGTTTTTCTGCCCTTTATCCGGTTCCGGCGCATACCGGCCGGGCTGGCCGGCAAGCTGATGGTGATCGGCGGGCTGCAACTCGGGATAATGTACTTTTTCTATTATAACGCGTTTGATTACCTGAGCGTTCCCGAAGTCGTCCTGTTTACCGTGTTTACGCCCATCTATATCACCCTGCTCTATGATTGGATGAAGCGCCGGTTCACCCTGTGGTACCTGTTTACCGCGGCCCTGGCCGTGGCCGGTGCGGTAATAATCCGGTATAACCAGCTGAGCCATGATTTTCTGGTCGGGTTTCTGATGATCCAGGGGGCCAATGTTTGCTTTGCGGTGGGACAGGTGGGGTACAAGTACCTGATGGAATCGGAAAAACGCGCCGGCAGGGATGAGCTGCCCCAGCATGCGGTATTCGGTTATTTTTATATCGGCGCCCTGGCCGTATCGCTTGCCGGTGTTTTTGCCTGGGGAGACTGGTCCCGGCTTCCGGCAACCTCCGTTCAGTGGGGCGTGATCTTCTGGCTGGGGATCGCGGCTTCCGGGCTGGGGTATTTTCTGTGGAACAAGGGGGCGACCCTGGTGAACCAGGGGGCCCTTGCCATCATGAACAACGCCCTGGTTCCGGCGGGTCTGCTCGTAAACCTTCTCATCTGGAACCGGGACGCCGACCTGATGCGCCTGGCTGCCGGCGGCGCGCTGATCCTCTTTGCCCTGTGGTTCAACGAGTGGTGGGTCAAGCCGCGGGTCGAAGCGCGCTGCGGGCTTGCCTCCCGCTAACTGCTGCCGCCTGCCTTTTTGTTCCGGAACAATCCGATATGACTTGAGAAACAGGATTTTTTGGTGTATTCTTGCAGACGAGAATTCAAAGTCGGCCTTTATTCCTGCTCAATCCGATCGGCCGATGGAGGCATACAATGGAATCGGGCGTGACTTTCCCATGAATGACAGGATTCGCTGCCTTTTTGATAAAATGAAAGCGGGAAACTGCTTCTGGAGCTATTCGGGAGAGATCCGGCCGGAAGACGTGGGCGAGGAAATTCTGGTCGAAACGGTCCTCAAGTACGGGGATGTGGAAGATATCCTGCTGCTGTTCGATTGCTTTGACGGAAAGCGGCTTTATGACATCTGGGTGAAGCGGCTTCTGTTTGATCGCCGCTTCGACCGGCTTAATTTCTATCTGGCAAAAGTTTTTTTTGACGTTGATCCGGATGCGGTGAGACGGGATATGTCGGCGTATGACAGAAAAAATAAACTGGAAAAGCTTGCTTCCCGGGACTGAAGCCGTCCTGCATCAGCTTTCGGACGAAGCGGGTTTTCTGGAAGATTTTGTGATGGTTGGTGGTTCAGCCTTGTCTGTACGGTTGTGTCATCGACTGAGCGAGGATCTCGATTTTTTTACGTACCATGACAATTTCGATAAAACGCGGATTTATGAATTTTTCAGGGGCAGGGATCACCGGATTCTCCATGACGCAAAAGATCAGATCGATCTGGTTTACAACGGGGTTAAGCTCTCGTTTTTCAATGCCCGGTGGTCTTTTCTGAAGCCGGCGGCTATCGGTCCTGTAAATGTGGCATCCCTGCCGCAACTGGCGGCCATGAAAATTCATACGCTTTTTGTGCGTGCAACGTTTCGGGACTATTATGACCTGTACTGGCTATCGATGGAAATGAGCCTCGGGGAAATCTACAAAAACGCGCTGCTTCTGATGGATGGACTGAATTACAAGCTTTTTTCTACCGCACTGGTCTACGTTGACGATATTGAAGATGAAAATATCGCCCACCTGAACCCTGCAACGAACATCACCAGGGAACAGATCAGCCAGCATTTTGTTTACATGCTGAAAACGGATCTGAATAGGAATTCATGAACCCGGCAATCGATGAGTCGCTGTGGAACGGTTGGCTTTCATCCGGCGCCGAAGAACTGGGCCTTGAGCTGGATGAACAGAAAATCGCGCTTTTGAGGCGGTTTGCGGAAGAACTGATGGAAGCCGGCAAGACGTTCAACCTGACCGGCATCACTGATCCCTTCGAGATGGCCGTCAAGCTGATGCTCGATTCCATCTACCCCGAAAAGTTCATCCCGAATGATGCCCGTGTGCTCGATCTCGGGACCGGGGCGGGTTTTCCGGGCGTGCCGTTGAAAATCGCCCGGCCCGGGCTTTCAATGAACCTTATCGACAGCCGCCGCAAGCGGATCAATTTTCTGAAATATGCCATCGCACGCCTTGGCCTCTCCGGCATTCGCGCCGAACAGATCCGGGCCGAGGACCTCGCAAAAAGGGAGGGGCGGCAATATGATACGGTTGTATGCCGGGCCGTTTCTTCTATTGCAGAGCTTGCCGGATTGGCCGCGCCGCTTTTGAGAAAGAATGGCCGGCTTGTCGCCATGAAGGGGGATATGTACAAGGCAATGGCGGAAATCGAAGCGGCCGGGTTCGACAATGCTGTGATCTATCCGTATGTACTTTTGGGCCTCAATATCGAACGGACGGTGATTGTCGTGGAAGCGGGAGAAATTTTCGCGTGGGGTCGCAGGACGCCGGGAAATTCTCCTTGACTTTCAGGGAGATGCTCATATATGTTTTACAAGTAAATTATACATATTGATTTTCCAGGTGCCGGAAACGGCAAAATAGGGAACCCCGTTCAATTCGGGGGCGGGCCCGCCGCTGTAAGTGGGGATGAACGCCGCTGAAAAGCCACTCCGTAGTCAGTTAAGTCTCGGGGGAAGGCGCGGCAAGTAAGACGATCCACAAGCCAGAAGACCTGCCTGGGAAAACAAGCGGCATCATCCGCGTGGCCGGGATGGGTCGTGTGATCTGAAGATCAAAAAGGGAAATCTCCGGATCGGTCGTTTAAGGCTGATGTGGAATTTCCCTTTTTAGTTGCGGGGGGTATTGATGCAATGCGAATTTACTTTGGCATATAAAATCCTCGTGAACAAAAATCAAAAAAAGCCTGAATTTTCCAGATAAACCCCAAAACGCTCTACAGATTAAGGAGGATAGCATGAAATACTTGAGTTCGTTTTTATTGGCTGTTTATGTGTTGTTTTTCGGTCCAGCCTTTTTGTGCGCAGATGAAGCGGAGATGAACGACTTCAGAAGCGGGTACGCGGTTTTCAATAATTATCATGAAATTGACGAAGACAGCGGATTTGAGTACTGGCATAGCTTTGCATATTCCAACCGGACGGATACATCTCTGACCGGTATGGCCGGGCAGTATACGGCTGTTCCCGGCGAAGGTGCCATGGGTACATCCGTATATGGCGTTGTTCATTGGAGTTCGTTTTCCGGCGTATACCCAACCATTATATTTGACAGTGAAACAGTAGTGAACGGTGCGTATTTCACCAACAATATGTATGCCTATGATTCCATGACTGAAGGCGATGATTTTACCGATCCTTTTGATGAAGATGACTGGCTCGAAGTCACGGTCACAGGACTTGATGCACAAGGCAATGAAACCGGAAGCGTCAGTTTCTATCTTGCCGAAAATGGATTCATTCAGGATCAATGGAAATGGGTCAATTTGGATGAACTGAATGCTGTAAAAAGTCTGAAGTTTTCAATGGCCTCATCGGATACAGGGGAATGGGGCATGAATACGCCGGCGTATTTCTGTATCGACGGGATCGACGATCAAATATATTTTGCCGATCTGTCCCTTGAGTCCGAAAGTTACTGGAACGGAGAATCGCCCGATGATTCAGATGATACTGACGATTCCGACGACAGTTCATCGGATACGTGTTTCATCTCCTCTTTAAAAGGAATGAGGAAATAGTAATCAGGGCAACAATGAAAATGACCCGGCCGTTTTTATATAACCTCATGCTGATATTCATGGTTTGCGCCGGTATCGTGAGCCAGGCTCCGGCAACGGAACCGGCGGATCATGAAAACGATGCCACCCTTGCCGCCGATTACACCTTCGATGAAATGGTGGTCTCCGCAAGCAAGTCCGAAGAAGCCATTGAAACCATCCCCAGGCATGTGACGGTGATCACGGGGGAAGAAATCCGGGAGTCAGCGGGTCAAAACATTATCGATATGCTGGGCCGGCAGTCGGGTATCCACGTTCGGAGCAACCACGGCACGGACAAGCACTCGGTCGTCGACCTGCGGGGCATGGGGGATACCGCGGCAAGCAACGTCATCGTGATGGTGGACGGGCTGTCGATCAACAGGCCGGATATGTCCGGCCCGTCGATCTCAACGGTTCCCGTCGAGCGGATCGACCGGATCGAGGTTGTCCGGGG
>SLJY01000088.1 GCA_007134875.1 Desulfobacterales bacterium
GAGGCGATCTTTTGTATAAAAAAGACACAGACGAAAACCTGTTTATCGACAAGGTCGTTCATATCAGCCGGGTTGCAAAGGTCGTGAAAGGCGGTCGCAGGTTCTCCTTTAGCGCCATGGTGGTGGTCGGGGACGGTGAAGGCAAGGTCGGCTACGGACTCGGGAAGGCCCACGAAGTTCCGGAGGCCATTCGGAAGGGCGTTGAAAAAGCCAAAAAAACCATGGTCGCAGTACCCCTTGTAGACGGTACGATTCCCTACCAGACCACGGGACGATTCGGCGCCGGATCGGTATTTCTGAAGCCGGCCGGCAAGGGTACCGGCGTTATTGCCGGAGGTGCCGTGCGCGCGGTGCTCGAGGCAGTCGGCGTGGAAAATATTCTGACGAAATGTCTCGGGACGAACAACCCCCATAACGTCGTCAAAGCGACCATTGAAGGGCTCAGCCGTCTCCAGAGCAAAGAACAGGTGGCGGCGAAACGCGGCCTGACCGTCGATCAGTTATAGTGCAATCCAATGTAACTACGATCGCTTGCGGTACAGCATTACCAGGAAGAACCATCAGAAGCGAGAAGATAAGGAAACGGTATTATGGCGTCCCGATTGAAGATCACCCTTGTGCGGAGCATGGTCGGCCGTCCGGAAAAACACCGGAAGGTGTTGCAGGGTATGGGCCTTACCAGGATGAATAAAACGGTGGAACTGCAAGATACTCCGGCTATTCGCGGAATGGCGAACAAAGTATCCCACCTTGTCCGCGTGGAGGAAACCTAATGAGATTGCATGATTTGGCACCGGAGAAAGGCTCCCGGAAAAACAGAAAACGACTTGGCCGCGGCGTAGGCTCAGGACAGGGAAAGACCGCCGGCCGCGGAACCAAAGGATTTAACAGCCGTTCCGGCGGCGGCGTGAGCCCCGGATATGAGGGCGGGCAGATGCCGCTGCAGCGCCGGCTCCCGAAGCGCGGATTCACCAATATATTCAAGAAGTCCTTCGAGATTATCAATATCCGGGATCTGAATGGTTTTGAAAGCGGCGCCGCGGTGGATGTCGATGCGCTGCTTTCGGCGGGGGTTTTGAAAAGTACCCGCAAGCCCGTAAAGCTCCTGGGGCAGGGGGATATCGATGTCGCCCTGCAGGTGAAGGTAAGCGCAGTCAGCGAATCTGCAAAAAACAAGATCGAGGCTGCTGGCGGAAAAATAGAGGTTTCATGATATGGCTGTTTCAGGCGCCGGGGTCCAAAACATACTGAAAATACCTGAGCTCAAGCGAAGAATTCTGTTTACGCTCGCTCTGCTCTCGGTATATCGGATTGGTGTGCACATTCCGACCCCCGGAATCGATGGCGATTCGCTTTCCGCGTTTTTCGCCATGCACCAGGACACGATTTTCGGTATTTTTGATATGTTTTCCGGCGGCGCACTGGAGCGCCTGTCCGTTTTCGCTCTTGGGATCATGCCCTACATCAGCGCATCGATCATCCTGCAGCTCCTGAAAGTGGTTATTCCGCATCTGGAACGGCTTTCCAAGGAGGGCGAAGAAGGAAAGAAAAAGATCACCCAGTATACCCGGTACGGCACCATCCTGCTAAGCCTTATCCAGGGATTCGGCATCTCTGTGGGGCTTGAAAATATGAGCGGCCCCGGGGGTGAGGCCATTGTAAATGATCCGGGCTGGGCATTCCGGTTGATGACCATGATAACGCTCACGGCCGGAACCGCCTTTATCATGTGGCTGGGCGAGCAGATTACCGAACACGGCATCGGAAACGGCATATCGCTGATCATTTTCGCCGGTATTGTCGCAAGGCTTCCCGTTGCTATCGGCAACACGATCCAAATGATTATGGCCGGCGAGATGGCGGTTTTCGGTATCATCCTGCTCGTGGTTTTTATGCTTTCGGTGGTTGCTTTCATTGTCTTCATGGAGACCGCGCAGAGGCGTATTCCGGTTCAGTATGCAAAGCGGGTCGTTGGCCGGCGTATGTACGGCGGACAGAGCACGCATCTTCCCCTCAAAATTAATACGGCAGGGGTTATCCCGGCGATTTTCGCATCGTCTTTGATTATGTTTCCGGCGACCATTGCCAGTTTTTACGAGGACCTGCCGATCATGAACTACGTATCGGCGTCCCTGCAGCCGGGAGCTTTCATCTATGAGGCGCTTTTTGTTGCATTCATCGTATTTTTCTGCTTCTTTTACACGGCTATCGTTTTTAATCCTTCGGATGTGGCCGAGAACATGAAGAAGCACGGCGGCTTTATTCCTGGTATCCGGCCGGGGCAAAGCACCGCGGATTATATCGATCGGGTGTTGACACGGATCACGCTGGCCGGCGCGATTTACGTTTCCGCCGTGTGCGTGCTTCCGTCCGTGCTCATGACGCAATTTAACGTGCCGTTTTATTTTGGCGGCACGGCCCTTCTCATCTGCGTGGGTGTGTCCATTCACACGGTGCAGCAAATTCAATCGCACCTGATCACCAGAAATTACCAAGGGTTTTTGACCACAACACCGGGAAAGCATAAAAAGTAGCAACTGTTTTTATATTGGTGGCCGAACGAAAACCAGGATTTTTTCAAGGTCAAGGACGGAGAAAATTTTAACCGCAGGAATACTTGGCGTGTTTTGAGGATTAAAATTTGAGCCGGACGCAGAGACTGGCGAAGAAGACGGTTTTCGATCAGCCACCATACTATCCGTAAGGGAGAACCGGATGACCAAAGAAGAACCGATCAAGGTTCAGGGCAAGGTGCTTGAAACCCTGCCCAATGCCATGTTCAAGGTGGAACTGGAAAACAAGCATCAGATTCTGGCGCACCTGTCGGGTAAAATGCGAATGCATTTCATCAAGATTTTGCCCGGCGATTCGGTTACCGTTGAACTTTCACCGTACGATCTGACCCGGGGACGGATCACGTACCGGTCGAAGTAGCTCATTTTAGGCGCCCGCATCTGTTTTGCCGTAAGCATAAAAGGGGATTGAAATGAAAGTTAGAGCGTCCGTCAAAAAAATTTGCCGCAACTGTAAGATCATCAAGCGCAGGGGCACGGTCCGGGTGATCTGTATCAATAAGCGCCATAAACAGCGGCAGGGCTAACAAGGAGGCATGACCATTGGCAAGAATTGCAGGAGTTGATTTACCCAGGGGAAAGCATATAATCGTCGGACTGACCTATATCTATGGTATCGGACCCTCCATTTCCCGGCGGATTTTGACAACCACCGGCATTGATGAAAGAACGCGGACAGACGATCTGTCCGAATCCGAAATCAATGAAATCCGTAAGGCCATCGATAACGAGTACAGGGTGGAGGGCGAGCTGCGCTCGGAAGTGTCCATGAATATCAAGCGTTTGATGGATCTTGGCTGCTACCGGGGATTGCGTCACCGCCGGTCCTTGCCCGCAAGAGGCCAGCGGACCAGCACCAATGCCCGGACGCGTAAAGGACCGCGGCGCACGGCGGTCAAGAAAAAGGGCGGCGCAAAGAAAAAGTAATCCAATGTGAATAGAGGCAAAACCGATGGCGAAAAGAAAAGCAGTCCGTACGAAAAAAAAGGTCAAAAAGAATATATTAAACGGTGTGGTACATGTTCAGTCTTCGTTTAACAATACGATCATTACCATCACCGATCCTGCTGGAAATGTCATTTCCTGGTCCACTGCCGGGATGAACGGGTTCAAGGGGTCCCGTAAGAGCACACCGTTTGCCGCACAACTCGCATCGGAAGACGCAGCGAAAAAGGCGAGGGAGCACGGACTCAGAAATGTCGAGGTGTATGTCAAGGGACCGGGTCCGGGCCGGGAGTCCGCGGTGAAATCATTGCAGGCATCGGGGCTTACTGTTACCATGATCAAGGATGTCACCCCCGTGCCGCACAATGGTTGCAAACCGCCCAAGCGGCGCAGGGTTTAGTCTGAAACGCACCAGTTCGATATATATTTTACGAGGGAGGATACGTTGTCACGATATCGTGGATCGGTCTGCCGGCTTTGCCGGCGGGAAAATTTGAAGTTATACCTTAAAGGGGACCGCTGCTATTCGGATAAATGCGCCATCGACAGGCGTACCTATCCACCGGGGCAGCACGGCCAGCGTCGTGGCGGCAAGATTTCCGACTACGGCGGGCAGCTGCGCGAAAAGCAGAAGGTCAAACGGATGTACGGGCTTGGCGAAAAGCAGTTCCGGCTGTTTTTTCATCGGGCGGATGCCGGAAAGGGCGTTACGGGCGAAGCTCTTCTGGTGATGCTGGAAAGACGCCTCGACAATGTGGTTTACCGGCTTGGTTTCGCCAATTCGAGGGCCCAGGCAAGGCAGTTGGTCAAACACAACCATTTCCTCGTCAACGGTAAGAAGGTCAACATTCCATCATACCAAACCCGAGTCGGCGACGTGCTTGAAATCCATGAGAAAAGTAAAAATGTCCAGGCGATCACCGATGCCGTCGATGCCGTGGTACGCAGGGGCATGCCGCAGTGGCTGGAGCTGGACAAGGACAATCTGAAAGGAGCGGTCAAGGCGATGCCGGCCCGTGAAGACATTACGATGCCGGTACAGGAAAGCCAGATTGTCGAGTTTTACTCCAAGTAAACTAAACTGGTTGTCGAAGCATTTGGAATGGACGCAACTGGAAGGTGATGCATACAGCGTCATCGCTTCTTTACGGATCGGTTTCTCCGGGATCTCCTGAAACATCCGGAAAAGCAGTTCATTCGGATCGGGATCAAAATCAGTAAGGAGATTATAATGTCCTTGAATGAATTGACATACATGAACTGGC
>SLJY01000030.1 GCA_007134875.1 Desulfobacterales bacterium
AATCGGCATGAAAGTTTTCGCGGATGCGGCCTATTACCACAAGGGCGCCTATTTTTCCGGAAGCCCGGAGGATGTCTACCATAAAGTCGGATCCGACGAACTGCCGAGCCGCGAACTCATCCAATACGCGCTTTCGGTGGAAGGCATCTCCGGCATTATCACCGGCATCGGCCACGTGGACGATGATCCGGCCCGCTGCCAGCTCACGGCCAACCTGGACGCCGCACAAATGGAAAAGCCCCTGGATGCAAATCAGATGGAAGAAATCGAAAACATGCTTGCGGCGACCGGAAAAACGTCGGCCAACGCTTATTTTCAGCGGAAATCCGAAGGACTCACTCCGCCGTCAGGGGTTTCAGCGGAATCGGACTCCTCCATGCCCCTGATGAATCGCCTTGCGGTCCGGGTGAGCTGGGATGCCTCGTATGCCGGGGCCCACCGGGTGGAACGCTACGAAATCCTGCGCGATGGAGAGATTGTCGGGTCCGTTCCACATCGCCCCCGGATTTCCCTGGATAAATTCCACTTTGATGACCGGTTCCGGGAAAATCCGGGAACTAGGATGTTCTCCTATGCGGTTCGGGCGGTGGATTCAGCGGGCAATACCGCCCGGAGCCCGGCCATTGAGGCCGGCCCGTCCGCGGCGGCATAAGAGGACTACTTAACCTCCCGGTTCTTAACCGATCGAATCTCCCCGGTTTCGGCAAGAAGCTTGAACACCTTGTAGCTCCGATCGCCGACGAAAACGGACTTGCCCACGCCGCCGGCGGCGACCGGGCTCTTGTAGCTGAGCGTAATGATCCAGAAACGGTCGTCGTCGCTCAGTTCCGCTTCTTCAAAAAGGATCTTGCCCAGGTCATAATCCGGATAGAGTTTTTTCAGGTGCTCGACGGCCCTGGCGGACGCTTCGTTGACATCGATCATGGTGGTTTCTCTTTTCAGATTGGTAAAAAATGATGCACTCGTAAAAAGTCGCAATTCGACGACTTTGTAAAAAGTTCAAGATCAAGGCTTGCGCAATTTCGAAAAATGCAGCGCACTTGGCGTACGTGAAATTTTTCGGCATTGCGCGTAACCCAGATATTGGACTTTTCACGAAGCCGTCAAAAATGACGGCTTTTTGCGCGTGCATCAGGAAATGATGTTTTTCTCCCGGGCGATTTCCGCCATCAGGGCAAAAAGCGTCAGCACGTCCGGCGGTGCATGCGACGGGTCGAACTCATGGTACAGGCGATGCACCATGATGACGATGCGCTCGGCATCGGTCAGGTCCGAAAACCCGCCTTTCGCCATTTCCGCGGACGCCTGCTTGGGGGATTGACCCGCATCGAAGCGCCTGCGAGTTTCGCCGTGAATCTCCTCCAGCACGGCCCGGTACCGGGCCACCCCTGCCTTGTCGGTTACAGGACCGTGGCCCGGCACGATGATATCCGCATCCAACCAGAGAATGCGCTCGATCGCCGCAATCCAGTTTTCATAGGGCCCGCCCCACATGATCGGCATACCGCCCACGAACAGGATATCCCCGGCATACAAAACCCCCGCATCCGGCACGTGAACCATCAGGCCGCCTGCCGTGTGGTCCGGACCGACCGCCATCAGCCGGACGATTTTCTCTCCCACGGCAAGTTCCAAGTCCCCTTCCACGAAGATCGTGGGGTAAGCCATTTCAATACCGGTAAAATCGAACGCCCCGAAACAATGACGGAAATACTTCCCCGCATCGCCCATGGAAGGGGCGCCGGCGATCATATCGGCCATGAGCGAGGGCGGCGTCTGGTTCATGTCTTCCGGGCACCCGCGCGCAGCCACGATTTCAGCCCCGGTCACGAGCTGATTTCCGTAGACGTGATCCCCGTTGCCGTGGGTCAGAACCAGGTACTGCCAGCGCAGGTCGGGACCGGCGACCTCATCGTATGCGGTAAGCATTTCCCGGGTAAGATGCAGGTCGAACAGCGTGTCCACCAGCAGGCCGATGCGTCCGTCAGCCACCAGTCCGGCATTGGAATAACCCCAGGATCCATCCGGCTGGATCCATGCGTACGCGCCGCCGCCCAGGTCATGGACGCCTTTTTCGAAAGGGAATCTGGACACTGTCTTCCTCCTTGCTGGTTGGCCGTCTGAATCAATGTTGCCGGCTGATGTCCGTGCCGGATATTCGGGCCGTCTTTCAGCGGTCCGCTTTCGCCGTCATTCTTTACGGATCCGGTCCGGGCCCGGAAACAGCTCAACAGACATTTCCTGGAGTTTGTACTTCTGGACCTTTCCGCTGGCCGTCATGGGATACGAATCGACAAAGGCGACATGCTTGGGGATCTTGTATCGGCTGATCCGACCCCGGCAGTAATCCCGGATGTCCTCGGCCGTGATGTCGGACACGGCCTTTTTGATGACAAACGCACCCACCTCCTCACCGTATTTCTTGCTGGGGACGCCTGCCACCTGGATGTCGACGATGCCCTCCATGGCGTAAAGGAACTCCTCGATTTCCCGGGGATAGATGTTTTCACCGCCCCGGATGATCATATCCTTGTACCGGCCAGTGATGGCAAGATACCCGTCTTCGTCCATCACGCCGAGGTCCCCGCTGTGAAGCCAGCCGTCGTCCCGGATGGTTTTTGCCGTCGCTTCCGGCATGTTGTAATACCCCTGCATCACATTATACCCCCGGCAGCAGACCTCTCCCTGCTCACCAGGTCCCACCTCAATGCCGGTTTCGGGATCAACGAGCTTCACGTCGATGTGAGGCATGGGGCGGCCCACCGTCTCCGTTCGCTTCCGGATGTCGTCGTTTGGAAGCGTCTGGGTGATCACCGGGGAGGCTTCGGTCAGCCCGTAGCATATGGTGACCTCCCGCATGTTCATCTTGTCGATCACCTGGCGCATCACATGCACCGGACAGGGAGAACCGGCCATAATCCCCGTGCGGAGCGATGAAAAATCGAACTTTTCGAAAAGCTTGTGGTCCAGAACGCCGATAAACATGGTGGGCACCCCGTACAGGGCAGTGCATTTCTCCTGCTCCACGGCGGCCATCACCTGGACCGGGTCGAATTTTTCCAATACCACCATGGTCGCCCCATGGTTGACGGCGCCCAGAACTCCCATCACGCAGCCGAAACAGTGAAACAACGGCACCGGGATGCATATCCGGTCGGTATTTCCGAACCGCTGATTGGTGCCGACCCAGTAGGCATTGTTGATGATGTTGTGGTGGGTGAGCATCACCCCCTTGGGGAAGCCGGTGGTGCCGGACGTATACTGCATGTTGACCACGTCATGGCAATCCAGCTCCGCCTGGCGGGCTTCATAGTCAGCATCCGGCGTCATGGGCGCCATGGCCATGACCTCCGGGATGGCATACATTCCCCGGTGCTTCTCCTGGCCCATGAAAAACACCCGCCGGAGGTGCGGAAACCGGTCGCTTTGCAGCTCGCCGCGCTTCTGCTCCCGCAGTTCCGGAACCAGGTTATAGACGATCTCAAGGTAATCGGTATCCAGGTATCCATCAACCAGAAACAGATTCTCGGTTTCCGACTGCTCCAGGAGATAGGCCAGCTCGGCGATTTTATAGTTGGTATTCACGGTGAGCAGCACCGCCCCGATCCGGGCGGTTGCAAACTGGAGCGCCACCCAGTAGGGAATATTGGTGGCCCACACGGCAACTTTTTCCCCTTTCCGCACGCCCAATGCCATCAACCCCCGTGCCAGCCGATCGACGACGTCCCCGAACCGGCTATAGGTCATGCGCAGGTCACGGTCCACGTATACGATAGCGTCATTGTCCGGATAGCGGGCGATGGCATCGTCGAGGAGTTCACCCATGGTCAGGTTTCGCAAGGCGTCTTTCATGGTCCCTCCTATTCCGGAATATACAGAACCGCGTAGATGGCCGCATGCTGCTCGCCCTTGCAGCTCACGTAATGCGGAACGATGGAATTGTAATAGGCGCTGTCGCCGGCGCCAAGGGTAAATATCTGATCCCCGTAAATCACCTCCACCGTACCGTTTTGCACCACGATAAACTCCTCGCCTTCGTGGCTTGAAAGGGTTTTCTCCTCGGCCGATTCCGGATGAAGCTCCACGTAGAAAGGCTCCATACGCCGATCGCTTTTCCCCTTGCCCAGCGAGTAGAACTTGAGATCGACCGGCTTGTCCTTGCCCCGTAGCATGGACAACTCACTTTTCCGGTCCTCCTGGCGGACAATGAAGGGGTCTTCTCCGAACTGGTCGTCGATGAATGTACCAAGGCGCACATCGAGCGCCCTGGCGATTTTCAGCAGCGGCCCCAGGGAGGGATAGACATCATCCTCGATCACCGAGAGCAAAAAACCCCTTTCCAAACCACAACGGCTTGCCAGCTGTTCCAGGTCCATCTCTTTTTGAGCCATGAATCCCCTGATTCGCTGCCCGACCTTGTCCGATTCCATAGAACCTCCCATTCGTCTGGCCCGGTGCTTTCTTCCGGGTCTTCCATCTTTCATCCGCGGCCTCCGAGGCATGCCGGAGCCGATCGCTCCGCCTTAAAACGAAAAAGCCGCATCCATATCCTCACGGGTTTTTCCGTTCTTATACCCCATTTGACGCCGGCAATCAAAAAAAACCTAATCTCCAGGGAAAACCATCCCGGAGTCTAAAGCAAGGCTTTGACTTCACGCCTCGCCGGTCCTATTCTTTATTTAAGGCGGCCTTGATGCACTCGTAGAAGACCCGATCCGGCGGCTTTGTAAAAGCGCCATAGGATGTGCTGATGAAGGAAGCGCATCCTATATCCGATAAATATGCCGCAGGGGCAGATATTGACGGCTTCGTAAAAAGTCCCATATCTTCGTTACGCGCGGTTTCTCAGAATTTGCGGCTTACGCCTTGTAAACATGCACGTACGGCAAGTACACTGCATTCTTCGAAATCGCGCAAGCCTTGATCTTGAACTTTTTACAAAGCCGTCAAATCGCGACTTTTTACGAGTGTATCAGATATTGGACTTTCACGAAGCCGTCACGGCTTACAACCGACAAACAAATGACAAACAGGGAGGTCCCACCATGGCGATCAAAGTCTTTATCCGCCGAAAATACCCGAAAGAAAAAGAAAAAGAACTGCTGGACCAGGTGCGCAGAATCCGGCAGATAGTACCCGATCAGGCCGGCTACATTTCCGGGGAATACCTCAAAGCCATTGACGGGCGAAGCGAAATCACCACCATCAGTTCCTGGTTTTCACTGGAGGACTGGCAGACATGGGCTGAAAGCGAAGCGCGGCGGCAGATTGAAAAGGATATCGAAGCCATCGGCGGCATCGAATCGGATTATACGGTGTATCGGTATATCAAGACGCGTTAAGGATGCGGCCCTCTTTGCCGGCAATTGTCCCACGGGCTATAAAGTCCCGATGGAAGGGCTTTGCAAAAAGTTTCAATGAAAAATCCCCGGTGAAAAATACCTCGGGGCGGATAAAAAAACGGGGCGGAAAGCCATATCGCCAACCGCCCCGTATCAGGGTAAATTGATGGTGGAGCTGAGGGGGCTCGAACCCCTGACCTCATGACTGCCAGTCATGCGCTCTCCCAACTGAGCTACAGCCCCGAATCAGACACCATATATAGAAAATCCGGGGAGGTTTTGTCAACAGGATTTTTTTCTTGCCGCAGAAAAAATGGCCTTAGCGCCAGGACGCAATATCCTTTTTACATTCCATCCCGATGCATAACGCAAATGCCCCCGCAAAACATAACCGCCGGCGTATTCTCTTTGGCCCATGCAGTGAAAACCGAAACAATACCGTATATAAAGGATTGACAAGACAGACAATAAATATTAAAGGTATTTCATCATACATAGTGGCTGAACGTAAACCGTCTTTTTCGCCAATCTCTGCGTCCGGCTCAAATTTTAATCCTCAAAATACGTCCAGTATTTCTGCGGTTAAAATTTTCGCCGTTCTTGACCTCGACGAAAAACCCTGGTTTTCGTTCGGCTGCCACATACGTTTTCAGAATAATACAAAATACCTTCGGCAACCCGCCAAAACAACTGCACAAAGGAAAAAACATGCTTGACGCAATGCGACGAAGCGCCCGGTCCTTCGGGATGAAGCTGGTCCTGATGATGATCGTCCTGACTTTTGTATTCATGGGGGCAGGATCCTTCCTTACCCGGAGTCCGGACGAACTGGCCAGCGTCAACGGGGAACCGATCACTTTCGAAGAGTACCAGGCCGCTCACAACAATATCATGGAAAACCTGCGCCGGCAGTTCGGAGGAAACATCAACGATGAATTTCTCCGCATGATCAACGTGGAACGCCAGGCGCTCAACTCGCTGATCGACCAGAAGCTGCTCATCCAGGTAGCCGAAGAAAACTCGCTCCGCGTTACCGACGAAATGCTCGCGGACGCCATTGCCCGTATGCCCGCATTCCAGGCCAACGGTCGATTCGACAGGGAGCAATATAACAGGATGCTGCGTCAGAACAGGCTCTCTCCCCAGAGATTCGAAAAACTTCAGAAGGAATCGATGCTGACCAATCAGATCCGCAATTTCATCGTGGGCAATGTCGTGGTATCCGAATCGGAGGCCCGCGCATGGTTTGAATGGGTAAACACGGAAATCGATTTTGAATATGTCGTTTTCTCGCCTGAAGAGATTGAATCGGTGGCGGTGTCCGAAGAGGAGATTCGCGCCTATTATGAAGAAAACCAGGATCAATACCGGATTCCCGCGCAGGTAAAAGCCCGCTATGTTGCCTTTCATCCGGAGGATTTCGCCCTGGCCGAAGAAGTTTCCGACGAAGAAGTGGCCGACTATTACCAAAGAAATCAAGACGACTTTGAAACGCCGGAGACCGCCGTTGCAAGCCACATCCTGATCCGGGTGCCCGGGGATGCGGACCAGCAGGCCATTGATGAAAAACGGGTAAAAGCATGGGATATTTATGAGAAGGCATCCGAAGAGGATGCCGGCTTCGCCGATCTGGCAAGAAACCACTCGGATTGTCCCAGCAGCGAGGACGGCGGACACTTGGGCAGCTTTACCCGAAATGACATGGTCCGGCCGTTTTCCAACGCGGCGTTTTCCCTGGAACCCGGAGAAATCAGCGAACCCGTGCAAACCGACTTCGGATGGCACGTCATTCTCCTGGAAGACCTGACGCCCGCATCCACGATACCCCTGGAAGCGGTTGCCGATGATATCCGGGAGCAGCTTGCCCGGCAAAAATCCGGTGATGTGGCATACCGGCGGGCGATCGAAATGTACGACATATCCTTTGACGGAGACGACCTTGTTGAAAACGCCGAACGTTTCGGATACGATGTTCATACCACGGACTTTTTCACCCGCGACGAGGGCCCCGACGCCCTGACCAACGGCCGGGCATTCGCGGAGTCGGCTTTCGATCTGCCCATGGAGCAGGTAAGCGATATCCTGGAAATCAACCAGGCCTACTACCTCTTACAGCCCATCGACCGTAAGGAATCCAGAACCCCGGATCTGGCAGATGTCGAGGCAGACGTCCGTAAAGACCTGGAAGCGGAAAAACGGGTTGCCGCAGCCAGAAAAGCCGCCGGAACCTTCCTGGAAACCGCACGCGGTGTTCGGGAAGAAGACCCCGCTGAATCGCTTATGGAAACCGCCGCGCTCGAAGAACGGATTGCGGCCGCTACCGGTTTATTCACCCGCAACGACCCGGTTCCCGGGTTTGGCCAGGCAGCCCAGCTCCGGGAGGCCGTCTTCAATCTTTCCGATATCGGAGACATTCACGACGAGTTGATCCGTGTGGGCGACCGGTTCATGATCATCCGGCTTGCCGCCCGGGTTATCCCCGGGGAGGAGGCTTTTGCGAAAAACAGGGAAGAGACGGTTCGTCAGCTGAGAGCCCGGAAACAGCAGGAAACGTTTGAAAGATGGATGGACAGGGTTCGGGCGGAAAGCGAAATTACCGTCTCGGAGGGATTTCGTAGGCAGTTCAACCTGTGATGCACTTGTAAAACGTCGCGATCCAACGGCTTTATCAATGCGCCACAGGATGTGCTGACTAAGAAAGCGCACCGTTTTAACGCCGCCGTAACAAATCCCACAAGAGAACGACGCTTGTGATGCGCTTCCCATGTCGGCACATCCTATATTCCTGAAAAGTTGCGAACTGGCGCAGATATTGGATTTTTTTTACGAAGCTGTCAACCTGTAAACATGCGGTATAAGGAACCACGCCGATGGGTCTTCTCAAGGCCAGGGATAAAAAGGCTAAAAACCCGGAACATTATCTGGTGAAGCGATGTCCGGAGTGCTTCATCAACCTGCCCATCGATGCCACGCATTGCTATTCCTGCAAAACCAAGGTGGGCGACGTGGATCGCTATGGAAAAGCAGAGAAGAAGACCAACTGGTATTCTTACACCATATGCGTTGCAGCCTGGGGTGTACTGATATTCTACATTGGGTGGGCATTTTTTTAGTATTACCGGGCAATCATTGCCCGCATCATATCCCCCGCGTTTTCAGCATGATCCGCTACGCTGCCGATAATTTTGGCCAGTTTCAGCATGTGAAGAACCGTAACAGGGTCCAGGTCCTCCTGAAAAATCTTTCTAAGCAGGGCATGCTCCCGCTGATCCGCCTCGTGTTCCATCTGCCTGATATTGCCGATGATCGCTTTCACCTTGCTGCGCTGCTTTTCCGAAAAACTCCGGAAATACAACCGCGCCTCCCCGACCATGCGGCTCAGCTCCTCGGTCGGCTCCACAACGGCATCCACCAATAAAAACAGGTCCCTTTCCAACGGCTCGGGTATGACATTCAACGGCCGGAAGGAAAGCCAGTTCAAAGCATCCTGCACGGAATCCAGAACACTGTCCTGCTCCCGCAGGTATCGGAACAACTGGAATTTTTCCACCGGGAGCATGATGTTTTTCGGTAAATGCCCCCGGATGCCCCGCTTGATATCGTCGGCGTCGTGCTCCAGCCTGATCACCTGCTGGCGGTGCTCCTCGAAGACCTCGCACCGGGCGGATGCATAGCATTCGATGGCCTGCTGAAAAGCCCATGCGCATTCCTTGACTTTCTCGGCGTGCTCCTGCAGCTCGTCAAAGGGGGAGCGGGTAAACAAGCATAAAAACGGAATACGCATATCGCCTCCTGGAAAATTATACAAATATCCGGATCATTTTGAACACGATCATAACTGGTAATGGCAGCTGCATGAACGGTTAACACCCAGTATACCATTATTTTAAAAATAACGGTAAAATTTACGGCTTCAACACCCCGTGCAAGCCCGACACCCATCACACCGCCCTCCGCCGCATGGGTGGCGGATACCGGCTGGTCAAGCTTGGAGGCGATTAAAACGGTGGTCGCCGCCGCAGAATCGACGCTATAACCGCGCGTGCTGGTCAGCAGGGCAATTCGCTCCCCGGCCGTGGATTCACCCTGAAGCCCCCGTGGCGATACCGGTTGCAATGCCTGCCCCGCCGAACAATAGCAGGCAGAACGGTACGGGAGCCTGTGCGCCGACCTCTCCGGTCTGGGTCAGAAAAAAGATGAGCGCCAGCGGACCGATGGGGTTCGCCATATCGTTGGCGCCGATATTCCGGGGCATGTGAAAGCCGATGATCAAACCCAGTGCAAGCATGAAATATTCCATCGGCATACGCGTCATCATGCTGAAAAATTGATGTCCGAACCCCTGCTTGGGATGCGAATTTGAGTTGCCCCATAACACAGGGCCAGGATCCACGCAAGGAATAAAACCGTCTTTATCCGCGCAATTGATTGCAGGTATTGCCCGCCTTTTTGCAGTCGGGATCAGATTTTTTGACATACGATTGCCCGCAGCCGGCACCTATGATACTTGACTGGAAAAAGGGAAGGAATTATTTTAGGGGATTACTTTATGAATCAATGCTTCAGCCCCCCAAAACATATTTTTCCGGACGGAGTTCAATGAAACATTATTATCGTATCACATGTTCCGCACTGCTGCTGACAATGCTGCTTCTCATGGCCCCTGCGTGCACGCTGCACCGGGACGCCGACACCCGGCCCGACGGGGTCCACAAGAAAGACGCGGTATGGCCCCATGAAACCTCGGACCTCGATCCATCCCCGGACATCGTGTTCGGACGCCTCGAAAACGGGATCCGCTATGTAATTCTCGAAAACGAACACCCGGAAGACCGGATTTCCATGCACCTGAACGTCCAGGTCGGCTCGTTCCACGAGGAGGCCTCGGAACGCGGCATCGCCCATTACCTGGAGCATATGCTGTTTCTGGGCACTGAACACTTCGAACCCGGAGAACTGGTGAAATACTTCCAGCGCATCGGCATGCGGTTCGGGCCGGATGTCAATGCGCGAACAGGGTTTTTTCATACCATCTACGACATCGACCTGCCCGAAGGAGAGCCGGACAAGATATCCGAAGCGTTGCTGGTGTTGAGGGATTACGCCGCAGGGGGGCTTATCCCGGAAGAGCAGGTCGACAGGGAACGTTCCGTCATCCTGGCGGAAAAAAGAACCCGGGATTCGCCTGCATACCGTACCTTCAAAGAAACGCTTGCCTTCGAGGTGCCGGAAACCAGAATCACCCGACGGATGCCCATCGGAGACCGGCAGGTGATACTGGATGCCGACCGGGAGCTTATCCGGAATTTTTACGATACCTGGTACAGGCCTGAAAATATGGTCGTTGTGATGGTGGGCGACCTCGACGAGGAAACGGCCGGAAAGAAGATCGAAAAACGGTTTTCGGATATCGAAGCCCGCGCCCCGGAAAAACCGGTTCCCGATTTCGGGGATTTTTCCCATAGCGGGGTGAAGCCTTTTTACCACTACGAGCCGGAAAGCGGCGACACGCGGATTTCCGTCAGCGTTGCCGCGAGAAAAGATCAACCCACGGATACTGGCGCATTCCGGAAAAATCAGCTGCTGGAGCGGATGGCCAACCGGATCGTTCAGCACCGCATAGACAGGATTCTCAACACGCCGGATGCACCGTTCACCGATGCGGGCATTTCCTCGGGATATTACTTCATGCACGTCCGGGCCGCTGAAATCAGCGCCCGATCCGCCCCGGACAGGTGGAACGAATCGCTCGGCACGTTGGAAAACACGCTTCGGAAAGCCCTGGAACACGGGTTTACTGAATCCGAGGTCGAACGGGTCCGCAGTGAATACATCGCGGAGATGGAGCGATCGGCCAGGGCCGCCGCCACCCGGCTCAGCAGCAGCATCGCGCGGCAATTTTTGAACGATATCAATCAAAACCGCGTGCCGCTTCTGGCTCCGTGCCGGCTTGAACTGTTTCGCGATACAGTGGAATTCGCGACAGCAGAGGATCTCCACGACCATTTCCGGGATGCCTGGTCACCTGACCACCGCCTTGTGGTGGTGACCGGAAATGCCGATCTGACGGTAAAAGACGCGCCACCCGAAGAAATCGTCGCCTCCGCGTACGACGAAAGCAGCAAAAGAAAGGTCCAAAAACCCGACCAAATCGATCTGATTTCCTTTCCCTACCTCGAAACGCCGGAAACGCCCGGTGAAATCCAGACACAGGAAGCCATCGAGGACCTGGAAATCACCCGTGTCCGCTTTGAGAACGGCCATACCCTGTTCGTCCGGCAAACCGATTACCAGGCCGACGAGGTAAAAGCCTTTGTCCGATTCGGGGAAGGCCGGCGGGAAGAACCGCAAGACCGCCCCGGGCTCTCCGAGATCGCCCAGGCGGTCGTCAACCTCGGCGGTACAGGCATCCTGGACCGGGAACAGCTCCGCGGTGCCCTTGCCGGAACCAGCACCTCGGTCTCCTTTCAGGTGGAAGAGGATGCCTTCACGTTTTCCGGCACATCGGTCCCGGAAGAAACACGACTCCTTTTCGAGCTTCTCTATACCCGCATACAGGATCCGGCCTACCGGGAAACCGCCTATGACAGGGCGCTTCGCCAGATTGAGCGCCGTTACGAGTCCCTGGCGCATTCCATCGAAGGCGCCCTGCAGCTCAAAGGCAGAAATTTTCTGGCCGGCGGCGACTCCCGGTTCGGGCTGCCGGCGTTCGAAAAGCTGGCAGCAAACAATATAAAGGATGTGGAACAATGGATCGAAGGGGCCAAGGCGTCATCGCCATTGGAAATCGCCGTGGTTGGTGATGTCGACCCGGATGAGGTGATCGAACTGGCCGCCTTGTTTCTGGGAGGCCTCACCGGCGGCAGGGACGCCCGGATGCCCGAAACCGATCGCCATCCCGTATTTCCTGCCGGCGAAAGGCTCGAGCGGGGCGTGCCGACACGGATCGAACGGGCATTGAAGATGGTTGTCTACCCCACGACCGATATGTATGACATTGACGCCACCCGGCGCCTGTCCGTTCTTTCGGACATCTTCTCCGACCGGATGCGAATGCAAATCCGCGAAGATATGGGAGCCACCTACAGCCAGGGCGCTTACAACAGCCCGAGCCGCGCGTATGAAGGCCGGGGCCTTTTCGGTACATACGCGCTGCTCGATCCGGCGGATGCGGAGGCCGTGGAAGAACGGATCCGTAAAATCGCTGAAGATATCCGTGAAGACGGGGTGACCGAAGACGAACTCGAGCGGGCTGTCCGCCCGGTGCTCGCCAACATAACAAGCCGGGTAAAAACCAACGAATACTGGCTGAACACAGTGCTGAAAGGTGCCTCGCGGCATCCGGAACAGATCGGCTGGAGCCGCACAATCTTCATCGATTACGCCGCCATCACGGTGGATGATATCAACCGGGCGGCCCGTACCTTTCTTGAAAACGACAAGTCCGCCACCCTGTTTTTCTATGCCGAACCGATTAAAAACGACAAAACCGCACCGGCGACAGAAGATGCAAAAGGAGAAATCCCATGACTGCAGCGATGAGCGTTTCCTTTTCGGAGTACGAAACCTCCGTTGCCGAAGCCCTGGATCCAATTCATGCGGGCCGCCTTTTCGCGAAGCAGGACAAAATCCTCATCAAGCCCAACCTGGTGACGGACGCCCCGTTTCCGGTAACCACTTCGCCCCGCTTCTGCGGGGCCATCATCGACTATATCCGCGCGCACAGCAAAGCGGATATAGTCATTGCTGAAGGCGTGGGCGATCCCGCTTCGGAAACCATGGATATATTTCATAGCCTGGGATACACCCGGCTGGCTGAAGAAAAAGGGGTCGAGCTGGCCGACCTGAACACCGCCCCGGTGATCCGGCTTGAAAACCCGGATTGCAAAAGGTTTCCGGAATTCTATATCCCTGAAATCGCCATGGATCATTTCATCGTGTCGGCGCCGGTGCTGAAGGCCCACAGCCTGTCCGTCTATACCGGCACCCTCAAGAACATGGTCGGATTCGCCCCGCCGGCGCACTACGCCGGAAGCGGCGGAATATGGAACAAGGCCGAATTCCATATCGATATCCAGCAGGCGATCATCGACCTCAACCGCTACCGGCACCCGGACTTGAGCATCATCGACGCATCGGTCGGCCTGGCCGATTATCACCTGGGCGGTCCCGAATGCGACCCGCCAGTCGGCCAGCTGGTGACAGGTCTCGACCCGGTTGCCGTGGACCGGATGGCCGCCGGTCTGCTGGGACTGGACTGGCAAAAAATCGGACACCTGGCGGTGAACACAACGTAAAAATGCCGGAATCCCGCACCCATCACCCGCATCCATCAAATGATGAAGGCTTCGTAAAAGTCCAACGACTGCGCCTGCGCGCGATTTCTCAGGCAAGTTGGAACATAGGATGCGCCGACGAAGGAAGGGCATCGTTTAAACGTCGCCGCAACAAATCCCACGGGAGAATGCGGTTTATGATGCGCTTCCTTCGTCAGCACATCCTATGCCGGTGATGAGCATAAGATTTTTTTACCAGATGTTGTCAGTGCCCCCAACATCTGCTATATACACAAATCCGGCCAAACACAGCCGAAAACAGGAAAAAGCCCAACCCACAACAATCATACAGGCCATGCAGGCATACAGGGCTTCAAAAAACACATCATCACCAAAAGTGATTTTATTATTTCCAAGGATAATCCATGAACGAACCTATCAAATCCGTCGACCCGACCGACCGGATATGGAACTTTTTCGCATCGGTGAAGCTCTCCGTGGTCCTGCTGCTGACCCTTGCTCTGACATCCATCATCGGGACACTGATTCCGCAGAACAAGGAAGCCGCGCAATACATCCAGCAGTTCGGGGAAACCTGGCACCGGATCTTCGGGACCCTCAATTTCTACGACATGTACGGTTCCTGGTGGTTTCAGCTGCTGCTCGCCCTGCTTATCGTCAACACCATCGTGTGCTCCATCGAACGGCTATCAAGCACCTGGAAAGTGATTTTCCCGGAAAAGCCGGTCTACAAGGCGGATCGGTTCAGAAAAAGCCAGTACCGCAGATCGCTGTCCGACACGCGAAAGCCGGAAGAGCTCAAGGATTCCATAAGCCGTTATATGGAAAAACGCTTCCGGCACAGCCGGGTGGAGCCCTTGGAAAACGGCTTCCGGGTTTACGGGGAAAAGGGACGATGGACCCGGATGGGCGCTTACATCATCCACACGAGCGTGTTGCTTCTGGTCCTGGGTGTGCTGATTTCCTCGATGTTCGGCTACGAAGGCCGCATGAACCTTCCTGTCGGCGAAACGAACAACACGATGATTCTCCGGCACTCAGATGCACGCATTCAGCTTGATTTTTCCCTGCGGTGCGACGATTTTTCCATCACGCACTACCCCGGTTCCGGGCGGGTGCAGGAATACCGCTCAGAAATCGCCATCATCCAGGATGGCGAAGAAGTCAAAAACCATTCGCTGATTGTCAACGATCCCATTCGGTTCAGGGGATACAGCATCTATCAATCAACATACGGAAGGATACCGGAAGATGCCTTCACCCTGGTCTTCGCCGAAGCCGAATCCGGCCTGGAAACCAGAAAAAAGGCGGAAAAGGGGGAAGAAGTTCCTCTTCCCGGCGGCAGAGGACAAATAACCATCCAGGACTACACGAACAACTTCAATTTCCGGGGACACAACCTCGGCCCCACCTACCTGGCCATGATGGAACCGACCGGTGAAAGCCCACGCCCCGTGATCCTGCCGGTGGAACACCCCAACTTCGACCGGATGCGCCAGGGAGAGTTCATTGTCCGCCTTGAAAACATTGACTACCGGTACTTCACCGGGCTCCAGATCGCCAGGGACCCCGGAATACCCATCGTTTTCATCAGTTTTGTCATAATGGTTCTCGGTTTTTTCATCACATTCTACATGGCCCACCGGCAGGTCTGTATCGAAGCGGTGCGCAAGGATGACGGAAAAACCGAAATCTCCGTTTCCGGCATCGCCGCCAACCGGCGTCCAGGAATCAACATGACGGTTAAAAGGACTATGGAGAGAATCGAGCGCATCCTGAAGCGACACCATACATAGTAAGGACTTAAGATGACAGACAGTATAACCATCATATCGTACGTTACGTTCATTTTCGGCATCTCCGCGCTTTCTTACGCAATCGGCTGGATCTTCAGGGCCCGGTGGGCGAACATTGCCGGCACGACGGCCATGGTCGTCGCAACCCTTGGCAACCTGGCCGCCTTCATCCTCCGCTGGATGGAAACCTACTGGCTGGGCTACGGCCACATGCCCCTGGCAAGCCTATATGAATCGCTGATCTTTTTTTCACTGACCATCGGAATAATCTATCTCTACGTGGAATACCGGTTTCGCTACCGCGTGATCGGCTTTTTCGCGGGCCTATCCGCCTTTCTGGCACTGGCCTACGCATCCCTGCCGTCGGTGGGCAGCCAGATTCAGCCGCTCATGCCGGCCCTCCAGAGCAACTGGCTCATCATCCACGTAATGACGTACTTTTTCGGGTATGCGTCACTCACCCTGGCATTCTGCGTCAGCTTGCTGTTTTTGCTGAAATCCGCGGGGAAAAACCCGGACGACGGGTTTCGGGCACATATTCCGGGGTTCAGAACCCTCGATGACCTCACGTACCAACTGGTCATGTTCGGCTTTCTGTTCATCACGCTGGGGCTGATTACCGGTGCGGTATGGGCGGAGCAGGCATGGGGCCGCTACTGGGGCTGGGATCCCAAGGAAACCTGGTCGCTGATCACCTGGTTTATCTATGCGACTCTTCTCCATGCCCGGCTGATGCGCGGCTGGGAGGGGAAGCGCCTGGCATACATATCCATACTGGGCTTTGCAGCCATGCTGTTCACCTATTTCGGCGTCAACTTGCTGCCGGGGTTGCACAGCTACCTGTAGCCCAAACTTAAGGCCGACACCGTGAGCGGCCACCGGCTTCATAAAGCTGTCAGCTTTTATGGATTCCACGGCGGGGCTATCACAGGCAACCTGAATGCCCGAGCGGAGCGAGTTTTCAGGGTGCGGCTTATCAAGCCGTAGAAGCTGGCAACGGCCCCTCACCGTTGCGAGGGGGGTAATCGCACGACCCGCCAAAATGATCCGATGGGTTTTTGGTGGGGGCGACACAATTGTCTGCTTCCAAGGCATGACTCGCACAACCCCCTGCTTATACCCCGGGGCAAGCCTTTTACCACCCCTCCGTGTCGGTATATTTCTATTGACAATTTCTTCTAAACCCGATATGGAATTCCCTTTACTACGGATGGTTTCGTAAAAAGTCCGTCATGGATGCCGGGGTTTTATATCTGGAAAATGTCATTTAGTATCAAAGAGTTACCGTTACAAATCCAAACCCCGCCGCATACTTTTTACGATCCCGTCACATTTGATTGATCATCAATATATTGAAAATATATGCGGATGCAAACGATAAACCCCAACAGATTGTGACGGAGTAGCCATGAGCACACAAACGGACAA
>SLJY01000225.1 GCA_007134875.1 Desulfobacterales bacterium
AGCGCCGCTTTGAAGTCTACCCCCAGGTGGGGGTGGATTTTCCATCCCACGTGCGACAGGGATGAGAAATCCGTCGATACGACCCAGCGAACCGGCATCCGCAGCCGGATACGCCTCTCGAAGGTTTCCTCGATGATGAAGTTGATGGACGGGCCGATCTCGCCCACCGGATCGAGGTCCGGCATCCCGGCGCGCGGGCCGTCGTCGTCGGAAGCCGAGGGAATGGCACCATCGCCGCTCAGGTCGATGCGGAGGCGGTCGCTGTCGTAGACAATGCCCCGGATGCCTTCCCGGTCCAGACGCAGGAAATCCCCCCTGTAGTCCACATAGGGCAGCGGAACCGGATACCATTCCTGGGTATTCGAGCCACGGTAGGACGGCATCGTGATGGGTGCGAGCCCGAACCCCACCTCCCAGAGCGGCACTTCCTCACGGCGTTCCGCCACTGCGACGGTGCCGGTTAAAAAAAGACACATCAAAGCTGTAAAAAACAAGCGGAACATTTTCATTCTACGGTTATCCGGTTGGCGGGTATTGAGTTATCTCCCGAAGGCTTTCCCATGTAAAAGCGCTTGCCCCGAAACGTATTTCCGGGTTATGAAACATCACCACATGCGCCTGCTTTAACCGGATGTTTTACCCGGCGGGCGCAATAACCCCAACAAAACCGAAAGAGGCGCCTGGCTATGCAGTTGCTGTCCTCCAGTCTATCCCTTACGCGCTACCGCGTAAAGGGAAACATCGCCGATCCCATGATGGATACCATCCGCAGCGGCTTGAAAGACAACGTGATCCGGGAGATCGACAACGATCCGGCCGTCAAGAGCGTCGGGTGGACAACCCCGGACAATCCGTTTTCCCCGGATTTTGAATCAGCCGATTTCCTGTTCGGCTCCTCCGTGATTTTTTCGCTTCGCATCGACAAGAAGTCGATTCCGGCAAAAATCGTCAACAAGCATTATAGCATGGCGGTTCAAAAACGGCTCGCCGAAACCGAAAGGGAACATCTGGCCAAAAACGAAAAGCGGGAGCTCAAGGACGAGATTCTTCACCGGCTCTACCTGCGGGTGCCGGCCTCTCCCGGAATCTACGATATCGCGTGGCACCCGGAGGCCGGGGACCTTTGGTTTTTTTCCAACATGAAGGAGGCCAACGAGGAATTGGAAACCCTGTTTTCGAAATCCTTCCGGCTGAGCCTGGTCCGGATTTTTCCGTACACCGCGGCGCAATTTTTGTCCAGGATAGGAGACGACGCCTTCGATGCGGTGCACAAGCTGGGGCCGTCTTTTTTCAGCCAGGGAGGCGAGCATGCTTGACGTATCCGTTGCATACAACCGATATAAGTTCCTGGGCCACGAGTTTCTCACCTGGCTCTGGTACCGGATCGAGACCGACCCGGAGTTGACGCAAAAGATCGAGCCGGATCTGGAATCCCTTGCTATCGGCAACCGGGTGGTGTTGGAAAACAGCCGGCACAACCGGGAGGAAACCATTACCATTCGCGGCGACGGCGCCGGGCTCGAAGAAGGACTCATCGCCCTCAAAAAAGGGGCCAAGGTCACCGAGATCAACCTGGTCTGCCGTTCCGCCGAGTACGAGTGGCGGTTCAACCTCAAGGGGGAGAGCCTGGCCCTTTCCGGGCTGAAAACACCACAGACCGGAAAGATGGAAAAAAAAGAGGACCTGGAGGGAGCAGTCCTGGAGCGGATCTACCTGGTGGAAAAAATCGTCAATCTTACGTTCGGCCTCTACGGGGTTTTTATGGGCGAGCGCCTGGACCCCGCCTGGGATAATCGGACGGTGGGTGAAATCAACCGCTGGATAGGTCGGGCGGTGGCCGGCGGATAATCCGGCCACCAATCCGGCGGGTGCCCCGGCGAACGATTATTTAAGGGGGGTTTCCGGCAAGGCCGGATGCCAGGATGCGAATGCCGATGACAAGCAGGATGATCCCGCCCGCGATTTCCATGCGGGCCCCGGCATAACGCCCCAGAAAGCGCCCCAGGCGGATGCCGGCCAGGGACATGGCGGCGGTGACGATTCCGATCAGCACACTCGGATACCAGATGCCGATCTGAATCATGGCCAGGGAGAATCCCACGGCCAGGGCGTCGATGCTGGTTGCAACGGAAAGCAAAACCAGGCTGTATCCCCGGGTGGGATCCTTGGCGATTCCCCGGTCTTCTCCGGCCAGCCCGCCGTGGATCATCCGGGCACCCACGAACAGAAGCAGGCCGAATGCCACCCAATGGTCGAACGCCGAAACCAAAGGCGCCACGTGGACGCCGGCATACCATCCGGCAACGGGCATCATGAACTGGAACAGCCCCAGGTGGAAGGAAAGCCGGAATTTCGCCCGGGCGGTGTCCGCCCATCCGGACGTTCCGGCCGCAACGGACACGGCGAAGGAGTCCATGGCCAAAGCAAGTGCTATGAAAAGAATTTCCGGTAAACTCATCGGATTCGTGTGCCGTAACGAGAAACAAGGATAAGGATATAAAGCGCTTCACCTGAACTGATTGTTTCATTATCAGGCGGATTTCGAAACATCAATCCTGAAAGGAGAGTTTTTCATGAAAGACGTAGTCATTGTATCCGGCTGCCGGACCCCCATCGGCGCTTTCGGGGGGACCTTGAAGAACATACCGGCCCATACCCTGGGCAGCGTTACAATGAAAGAGGCGGTCGAGCGAGCCGGCATCGATCCGAACCTTATCGACGACATCCGGTTCGGCAACTGCATGGAGCCCGTCGATACCCTGAATGTCACCCGGGTGTCCGCGCTTCTGGCCGGGCTTCCGGAGACTGTCACCGCCGCAACCATCAACCGGGTCTGCATCTCCGGGATGGAGGCGACGATTTCCGGCATGGCGATGATCCAGGCCGGCATGGCCGATATCATCCTGGCTGGCGGCGTGGAACACATGTCCGGCGTTCCCTACGTGGTGGAGGGCGCCCGCTGGGGGTGCCGACTGCAGGACGATACTTTCAAGGACGCCATGATCCATGCCCTGCACTGCGGGTCCCACATCATCCCCCACCCCGAGGATGGACCGGTCAACGCGGAAGAGGCGCCGCTTTCCTATTTCAAGGGGAAACCCTATATCATGGGGCACACGGCGGAGTTCGTGGCGCAGCACTGGAACATTTCCCGCGAAGAAATGGACGAGGTTGCCCTCCGCAGCCACAACAACGCGGAGCGTGCCAACAATGACGGCTCCTTTGCGGATGAGATCGTGCCGGTTCCCGTACCTCAGCGCAAGAAGGACCCGGTAATGTTCGAAAAAGACGAGCATTTCCGTCCCGGCATAACCATGGACGACCTGACAAAACTCCCCCCCGCGTTCGTTCCGAAAACCGGAAAGGTCACCGCGGGAAATTCCAGCGGGATTAACGACGGCTCCGCGGCAATGGTGATCATGAGCGCCGACAAGGCGAAGGAATTGGGACTGAGGCCGCTTGCCCGGATCCGGGCCATCGGCCGCGGTGCGTGCCATCCGTCGATCATGGGCATGTCGCCCGTGCCTGCGGTGGAGGACCTCACCCGGCGCAGCGGGCTGAAAGTCTCCGATTTCGAGCGGATCGAGCTCAACGAGGCGTTTGCCGCGCAGTACCTGGGTTGTGAAAAGGATCTGGGGCTTAACCGGGAAATCGTCAACGTCAACGGTTCCGGCATCGGGCTCGGTCATCCGGTGGGGGCGACCGGGGCGCGGATCATGATCACGCTGATGTACGAGCTGCGCCGGAAGGGCAAGTCCTTAGGCCTGGCCACGCTATGCGGCGGCGGCGGGGTATCCATGGCATGCGCCCTCGAAATTGCGCAATAAAATTCCTGCTGGCCGGCGGGGGCTATGCTTCATCGTCGGCCGGCTCCACGATGTTTTTCACGGTATCCAGCAGGGGCGGATTCACCGGCCGCCATTTCGGGTGCAGGGCCCGCCCCTCCTTCCATGTGAAATCGACGAGAATATATTGCTCCTCGATTTTGTATTCGCTTTTTTTCCCGTAGCGCACCGGGGGATAGTATTCGATAAAAAGCATGCGGTTCGGGTTGATACCGAAATCTGCCACGACCTTTGTCGCGATATGTCCCGCGCAGCTTCGGATGGACATCTTGCTTTCCGGCACGTCCGATACGATTACGACAAAGGGGCGCAGGATGGTCACCGGCTCGCCGGATTTTCTCCGGTCATAGATCCGCAGCCGGCATTGTCCGTTGGCCAGCTTCAGCTTGCCGCCCCATCCTTCCCAGTAATATATGTCGTCATGGATGAACATGGTACTCTTCGGCATTGTTTTGGTTTCAAGGCAAGTCGGTGGGGCGTCCCGCAAAAAAAAGTAAAGATACGGGCGCGGGCCGACGATACATATTCTGACAAGATAATACCTGCATCGCTGCGGGTCAAGTTAGCCCAAGGCGTTCGCTGCCTGTTTGACACGAAAGGGCAATTGTGTAATAGTTTGACGTGTTGAGCGGTTTTTACCCGATAATCCTGTCCACGCACGCCACGTCTGTGGATGAACCGATAACCCTTTGGAAAAAGCCTGCCCATGCGCGATCGATGCATTATCACCATATCCGATTACCGGGGATCGAAGCACTTCAGCCTGTCCGGGCTGTTGCGGCGGATTCTCGGCGGTGCGCTGGCGGTTCTTGCGCTGGTAATGCTCGGCTCGTTTCTTTTCATACAGATGCTTTCCGGAAAAGTCTCCGATTTAAACGATCAGATCGGGCGTTTGACCGCCCAGCAGAAACAGATCCGTTATGAAAAGAACATGCTTGTCGAAGAAAAAGCCAGCCTGGTTACCTCTGTGGCTCACAAGTCCGAGGGCCTGGATATCCTTGGTGAGGAATTGAATCACATCGAGGCCCTTATCGGTCTGAAGCCCTCGCCCGACAAACCGATCAATGAGCGGATCGACACCGCCAGCCTGACCGCCTTGGAAAAGCGGGTGATGCTTGATTCTATTCCCAGCGGCTACCCTGTCGATTCCCGGGTGATCACGAGCGGCTTCGGCCGGCGGATTCACCCGATCCACGGCCATGAATCGTTTCATGGCGGCGTGGACCTCCGTTCGCCCCGGGGGGCGCAGGTTTACGCCTCGGCCGACGGCGTAGTGGAATGGGCGGCCATGCACAGGGAAAGCGGACTGGGAAAAATGATCATCCTGGTGCACAATTTCGGGTTCGCAAGCACCTACGCGCATCTCGATGAAATCAAGGTGAAAACTGGAGAGTTCGTCAAAAAAGGGGACGTCATCGGCCATGTGGGCAGCACGGGGGTATCCACGGCGCCCCATTTGCACTACGAGGTGCGTTACCTGAAACGCAGGCTCAACCCAAAGCCTTTCATGGACTGGTCCATGGAGGATTATGATATTGTTTTTGAAAAAGAGGATAGAATCCAATGGCAATCCTTGGCAGAAGCGGTTCGCAGAAACGTCGAAATGCCTCAGCGACAGTGGTCTCAGGAGAAACTCACCTGGTCGGGGATCTCTCGCTGAGCGATGCCCTTCACATCGATGGATCCATAAAGGGAAACGTCAAATCGGCCTCGGATGTCATTATCGGTAAAACCGGATCGTTCGAGGGGGATCTGTCCGCTGTCAACGTGATTGTCAGCGGGCGTTTCCAGGGGAATATCAGCGCGCAGCGCATGGAAATCGTGGCGGGCGGGCGCGTGGACGGCGAAGTGGAGGTGGCCGAGCTGGTGATCGAATCCGGCGGCCATTTCAACGGCTCCAGCCGCATCCGCTCCGAGGCGCCGAGGCGATTGTCCTACAGCGAAACGGAGGCGGATGATGCTTCCGAAGACATCCTGGACGTGGAGCCCGAAGATCAGGACAAGCAGGGCACGGGATAGCCGGCAGGCTCCCGGGCCGTACCAGCAGACAACAAACGGTTTTTCCTACAGTTTGCTCACCGGCGCCATGTAAATGGTGAACTCCCCATCCCCGTCAATACCCAATAAAGCGTCCGAATACTCCTGGTCGTAGGCGGCAATGGCGCAGGTGCCGCAGCCGATGGCTTCGCAGGCCAGGTAGAGGTTCTGGCAGACATGGCCGGCATCCAGGGCGATTACCTTGCAGGATGCGGCCCCGTAGCGCCATTCCATTCGCTCGGGAATCGTCGTCCAGATGAACGTGGCGGCGCTTTTTGCGGCAAATGCCTGACCCAGTGCCATGGCCGCAACCTTTCGCTCCAACTCATCGTCGGTGCGAACCGGGGTGAGTTGGTGGGAAAGGGGCAGGTATCGATAGATCCCTTTTTCCAGGCGCTCCACGGAAAAAGCGGCGATGTAGGTCTCAAAGCTGTGCCGGCACCCTGCGGAGGGGACGGTACGAAGGGCGTGATAGGCGCCCTGTTTCTTGCGGACCCCCTGGGTTGCCCAAAGCAGAAACGACAACTCGGAAAGCCTGAGGCTTCCTTTCGTGGCCGAGCGATGGGATTGCCGGCATGCGATGGCATTGGTCACCGCCACCGGCCGCACGGTGTCCCAGTGACGACTGCCCGGCAGGTCGATTTTCCGGGCGTCTTCAGGGCACGGCTTCTCCAGGGGCGGCGGGGCCAAGCCCCTGGATTGAGCCGTTTTGGAAAAATCAACCTGTTTGCGGATCGTGTCTTTCAGAAAAAATTTCCAGTCGGCCATTGTCTTCACCTCGATCTATTGGCCAGGGTTTTCGCCCCGACCTATAAAGTCAAAAAAATCCGGCCGGCCGGATCGGGTGCGCCCGCTTTTACGGCCGGTGTTGTTCCGCTGTCTGCCGGATTGGATTTTCCGGCTTCATGATGGCTTATCGTCTTGCCTGCACGCCCTGCACAAACCGAAAAAATCGACTCTGTGCGTCATGATTTTAAACCCGGTTGCCTGTTGAACGCTTTCCAGAAAGCCTGTCATACTTTCCGGCTCCAGGTCGACAATCTTTTTGCACCGCTCGCACACGGCGTGAGGGTGCGGATCGAGCCGGTTGCCTTCGTAGCGGACGCCGCTTCCGGGAATGCCGATTTCCATCGCCTCGCCCAGGGATTTGACCACCATGACGTTGCGGTAGACGGTTGCCAGGCTGATGCGCGGGAACCCGGGTTTGATCCGGTTGTATATGGTCTCGATATCGGGGTGATCCCGGCTTTCGGCTATCACCCTTGCAATGGCCAGCCGCTGGGGCGTGAGCTTGTGGTTGTTTTCCCTGAGGCGGCTCGTAATCTGGCGAAGCCGGTCTTCCGAAGACTCCATTATATCATCCTGTTTCGCAGTCTGTGCTATCGCGAGAAGATAGAGCGAATATAAACCATTAATAATCATTATTGTTTGGACTGCAAAAAAGGATCGCCGGAAAAGGCACGGCCCGGGAAATGCCAACCGGTCCAGTTTGACAGATTTCTATCCGGTATTATTATCGATACGTGATTTTTAATGCACTTGTAAAATGTCTCGGTCAGACGGCTTTGTAAACAGCTCAGGATCAAGGCTTGCGCGATTTCGAAGAATGCGGAGCGCTTAGCATAAATGATATTCCAAGAAATCGCGTGCAGACGCAAATATTGGATTTTTTTGCGGAGCCGTCATTTTTACAGCAATGCATAAAGGATGGCGTATGGTTTTCGATTTGCCGGCCGATGCCATGGTTGCGGTATTTGTCGCTGTCGTTTCAATACTGGTTGTCCGGATAGGGGACCTGAAAAAGGCTTCGGTGTTTTTCTTTCTTTTCTGCCTTCTCATGGCCGGGGCATGGGTTCGGCTGGGCCTCTATCGTCTGGGCGTGGTGGAGATCGGTATCGGCGCACTCATGACCGGTTTTGTCGCCTGGCGTGCTTTGGGCCGCCTGCCCGGGCTTCCCGGCCCGGACACATCCCCGGTTCACCCTGTGGAAACCATACCCGCGGCCCTGCCGCTTTCGCTTGCGGGAAGCGTTGGGTTCATGGGATTTCTCTGCGTGCCGGCTGTTTGGTTTTTTCTGGACGCCCCGCTTTCGGCATATACCGTATACGGCCTTTCCGGAATTCCAGTCGCAGGGGCGGGCTTTTTTTCTCTGGTATGGCACCGCAACCTGCTTCGCAGGCTTTTTGCCTTTAATGTTCTGGGTTCGGGGATCTTTCTTTTGATCGTCTCTTTTGCGGCAAAGCTGGCCCGGCCCATAGACGCGGTGTTTGTCATGGTGGCAGCCGGGCTGTTTGTCGCCTTTGTGGCAAGCCTGATAGTGGTGATCGTCCTTGGCCGCCAGCCCGTGACGGGTGCACCCGGGGACCCGAAAGAAGGGTCGGCCCATGTTCGGTAGCCCGGAACTTATCGTCTTTCTTCCCCCGATTTTGCCCTATTTGTGGGCGCTTTGGCTTTGTTTCCGGCCGCCGGCCCGGCTCCGCGCCGTATTGCTTCCCCTTGCCGCGCAGGCGGTAGCCGCCCTGGTTTCGGTCTTACAGATCCGGGCGGGCGGTGCGGTTGTTTTAGGTGCGAAAGGGGAGCTTCCGGCCGGGATGGTGCTGCGGGCAGACGGGTTGTCGGCGGTTCTTACGATTGCAGGCACGCTGATCCTGTCGGTCTGCGTTATCTACAGCCTGGGATATTTCCAGCTTCACCGGCAGTGGAAAACCAAGACGCTCCGGCGTGAAAGGTTTTACTGGCCGCTTTTGGCCGTTTTGTGGGGCGGCCTTTTGTTTTTGTGGATAACGGCGGACCTGCTGAGCGCCTATCTCGCGCTGGAGATGCTGGGCCTTTCCGCTGCGGCGCTGATGGTGCTCCCGGAGCGGGGCGAGGCTGTGAACGCCGGTTTGCGATATCTTTTTTTCATGCTGCTGGGCTCGCTGACGTACCTGATGGGGGCGGGCATCCTCTATGCGGCCCATGGGCATATCGGTTTCGAAGCCCTTGCCGCCGCAGGCGCAGCAGACGCCGAAGGCGTTCAAACGGCGGCCCTGGCGCTTGCAAGCGCGGGCCTCATGATAAAGGCTGCCGTGTTTCCGCTTCACGGCTGGCTTGCGGGCGCTCACTCTCATGCTTGGGCGCCGGTCTCGGCTATTCATTCCGCGCTGGTGGTAAAAGGGTCTTTTGTCGTTTTGCTTCGGGTGTGGATGGCCTTCTGGCCGGAAATGCATGCAGCGGCGCAATTCGTCGGGTGGGCTGGGGCCGCGGCCATCTTCTACGGCGGCCTGATGGCGCTTTACAAGCACCAGGTCAAGCAGATCGTCGCGTATTCCACCCTGGCGCAGCTTGGATACCTCCTGCTGATCTTTCCGCTGGCCGCTCAGGGGACGCAGGAGGCCGCGCAGCTGGCCTGGCAGGGAACCTGGCTCCATTTCACATCGCACGCGCTGGCGAAGGCGGCCATGTTTCTTGCGGTGGGCAACCTCATGCTGGCCATGGGACGGGCGGACCTGGAAGGACTGGCGGGGGTGGACAACTACCTTCCGGTGTCGCTTTTGATTTTGGGTTTCGCGTCCCTTTCCATTATCGGGCTTCCGGTATCCGGCGGGTTCACGGCCAAGTGGCTGCTGCTTAACAGCGCGATTCTATCCGGGCAGTGGCAGTGGGTGGTCGTGCTGTCCGCCGGCACGCTTCTGGGGGCCGCCTATATTTTCCGCATCTTCAAGTACGCCCTGGCCGCGGGCGTCCAAACGGGAGAACATGTGCATCTGCCGGTTGCCAAGGAGGCGGCGGCGTTTGTTCTGGCCCTGGCCGCACTTCTTTTGGGGTTGTTTGCGAAGTGGCCGCTTATACTCATCGGTGACGGCGCAGGAGGTGTTCCATGGCCGTAATGCATTCGTGGATGCCGGTGCTGGTTCTTTTCACGTCACTGCTGGCTGCTCCGGTCATTTTCCTGCTCTCCGAGGAGCAGCACCGTGTGCGCAAGGCCGTTAACCTGGGCGCGGCCGTGATCAAGCTGGTTTTGGTATGCGTCATGATCGCGGGGATTTATCTGGGCATATCCTACGAGATGCGGTTTCCGGTTGTAAAGGGCGTGGATTTCATTCTCCGGGCGGACGCCCTGGGTGTTTTGTTTGCGGGGTTGTCGTCCCTGTTGTGGCTGCTCACCACCATCTACGCGATAGGCTACCTGGAAGGATCACCCAACCGGAGCCGGTTTTTCGGGTTTTTCAGCCTCTGCGTCACATCCACACTGGGCATCGCATATGCCGGGAACCTGTTTACCTTCATCCTGTTCTACGAACTGCTCACCCTGTCCACCTATCCCCTTGTGGTGCACCGGGGCACACAAAAGGCCCTTGCCGCGGGAAGGCGCTACCTGCAGTACACCCTTTCGGGCGGGGTGCTGCTGGTGGCGGGCGCCGTGATGCTCCATGCCGTTGCAGGGGAGCTATCATTCGGTGACTGGCGTTACCTGGAGGGGATTGCCGCCGGAAAGGAGCCCTGGTTGACCGCTGTTTTTTTTCTGCTCATCGCGGGGCTTGGTGTAAAGGCGGCCATGGTACCGCTTCACGGGTGGCTCCCCTCGGCCATGGTTGCCCCCGCGCCTGTCAGCGCGCTTCTCCATGCGGTGGCCGTCGTCAAGGCCGGCGCATTCGGCATCGTGCGGGTGGTATACGACGTCTACGGAATGTCTTTGTCTTTTTCCATGGGGCTTTTGGACGTGCTGGCCGTGATGTCGTGCATCACCATCGTTTATGGATCGGCGCGCGCCCTGTCTCAAACGGAGATCAAGCGGCGGCTGGCATTTTCGACGGTGAGCCAGGTCTCCTACATCATGCTGGGTGTATCCATTTTTCATCCCCTGGGGGCCGTTGCCGGCCTGGCCCACCTGGTTCACCAGGGATTGATGAAAATCACGCTGTTTTTCTGCGCGGGCAATTACGCGGAAACCCTGGGCATCCACTTCGTGGGGGAGCTCGGCGGTACGGGGCGGCGGATGCCAATCACATCCATCGCATTTACGGCGGCGGCCTTCGGCATGATCGGGGTCCCCCCGGCGGTGGGGTTCATATCCAAGTGGTATCTCGGAACAGGAGCAGCCGGGGCCGCTATGTACTGGGTCATCCCGGTGCTGGCCGCCAGCAGCGTTTTGAATGCCGCTTATTTTCTGCCGCTGGTCTACCGGATCTGGTTTGGGGCGCGTGACGAAGAATGGCCCCATGAACAGGATATCGGACGTCTTGAAACCAGTGCGGCGCTTTTGTGGCCGCCGGTGGCCACGGCGGTTTTCAGCGTGGGAGCCGGCCTTCTGGCCGGGCTGCCGTTTTCCCCGGTATTCTGGGCGACCCGGATCGCATACGAGGTGTATCTCCCATGACCGATGCAGCCATTGCCGCTATAAACGCTCCCATCGTTTTCCGGGTGCTGATCCTGTCGGCCGTCTGCTGGCCGCTGGTATTGGCCGCGGCGTCGGCTGGTCTGCATTTTTATCGACTGGTATATGGCGCACCGTCCGTTTTACTCTGGAATCGTCCATGGTTTGGAGCCCTCTGGATGAGCGCGCCGATACCGGCGTTGGCCGCGGCATTTGCCGGAGGCGATCCGGTGGTCATGGATTGGCTTCTGATGGGCGGCATATGGACAACGGAAGGGATGCGAGGGATTCTGCTGGTATTTATGGCCGTGCTCTGGACGGCAGCCGGGGTGCACGCGCACGGGTACATGGCGCAAAAGGAAGCGGGCAAAGGCCGGGCCGGCAACGCCGCGCCCCGGCGACTGTTCCGGTTTGCCGCCCTGTGGCAGGCGTCAATGGCGGGATGTTTCCTTCTGGTCGTTGCCGCCGATATTCCCGGTTTTTACCTGGGATACGCGCTCATGACCTTTTCCGCGTGGATGCTGGTGATCCACGACGGCACGGATGCGGCGCGGCGCGGCGGGTTTGCCTACATCGTCATGGCCGTGATCGGCGAGGGCATGATCCTGGCCGGGTTTCTGTGGGGCGCGGGGATTGCGGAGACAATCCTTCTGGCGGAAATGCGGGATGGCATGTCGGGCTCCGGATTCGTCCTTCCCGTTTCGGCGCTCCTGTGGGCGGGGTTCGGCATCAAGGCCGGGATTGCCGGCCTGCACGTCTGGCTTCCCATGGCCCACCCGGTTGCACCGGCACCGGCCAGTGCGGTGCTCTCCGGCGCCATGATCAAGGCCGGCATGATCGGCTGGATGTATACGCTGCCGATTGGCCTTGCTGCCCTGCCGGCTTTGGGAGGCGTTGCGGTGAGCGTTGGTTTGGCAGGGGCTTTCGGGGCTGCCGTCTACGGTTCGATGCAGCGTAACCCCAAGGTGGTGCTGGCTTATTCGTCGGTGAGCCAGATGGGAATGATCACGGCGCTTTTCGGTATCGGGCTGCTGGATGCGGGGTTGTGGCCGGCTCTTTCCCCGGTTTTGCTTTTGTTTGCCGTTCATCACGGGCTGAACAAGGGGGCCTTGTTTTTGGGGACCGCTGTTACGGATCGTCCGGCGAGCATTCCCGCAGGGGTCAAATGGATCGGACTGCTGCTGCCGGCCGCATCCCTTGCGGGAGTTTTCGGCAGCGGACTGACGGTAAAATGGGCTGTGAAATCGGTTTTGTATGACGGCGGGTACCTGTTGTTTTCGTTTTTGCTTACGCTCGCGGCCATTGGAACATCCCTGCTCATGATCCGCGCGCTTGTTCTCCAGCACCGGGATCAACGCGCGGCTCATAATAAAATAACCGAACCGGCTGCGGCCCGTGTGGTTGCCGGGTGGCTTGCATGCGTCATTGCGGCGCTTTTCCTGCCCTGGTGGATGGGGATGACTGAGCCGATCGCCGCTATCCCGCCGATTAAGGAGCTGCCGGGGATTGTCTGGCCGGCGGCGGCCGGTGCCGCCATTTTCCTGGCGGTTTCACGGGGCATTCGTTCAGCCGGCGTGCTGCGGAATGCGGCCCGGGAGGAAGTCCCACGCCTCCCCGAAGGCGATCTGTGGGCCCTGTATGCGGGGGTCGCGGGCCGGATCGCCCGAGCAGCGGAAAAGCCGGCTGCGTATTTTGAGCATGGCCTTGACCGTATTAACCGTTTCGGGCAAAGGGCATCGGCCTTTGCTGCAAAGCTTCTCCCCATGCTGAACCGCTGGGAGCCTTTTTTCCGCGTCTGGGCGGGGGTGTTGATGGTTCTTGCGGCCGGCATGCTGCTGTTTGTATTGGCTGCTTTTTCCTGAGTTCAGGCAATCCGGTTTGTTATCTCCGTAAGGATAATTCCTATGGGATTGGGGGCGGGGGGATGCCCTCGGCAACTGTGAGGGTTTGGGATATCTCTATGGCTCGTTCCGCGTTATCCCGGAAACTCGCTTCGCCTCCGGCTCCGCTCAAACAATCCGGGATGACCTGCTGCACTTCGCCAAGAGATATCACCAAACTTCTCACAATGTTGCCTCGTGGCATCCCCCCCGCCCCCAAACCCATAGGAATTAATCATTTTATACATCGCATCCCGGGGATACATCTGTTTTTCGCTATATCGGGCGGTATTTCAGCCTTGAAACAACAAGTTGTACCAATTGCGGCAACCCATAGGATGTGCTGACGCAGGAAGCGCATCGCACACCCGGATTATTACGACACTATTCCATGATTTTACAGCCCAAAGGCTATAAATTGACGCATTTTGGCGGGTCGGGGGATTACACGGGAACAACCTGTAATTAGCAATGACAATCTCGAAAAAAGCGCGAGGGTAATCCCCCGACCCGCCAAAATGATCCGATGGGTTTTTTGGGCGGGAAACGGCGAGATAGTTGTCTGCTTCCATGGCAGGGATTGTTACGAACACAGAAGTTCTTTTTTTGCGATGAGCTTTGCCGAATGCCGGTGCATTCATCCGGGACATGATGCGCTTCCTTCGTCAGCACATCCTATGAGGTTTCGGATCAGGCCATGGCGTACCGAACTTGACAATCGATCAGTTTCCGTTTGAATTATACGGCAAAAACCGATACACAGTTCGGGTGCGGACTTGCCGCAGTAACCCGAACCGCCGGACGCATACGGAAGCCTGAAGCAGTCCGGGAGAACTCCGTTGCCGGCACAATCACCCTGTCATGACTATGGATCCTGCTGAAAAACAACCCGATGAATCCCCGGCGGATGGCGCCGGCCTCGAACGCACCCGCATCGAAGTCGAAGGAAGAGAGATCGTTCTGTTAGGCACGGCCCATGTGTCGAAGGGGAGCGCCGAGCTCGTGGAGTCGGTCATCGCCGAAGAAGCCCCGGACGTCGTGTGTGTTGAGCTCTGCAGCGCCCGCTACCAGTCCATCCGAAGCAGCAGCGCCTGGCGGGATATGGACATCTTCAAGGTGATCCGGGAGAAAAAGGCGTTTTTGCTTTTGGCCAACCTGATGCTGAGCGCATTTCAGAAACGGATCGGGGAAAAGCTGGGGGTCCGTCCCGGCGAAGAGATGGTCCGGGCCCTGGATGCCGGAGAAAAGGCGGGCGCACGGATCTGCCTGGCGGACCGGGATATCACCGTGACGTTGTCGAGAATCTGGCGAACCACCGGGTTTTTCAAAAAAATAAAACTGCTTTTTCAATTGCTCCTGTCCATGGGCGGGGTCGACGATATCGAGGAAAAAGATATCGAGCGGATGAAAAACGAAGATATCCTGGAAAGTCTGCTGGCGGAGCTGGAAACCACCCATCCGTCGCTTCGGATGATCCTGATCGACGAACGGGACCGCTATTTGGCAGCCAAAATCCGGGCGGCAGGCGGCGAAAAAGTCGTGGCGGTCGTGGGGGCCGGCCACGTGCCGGGTATCCGACGCTATATCCACGACGAGATCGATCTCGCCCCCCTGGAAACCGTGCCGCCGAAGGGCAGGCTGGGCGGAATGCTCAAATGGATCATACCGGCTGTTATTATCGCCTTGCTGGTCGCCGGATTTTTCCGCGGCGGGCGGGAGGCCGGCGGTGAAATGCTGCTGCTGTGGATTTTTGTCAATGCGTCGTTTGCGGGCCTGGGCGCGCTGCTTGCGCTGTGTCACCCGGTGACGTTTCTGGCCGCAGTGGGGGCTGCGCCGCTCACATCCCTCAATCCCATGCTGGCCGCCGGGTGGGTTGCCGGCATGGTGGAGGCGTCCATCCGTAAGCCGCGGGTGAGCGACCTGGAGGACCTGCCCAACGACATCCTGTCGGCAAGGGGGTTCTGGAGAAACAAGGTGACCCGGATTCTGCTGGTGGTGGTGTTCGCCAATATCGGAAGCTCCGTGGGTACCTTCGTGGCCCTTCCGCTGATGCTCAGGGTCCTGGGCGCCGGTGGGTGAAAAACGGGTCTGTTATATTTGACGGCTTTGTAAAAAGTCCAATGTTTGCGTTACGCGCAATTTTTCAGAATTTGCGGCTTACGCCCTGTAAACATGCACGTACGCCAAGTACTCTGCATTCTTCGAAATTGCGCATGCCTTGATCTTGAACTGTTTGCAAAGCCGTCAGATCGTGACTTTTTACGAGTGCATCATATTTCCTTTCGGGCGATTTGCACCACTGAGCGCCTGTAGAGGCGGCCGTTTTTCAGTGTGTGGGTCTGCCTGACCACGTGAACCCGGCCTTCGGCAAAGTACCGGATGCATTCGGGGTATAACGACCATTCCTGTTCGAGCCCCTTTTGCTTTACGGACGCGATGGTGTCGTCTTCTTCGATGGGGAAGCATCGCTGGCCGATAACAGGCCCTGAATCCTCGCCGTAGTCGATGAAGTGGACCGTGCAGCCCCCCACCTTGCAGCCGTACCGGAACGTGTCGCCGTAGCCGTCGGTTCCGGGGAACGCCGGGAGGAGGGCGGGGTGGATATTCATGATTTTCGGGCGGCCCGGCTCGGTGTTGACCCGGTCGATGAAGTAGGGGGTCAGGTTGCGCATGAATCCGGCCAGAATGAGCAGGTCAAACGGGTGGGCGGCCATCTGTTCGAGCAGTTCGGCTTCCGCAATGGCGCGGGTCGCGAGAAAAACCCGGAGCCGGTCCCTGTTTTGGGGATTGGCAATGGCTTGCTTGCGGGCGATTTCTTCGGCATCGAAGTCGGCCGGGAGATTTAGCCGGCCGGGATCGGATTTATAGGTTCGGATGATATCGGAATAATCCACGACAAAGGTCGGGATGCCTTTTCTCCGTGCTTTATCAAGTCCTGCGGCCCCGGGGTTGTCCGCGCCTGCAAATAGTACGCGGCCGTTGATGCGGCCTGCCTCGCATGCCGATACAACGGCATCGAGATTGCTTCCGGCCCCGCTGATCAGCGCGCCGATGCGGATCGGTTTTTCCATTGCGTTGTTTCCCTGTGCTTTTTTCGCCCGGCTTTGATTGTCAAAATCGACATGTTGGCTTGTGCGAGCAAGATAGAAAAGACCGCCTGCTTTGTCAATGCAATTGCCGGGAACTACATCGCGGTCGCAAATTAATCCATAAATAGCGGCTGAACGAAAACCGTCTTTTTGGCCAATCTCTGCGTTCGGCCGCTAAATAATTAGGAAGTGCCATGAAAGAAATAGACAGGCTGGTTGAAATTATGCAGACGCTTCGCGGGCCGGGGGGATGCCCCTGGGATGCCAGGCAGAATCACAAGAGCATGGTCAAAGGGCTGATCGAGGAAGTCTATGAGCTTGTCGACGCTATCGAAGACGACAATGCGGAGGAAATGGTCGAAGAACTTGGCGATGTGCTGCTGCACGTGGTGTTTCACAGCATTATCGGAAAGGAGGACGAGCGGTTTTCCTTGGAAATGGTGGCCGATTTTCTGAGTGAAAAGCTCATCTACCGGCACCCCCACGTATTCGGGCAAATTGACGTGCCGGGTGAAAAGGAAGTGATTGTCAACTGGGAGCGCCTCAAGCGGCGGGAAAACGGTAAGCAGGACCGGGAGTCGATCCTGTCGGGGATCCCCGACACCCTTCCGGCGCTTTTGTATGCGCTCAAGATCCAGTCCGCGGCA
>SLJY01000089.1 GCA_007134875.1 Desulfobacterales bacterium
GAGCCGCCGGCCCATGATCCGCTTTTTTGCCACTTCGCGGTCGAGTTCGATTTCAACGACGATATCGAGCTTGAGGTTGGCTTCGGAAAGCGCTTCGTCAAGTTTGATCGCCTGGTTCTTGTTGCGGGGGAATCCGTCAAGGAGCCATCCGTTTTTACAGTCATCGGCCTTCAGGCGGTCGAGTATCATCGGTATCGTGATATTATCGGGGACAAGATCGCCCCGGTCGATATAGGCTTTAGCCTCTTTTCCCAGTTCCGTGCCGCCCTTGATGTTTTCCCGGAAAATGGCGCCGGATTCAATGTGGGGAAGGTTGTATTTTTCCTTCACGATGGCGCCCTGGGTTCCTTTACCGCTGCCGTTGGGTCCGAAAAACAAAATATTCATTCCATTCTCCTTCGCTTTTGTCGATCCATTGACGATGATTATCTGCCGATTCCGATTGATCTTTTATGGCTTCCGGCCTCGTTCACCGGTATCTGTGTTCGGGTGCGCCCCGGCCGGAAAGATAAACAAGCGTCGTTCGGGGTATCCTCCGGAGTCGTCGGCGGTACGGAGCAACACGGAATCTGGCCGGATCCTTCGTTTTCTGGCCTGCGCGCCCGGCTCTTTTGCCGGGAACGGAAAATCATAAATCGCCAGAAGGTTGTTGGGATAGGGTTCGGCCAGATTGACAGAAATTGTTTAAATTATAAAAATGATGGGTAAAAGTCAAGAACGGTTTTTCGATCGTATATAATTTTCAGCAAAGCGAAGAGCCTCCGTTTTGTCCGTTATATAGCCTGCGAGGTATTGGAGTTCTACTTTTTCAAGGATCTCGGCAATCAGCGGAGAAGGACGGAGTCCGAAACACGCCGTCAGATCCCGTCCGCTGATGGGCGGGGAAAATTTTCGTTTCGGGCGAAACCCGTCAAAATACTCCGAAAGTACCACACGGGCGAATTCAATCATATCCGGCGGGTCGCATGATTCCGCCGTACCTTTTTTTTTGCCCATCATATCGGCGGCAAACAGAAGGATCAGGTCCGGGGAGTAGGGATCGGTGCGCAGGAAAAAACGGGTTCGGGCAAGGTTTTTTTTGCGTCCCTTTGATTGTGCGATATACAGGAAAAGGGGGCGCAGGTGATGGCGTACGAGAAATGATACATAGTTTTTCCAACTCGATGAAAAGCGCAGCCGGTCGCAGACGGCTCTCACCATGAAAAACCCGGCTGTTTCATGGCCGTAGAAATGAACCTTTCCTTTTGCGTCGATTTTGCGGGTTTCGGGTTTCCCGATGTCATGCAGGAGCGCTGCATGTTTCAGCAGCGCCGCGGCGTGGGCGTCCGTCTGCGTGATGCGGGACGGGCCGGAGGGGTTTCCCCCGCCTGTCAGTCCGATATTGCTGAAATGATCGGACAGCCGGGGGCTGTCCCTGTGCAATAGCGTTTCCAGTCGGTCATATACGGCAAGGGTATGCTCCAGAACGTCGAATTCATGGTGTTCATTTTGCGAGCAGTTTTTAAGCGCGGTCAATTCCGGAAAAATCGCGGTGAGAAGGCCCGTCTGGTTCATGTGCCGGAGAGCATCTGCACTATCCGGCATGCCGAGCAGCCGGATCCACTCCTCCCGGATTCGTTCCCCGGCAACAGCAGTAATGGCGGAGGCGTTTCGCCGGATTTCTTCCGTCGTGCCGGTATCCAGGGTGAAGCCAAGCCCGGCGGCGATTCGGAATGCCCGAAGCAGGCGAAGGGGATCGTCCCGGAACACGTGTGCAGTGGTCATGCGAACGATTTTCTTTTTTATATCGTCACGGCCTCCCGCGGGATCGATTATTTCCTGGGTGCACACGTCGATTGCCATAGCATTGACTGTAAAATCACGCTGCTCTAAATCTGCGGCCACCGTCTTTCCCTTGAGAGGGGATACGTCGATAATCGTGGTTTCCGAGTGGATACGGTAGATTGTTTTTCCGGGCTTTCCCAGCGCAATGACGCGGGTGCCTGCCCGCGCTGCAATTTCATCCGCTACCGAAACGGTATCGCCGTCAACCGCGATATCGAAATCTTCCGGATTGTTGCCCATGAGGACATCCCGCACGCAGCCGCCGACGAAATAGACGCCATTTTTTGCCGGAATAAAATTTAGGTTGAAATGATTCATTTTTTCCGGTAATAAAAAATCCTTTTCCAAAATTCCAAAATTCATACCAGAGGCTTGCGCGATTCTGCGGGGTCTTTTCCAGTCCGATGGGCAATACACGACAATTACTTTCTGCATGCGGGTACAGGTTGTCCGGCACATGGATAAACATACAGCCGATACGGATAAATGTAAAGCGTTGGGTCCTGTAAAAATAGCCGTAACCGGCGGCATCGGGTCGGGAAAATCGGTCGTCTGTACGATGCTGGCCGAAAAGGGACTTCCCGTTGTCAGCGCGGACGAACTCTCACGACGTGCGGTTGAGCCCGGAACGACGGCTTACGGGCAAATCGTTGAGTATTTCGGTGAGTCGGTTCTGCTGCCCGACGGCAATATCGACCGTCCCGCGCTTCGCAACGTGATCTCATCCGATGGTAAGGCGAAGAGGGCGCTTGAAGGCTTTGTCCACCCCGAGGTGTTCCGGCAGATGGAAAAACGCATGGAGGAAGCGGCTCAAAAAGAATCGGCTGCCGTCGTCATGGAGGTGCCGCTGTTGTTCGAATCCGGCATGGAAAAATGGTTCGATTGCGTGGTTATGGTTTTTACGCCTGAGGAAGACCGTATCAGGCGGATCATGGCTCGCGATGGCGTTTTGCGGGAGGAAGCCAGATCCATGATGAAAATCCAAATGCCCGAAGAAATGAAGCAGAAACACGCCCAGTTGGTTATCGACAATGACGGTCCCATGGAGGAGACCCGGCGGTCGGTGGACCGGCTACATCGCCGAATCATGGAAAAAGCAGGGGCAAATATCAGGAAAAAATGCAAAAATGGTTGACACGCAGACTTTTGAGTAATAGTGTTATACGAAAACGGTCCTGCCCCGAGACAAATTTGGTCGCAAGACCTTCCTACTCGCGAATGCGAGCCGCATGACCTCAGGCCCCTTATTACCTGAATGAATAAATACTCAACGTGCTGCATTGTTCCTTTCAAGTCTTGAGCAATACGTGACCTTCAATATCGTGCGCCAGCAGTTATTATATAAGTTATTACATACCGGACAAGCCCGATGTCTATCCTGTCGGATTATGCATGGTTATGGAATGTATGGCTCTGTTTGGGGTAAACAACGCATTCGATGGTATCCCTGATTACAGGCCGATAAATCAACAGTATAAATCAGCCATTTCCGGCATGATCCAACCCCGGAGCGCACCGGCCCGGGGTGTTCGGACTACTGCTGTGGCTGCAAGAAAATAGGATGAATTGGAGAAGCTTTCACACATGAACATTGACGATCTCAAGAACAAAAAAATCAGTGAACTGACCCGGATGGCTAAGAAGTTCAACATCGAAAACGTGGGCCGTATGCGCAAGCAGGAGTTGATTTTCTCGCTTCTTCAGGCCCACATCGAAAAAAACGGGTTTATCTACGGCGAGGGCACGCTTGAAATCCTCCCGGACGGATTCGGGTTTCTTCGTTCCCACGACTGCAACTACCTCCCCGGGCCGGATGACATTTACGTCTCTCCCTCCCAGATCCGGCGCTTCAACCTGAAAACGGGCGATACGGTTTCCGGGCAGATCCGGCAGCCCAAGGAATCGGAGCGGTATTTCGCGCTGTTGAAGGTGGAGGCCATCAATTACGAAGAACCGGAGGTGGCCCGGGACAAGATCCTGTTTGACAATCTCACCCCGCTGTTTCCGGAAAAAAAGATCAAACTCGAACTGGACAAGGACGAATATTCCACCCGGATTATGGATATGATGACCCCCATCGGCTTCGGCCAGCGGGGTCTTATCGTTTCCCCGCCCCGTACCGGAAAGACGATCCTGCTGAAAAACATTGCCAATTCCATGATCGGAAACCACAAAAACATCGTGCCGTTCGTGGTGCTCATCGATGAGCGCCCGGAAGAGGTCACGGACATGCAACGCTCCGTTCGTGCCGAGGTGGTGAGCTCGACATTCGACGAACCTGCGGAACGCCATGTCCAGGTTGCCGAGATGGTCATTGAAAAGGCCAAGCGGCTGGTGGAGCACAAAAAACACGTGATCATCCTGCTTGACTCCATCACGCGCCTGGCCCGTGCCTACAACGCCACCATGCCGTCTTCGGGTAAGCTGCTTTCCGGCGGTGTGGATGCCAATGCCCTGCACCGGCCGAAACGGTTTTTCGGGGCCGCGCGGAATATCGAGGAGGGCGGCAGCCTTACCATTATCGCAACGGCTCTGATCGATACGGGAAGTCGTATGGACGAGGTGATCTTCGAGGAATTCAAGGGAACCGGCAATATGGAACTCCACCTGGACCGGAAGCTTTCCGATCGGCGGATCTATCCGTCCATCGATATCAATCGCTCCGGCACGAGAAAAGAGGAACTACTCCTTGACACCGAAACGATCAATCGCGTATGGATACTTCGCAAACTGCTCGCCCCGCTGAATCCTATTGACAGCATGGAGTTTTTGCTGGATAAGATGAGGGGCACTAAGACCAACAAGGAGTTCATGGATTCGATGAACTCTTAAACGATCCTGCCGCCGGACGTCGCATCCCGTGGCAGCGGAACCGTCAAATACCGAAAGGAAAGGTATATAGCAATGAAAAAGGACATTCA
>SLJY01000035.1 GCA_007134875.1 Desulfobacterales bacterium
CGCGCGATTTCCGAAGAAATTCACGTACGCTAAGTACGCTCAATTCTTCGAAAATCGCGCAAGCCTTGATCTTGGCCTTTTTACAAAGTCGTCTGGTTGCGACTTTTTACGAGACTATCAATCCCTGCTTCCGGCTCAAATTTGATGCACTCATAAAAAGTCGCGATCTGACGGCTTTGTAAAAAGTTCAAGACCAAAAATTCTGAGAAATCGCGCGTAACGCAGATATTGGACTTTTACTAAGCCGTCAAATTTTAATCCCTAAAATACGCCAAGTATTCCTGCGGTTAAATTTTTCGCCGTTTTTGACCTTGACGAAAAATCCTGGTTCTCGTTCGCCCACTATGCAGTCGATGTTTTCGCCAAGCCACTATGTAACGGCTGTCGGGCTTATCCTTGACAATGCAGTTGGTTTGGGCGATATTTTTATATTTATCCACCATCTGCCTTCGGCATGAAAAGATCCGCAGGCCGGGGTAAACCGGAAACACGCAGACCGGCAGAGGCACGAAATAAGGCTATGACGGAAAAATCGATCCACCCCGAAGATCCGAAAGCGATGAAACGCTTTTTCGACATTCACCCGCCGGTGTTCTGGCCCGCGGCTGTGCTTGCCATCGCCTTTATCGCCATCACGCTGGCGGTGGGCGAGCCGATGAAAGACGTGTTCGGGGCCATTCACGAGTGGATATCAAGTTATTTCGGATGGTTTTTAGTTATATCCGTCAATATTTATCTTTTTTTAATGCTCTACCTGGCCTTCAGCAAATTCGGAACGATCCGGCTGGGCGGGAAAAACGCCGTCCCCGAGTTCTCGCGCATATCCTGGTTTGCAATGCTTTTTTCTGCGGGCATGGGCATCGGCATCCTTTTCTGGAGCGTTGCCGAACCGATTTTCCACTTCACGGACCCGCCCTCCGGGGAAGGATCCACGATCGGGGCCGCCGGGGTGGCCATGAAAACCACCTTCCTCCACTGGGGGCTCCACCCGTGGGCCATTTACGCCATGGTGGGCCTGGCACTTGCGTTTTTTTCCTTCAACCGGAAGCTTCCTTTGGCTATCCGCTCCGTATTTTATCCGCTGTTGGGCGAAAAGGTGCATGGCGCATGGGGGGACGCTATCGACGTGCTGGCCGTCCTGGCCACCCTGTTCGGCCTGGCCACATCCCTGGGCCTGGGCGTGCAGCAGGTAAACGCCGGACTGGGGCACCTGTTCGGAATGCCCGTCTCCACGAACATGCAGGTTCTGCTGATCGCTGCCATCACCTTCATGGTATCCATCTCGGTGGTATCCGGCCTGAATCGAGGCGTCAAGCGGCTTTCCGAGCTCAACATGAATCTTGGGGCCATCCTTTTGGCGTTTTTACTGATTTTCGGCCCCACCGTATTCATCCTGAACGCCTACGTACAAAACATCGGTGCCTATCTGGATGGATTTTTCGAAATGAGCTTCTGGACGGAAAGCTACTCGGAAACCGACTGGCAGAATACCTGGACGCTTTTTTACTGGGCATGGTGGATCTCCTGGTCCCCTTTCGTCGGGATGTTCATCGCCCGGATATCCAAGGGCCGAACCATCCGCGAGTTCGTCCTGAGCGTGCTGATCATTCCGACCCTGCTGACGTTTCTCTGGATCACCGCGTTCGGTGGTTCGGCCATACTGCTGGAACTCAGGGGGATCGCCGATATTGCAGGGCCCGTAAAGGAAAATATCGCCATTTCCATATACGAACTGATCGATGCGTTTCCTTTTGCCCTTGCGGCCAATTTTGCGGCCATTTTACTGGTCATCAGCTTTTTCATCACGTCCTCTGACTCCGGATCCCTTGTGATCGATGCGTTTGCTTCGGGCGGCAAGCTAACCTCCCCGGTGACCCAGCGTCTCTTCTGGGCGGTTATACAGGGTGTGACCGCCGCCGTGCTCCTGGTGGGGGGCGGTCTTACCGCGCTGCAGACGGCGGCCATCATAACGGGTTTGCCTTTTGCGGTCATTCTGATTATTATGGGATATAGCCTGAAGCAAGGGCTGGAAAAAGAATATGAAAAAGAAGAGCTCAGTAAAAAGGAAATCGAGCGGGAATCCTACCAGGATATCGTCAAGGATCTGCTTCGGCAGAAAAAAGAGACATGAAAAGAATCCGAAACATTACAGCACTGATGGACCTGACATATCTCGATCCGATTATGGCGGAATACAGCGCTTTTTTTTCCGGGATCGCGGAGGCCGAAAAAGTCTTTTTTCTGCACGTGATCCAGGAATACAACCTTCCCGATAAGGGCGGGCGGGATCTGCCGGACGGAGAAGCCATCTACAGGGCCATTCAGGACAGGATCCGGGAGGAAGTTGAAAAACATTTCAATGCAACACGCCCCTATGCCATAGAAATCCGCTCCGAAGAAGAGGACGCATCCAACGCCATCGTCGACTTCATCAACGAAACCGAGACCGACCTCGTACTGATCGGCCAGAAATACGGGGCGAACCGGGAGGCCCGCTACGGCCACAAAATATCGGCCAAAGCCGCAAGCGACACCCTGTTTGTCCCCGAGACCGCAACGCCTGCAATCGAAAAGATCCTTTGCGCCATCGACTGCTCGGATCATGCGGAAGCGGCTTTCCGGCTGGCCCTGGAGATGTCTGAAAAAACCGGCGCTGAAATGGCTTCATACTTTCTCTACGACACGGCCCGGTCCTATTTTCCCGCCAGCACCCTGATAAGCGCCGCCATTGAGCAGGAGCGATTCCGGAAGGACTACAGGAAATTTCTTGAACGCTTCGGCCTTTCTCCCGATATCATCCCCTGTCATTACAGGGAACTCGATCCTTCCGAAAACCAGGCGGAAGGCGTGTACGAAGCGGCCGTCCACGAAAAGGCCGATTTCCTGATCGTCGGTGCGGAAGGCGGCCCCGGAAACAACACGTCGCTGCTCGGCAACCTGGCCGAAAATCTGTATCACATTGAAAAAAAAACACCCCTTTTGATCGTCAAAAATAAGGGAAGCAAACGCTTTGGATGGATATGACGGCCGGAACCCGGCGATAACCCGATGAGCGAACCGGACACGGCCGGGGGAGAAAACCATGGAAAAAAACCGCCTCTGCAAACTGCTGGGCATCCGGTATCCCGTAATCCAGGCGCCCATGAACTGGGTTTCCGGCCCGGCGCTGGTCGCGGCCGTTTCAGGCGCCGGCGGACTGGGTACCCTGGGACCCAACGCCGGTTCGGACAACATCACCCATGACGTCGAACTCACAGGAGAACGGATCCGGGAGCGGATCCGTACCATCCGGAGCCTTACGGACGCGCCGTTCGCCGTCAACATCGTCGTCGGCTTCGGGGAGGATACCAAATACTCGAAAAAAATCGTGGATGTGGTGGTCGAAGAACGCGTTTACGCGGCGGTGGTTTCTGTGGGAAGCCCGCGGGTGTATACCGATGTGCTCAAACGCGCCGGAATTATCGTAATGCATGCCGTATCAACCGCCGAGCACGCCGTGAAAGCCAAAGACGCCGGCGTGGACGCCGTGATCTGCGAGGGATTTGAAGCGGGGGGGCACAAAGGGCTGACCGAGCTGACCACCTTTGCGCTGACCCCCATGGTTGCCGACGCGGTGGACATTCCCGTTATCACGGGCGGCGGCATTGCCGATGCGCGCGGGGTCATCGCGGCTCTGGCCCTGGGCGCCGACGGCGTATACATGGGAACGCGCTTCATGGCCACCCGCCAGGCCGAAAGCCATGAAAGCGTCAAAGCGGCCGTGGCGGAAGGAAAAGATGCCTGCACCGTATCCATTCCGAAGGGGAAAATGATCGCCCGGGATCTCAGAAACCGGTTTACCGATGAATACATGGAACGCCACCAATCCGGGGCGTCGCCGGAAACCCTGGCCGAATACCTTGCAAACCATTCCCAGTATCATTCCCAGCTACTGGGCCGATCCAACGATTCCGAAATCTGCTGCGGCCAGGGAGCCGGGCTGATTTCAGACGTTCCGGACGCCGCCGGGCTGCTCATGGATATTGCTAAAGACGTCGGGAGACGATTCGAAGAACTCCGGCTGCGGCTTGGCAGTTTCTTCTGAGCCGACCCCAGACAAGACGGCTTCGTAACAAGTCCGATACCCGCGCCAGCGCGCTGGCTTCCCGGGAATATAGGATGTGCTGACGAAGGAAGCGCATCATAACCGTCATTCTCCAGCGGGATTTGTTGCGGCGACGGTAAAACGATGCGCTTCCTTCGTCGGCACATCCTGTGGCGCTTTTGCAAAGCCGTCATCTACTTTGACATGAATTGCCTGGCATAGTTGACTACAGCCCGGCTTTCAGTATATAGTAAAGACTTCATGCGGGAAACAGGGACGGCCCTGTTCCGTGAATCACCTTCCCAACCCGGGAGCCCGCCCGGACCGAGGCGCAGATGAAGTACCGGAAGCTTTTTCATTTTCTTCAACACATCGGGAAAGACCCCGATGGCATGACGTTTGAAGATTCCCTCACCGGTTTCGGCAACAGGCGCCAATTATACAGCTTGCTGGACCTTGAAACCGGCCGGGCCGATGCGCACCCCAACCCGGTTTGCATGCTGTTGATCGGACTGATCGGAATCGACCGGGTCATTTATCAATACGGGCGCAGCACCGGTGAAGAACTGATCCGGCATGCAGCCGGCATCATCCGTGAGATGGCCGGCCCCGGCGATACGCCCGTACGATACGGGTCTTATGAATTCATTTTAGCGATGCCCGGGCAAAACCGGATAACCGGCCTGGAAAAAGCGGAGAAGCTGATTGCTTCTTTCACGGAAACGCCCTTTTTTTCTGCCGAAACCGGCATGCCCATACCGACGCCCGTGTCCATCGGAGTCGCAGCGGCTCCGGACGACGGGCAATCTGCCCAGGCGCTGATCAATCGCTCGGAAACAGCGCTTCTTCTTGCCAAAAAGAAAGAAAACCCCGGCATCGTCGATGCATCGGAAACCGGCCGACTGGCGGAACAACACGTGCACGGCGCCGGCATCGTTGGGCGAAAAGCCCAGTTCGACCGGGTCAGCAGCGGATTCAAGGCGCTTTCCGGCGGCAAAAACCAGTTTTTTATCGTTGACGGCGGCCCTGGAATGGGCAAGACCAGCTTCATCGACGCGGTCCAGCGAAGCCTGGAAAGAACACGTCTGAAACCGGTGCGCGTAAACGGCGTTGCCCAGGAGATGTACAGGCCCTACTATCTGATCGCATATATCCTTTTGTCTTTGATGAACCGGCGCTCCGACAAAGGCGTCGAAGTCATCGAGGCCACCACGAAAAACGATCTCGCCTGCCTGCTTCATATCATTCCGCAGATGGCGGACGAAAAGATCCACCTTGCACCGTCCGACTACCCGGGAAAGACCCGGACGGTTTTCAATGCCGTAAGCCGTTTTCTGGGCAGGCTTCTGGACAACCGGACCCTGGTGCTGCTCATCGACGATTTCCAGATGACCGATCCGGCCTCTCTGGATCTTCTGTTCGAGTTGATGACCCGTGGCAGCCTGACCCTGTTCATCTGCACGTCCGCCGGCCCCGGTAAAAACGAAACAACGGGCGCCGTTCCGCTGGCCCTCTTCCGTGAGGCCTACGGCAAAAAACTGGGAATCCGGAGCATCGACCTTCCCCCCCTCACCCTCGATGATGTCCGCAAATACTTCAACCTGGCATTTCCCGGCATCATCTATCCCGACGACGTTGCCAGAAAACTCGGGCAGGTCACCGGGGGCAATCCGTTGTTTCTATCGGCCCTTCTCATCAAGATGATCGAGGACGAAAAAATCATGCAGCAGGGGGGGAGATGGACCGTCGCCCGCCTGGAAAGCGGATATTTCCCCGAATCCCTCGAACAGTTGGTTAAAGAGCAGCAGGACGGTATGGACGAGACTGGCCGGCGGTTCATCAGCAGGGTATCCGCCTTCGGAGAATCAACCTCTTTAAGCATGCTGGAAGGTTTCTCGCAGCAGGATCCCTTCCGGATATATGAAATCATCCGGGAGGCGGTCACCCGCGGATTGATGCGCCGGGAAGTTCTTGCGGACGACGAAAACATACGGTTTTCCGGAAAGCTGGTGCAGGATGCGATCTACGGCCGTATCGACGAAGAGGAGCGCAGGCGCATCCACGAGGAAATCGGCCGATACCACGAAAAGCTCTATTTCCAGAACGTTCTTCCCTCCGCCGCTTTTCTGGTCCACCACTTCAAACGATCCGGAAACCTGGACAAGGCAGCCACCTACGATCAACTGGTGGCCCGGTACAACCGCAGCACCTACAACCCGGAAGCAATCAGGGAATCATGGGCTGACGCAAAACCCCCCGGGGAGAAAGCAAAGGAGACAAACGGCGCGGACAGCGAGCGGGAAATCGCCGTGACGCCCCTTTCTGAAAAAGCGCTTGCAAAGCTGCCTGAAACGCTGCACACCCTGGTGGTTTATGCAAGAAACCTCCGCCTGTACCCGGAAACAAGCAAGTCCGTGACCGGGCTGTCGAAACGGCTCGCAGATCTTGTCGGTGAAATCCTGGCCCTGGATGAACGGATATCCATCATGGTCGAAAAAGACGTCCTGCTGATCAACTCCCGGCCGACGGACACCAACTCTTTTCCGGCAGCAGCCGCCAAAACCGTTGAGCTCTTAAACCGGCTCGACCTGAAAAGCCTCACCATCAAGCAGGGGGTGTCCGAAAAAGAGCTTTTCGCCATGGTCCGGCAAATCGCAAAAATGGAAAAGCAAGCCGTGACGCCGGGATACTGGCGGCACTTTGCCCGGGAACACCAGCTTGTCCATATCGTGCCAACCCAGCTCCGGTTTGCAAAACGCGTCGGCCCGGACGCACCCGCCGCCGGGCATACCGGCCGGATTCCGGCATCCGGGATGGAAGAACCCCCTTTCGCCGCACCCGAACCGGCCCCGGAAAACCGCTTTACAAAAGACGAAGAAAAAGCCATCGGGCAAATCATTGCTTCCATTCTGGGCGCATACAACAAAATCAAGCTCTACCCGCCCCAAAGCCGGGTTGCCGCCGGCGCCGTCTCCCGGCTGTCCGCATCCCTTTCGGCTTTTCTTCAAACCTGGCCCGTTCTGGCAATTGCACGGGTGGAAAACCGCCTGCTCATCAACGGTATGCCGGTCGACAAGCAGGCGTTCGAAAACTTGGCCGACAGATTCCTGAAGCTTCTTGCAGAAGCGGAGCTTGAGAGCATAACCTTTACCCGGCGTGCCACCACCAGTGAAATCGCCGATTTTCTGAAAACAGCATCCCAAAAAGCATCCCGGCCCGATACCGGAAAGGATTTCTGGCAGATGCTGGCCGCCCGGAAAAACATCACCGGCATTTTTTTCAACCAGAATCTCTACGACATTCTTTCCGGCATTCCTCCCGGGGCTCCGAACGGGCAAAACATCCCGGAGGCCGCTGCGGAAACCGATGAAAAAGGGGATGCCGAAACGGCAAAAAAGGATGAGCCACCCCCGAATGTTCGGAAACAGACGTTTCAAAAACTGGATGAGCTGCCGGAAAAAGCCCGGGATCTGTATCTCAAGGGCGATATCCGGGGACTCGAAAGCATGCTGGGCCGCGCCGTTGAAACCTGCCTGGCATCCGACGTTCAGACACGGCAAAAAACAATCGATATCTTCGAAAAAATTCTGTTTCCGGACGAATGGCGGCCTGGAGCGGCATTTATCAAGCTGGTTGCCAACCACGTGATCGTTGTGCTGGAAACGGAGAAGAAAAATGCCGTGCTCCACAAGCTCTTCGGCTTATGCCACCGGATTGCCGGCGCATTTATACTCTTTGGCGAATACAGCTTCGCCGCCTGGATTCTTTCCGGGGCGGCCGAATATTATGATGACTCCCCCACCGACGATACACCGGATAAAAACCGCTCCGGGGAAATCACCGTTTTCGGGCGACCGCTCCCCTCCGCCGCAAAGGACGCGGTCCGTGCCGACCTGGAATCGACCGACGGATTCCGCCAGCAGGAAGCGTATCAGCTTGCCAGCACCATGGGCCCGCAGGTTATTCCCTTTCTCATCGGGATGATACGGGAATCAAAAGAATACCGCAGCCGGCGCCTTGCCGCGGAGTTGATCAGCCGGCACGGGGATACCGGGATGAAACGGATGAAAGAAGCCCTGGCTCAAACATGGCGTCCGAAAGAAAAATGCCGGATCCTGGAGGTGATAGACGCTGTTGGCGGCGACCTGTCCGACGTGCTTGCGGAAGCATTCGCGGATCCGGATGAATCCGTCCGCCAAAGCGCGTTCAGGCTTGCCGAGCGTCTGAACTCGCCCAAGGCCCTGGAACTGCTCCGCAGGGCGGCCGAAACAGGCGACCGGCAATCGGCCCTTCCCGCCATCCGCTCGCTGGTAAAGCTCCAGCCGGCCTTTTTGGCCGAAACCCTTACGGCAATCGTTCCGGATACCAAGGACCCGGAAATCATCATCGCCTGCTGCCGCGCCATGGGCCAGTCCGGCGACAGTGTATACATACCATTGCTTTCCGGCATTCTCTTTCCCAAGCGCCGCTTTTTCCGAAAGAAAAAATACGACACCCCGACCCGCGTGGCCGCGGCCTTTGCACTGGCCCAGATTCCGGGAGAAAAAGCGGCATCCAGGATTAGAGCGCTCCGGAAGGACCCGGACGCCCGGATCCGCCAGGTTGTCCATCGATACTTCCCGGACAATCCGGATTGCCCCCTTTGACTGCTCCGTAAAACGTCCAATACCTGCACCTGCGCGCGGTGTCGAAGAAGTTCACGCACGGCCAGGCACCCAGCGTTCTTCGAAATCCGGCAAGCCTTGATCCTGAGCTTTTTTTTACAAAGCTATCGGATCACGACGTTTTTATGCCTGACATCCGTGGCCCTTAAAAAGAACTGTTGACAAAAATGCACAGTCTAAAATAGACTAATCGTTTTACATTTTGTTAGTATTTTATATTTTTATATACGGTTCGCACCTGAAAGGGAGGCACAAAAATCATGGCATACAATCCCATCGGCAACCAGTCAACCGCATCCATAACGCATGCGCATACGGCCCGAACATCCCTGTTCGCTGCCCTTTTCTTCATGGCGCTTCTACTTGCGGGGATCGGCACAATACCGGTCCTGGCAGAAACCAACGATAAACCGGTTGAAACGGCGCTATTACAGGTGGAAGCCATCGAGCCGGTTTTCGTGGAACGGGGGCAGACCAACTACCTGGTGACATTAAGGGTGATCGTTACCAACAACGGAGAGACCGGGGACGTGCGCATCGAGGTGATCGGAAAGGACGAGGAAGGATACATCCTCCAAAACGTCCGGTTTTCCGGTACGATCCGGGAAGGCGAAACCCGGGCCATGACCGAGCAGTTCCAGGTCCTGGGCCAGACCTACGAGCGAATTGCCGACTGGGAGGTCAATCGTTAAGCAGCCTGTTTAGAGCCCGAACAAAAACCAGGATTTTTCGTCAAAGGCGCGGTCTGACGACTTTGCAAAAAGTTCAAGGTCTTGGACTTTTTACGAAGTCGTCACTATTTGATTACCCGCAGGTGACCGACCTGCTCCAAGCGTTTCCGGAATACCCGAAGCACCACCATCAGGGCGTCCCTCCCGCTGATTTTTTCATCCCGGGCAACCCGTCTGCAGTCCGCCACAAGGCGCATGTTGTCGATACCGGTGCCGGACTGGTTTTGTACCAGGCCGATAAACTGCCGCAGTGCATCCGGAGGGCTGCTTGCAATGCGCATCTTTTCCATAGGCGAAAGGCTCGATAACAGGTAATCCACCGCATCATCCACGGTTTCCGGACGAGCTTCCTTCATCCCGTCGTCGCCGCCCCCCGCCGTGGTATACCCCATTGCCCGGGGCATGGAGCCGGCGATAATATCGATATGAAAAACCGTTTCCAAAAGATCCCGGGTTGCCCGGTAAATATCCGGGTCTTTACTATTTCGGGGCCCTGCAACGTTTAACATTATGATATCATTGGCCTCAATCCATTCATAAATATCGATCGCCGCATCAAACGCGAGCAGTTTTTTCATATCAACGTGGAGCACCGGTTTTTTGTTCTTCTCCGCTACAACCCAGGTCAACAGCGACCCACCGGTCAACCCCCCGTGGCTTACGATCAGGGTGCCGTCTGAATCCAGAACGTTTCTGGCCGTTCTGTCGGCATAATCCCCGCCCGTCAGCTCACGGAGATTGTAGCGCAGCGGTATGGCCCCGTCTTCCGCCTTTCGGCCTTCGGGCGCCCATCCGCCGTGTTCGATTCCGTATTCCATCGCAAAATCGAGTGCCGCCCGGTCCGCGCCGGTCTGTCCCCCGGATACAATTTTTTCAATAGTCATAAAAACGACCGTCTCTTGAATTAAATTATCAGCACGCCGTCAATTCACCCGGCTTGCCCGGGGTTTGAGCAGCAGATGATAGAACAGGTCGCAATAGCGGTCCATGCGGATCATGCCCTCCTCGGACTCCGCAAACCGCCAGAACCCATACAGCTTGGTAAGGCGAATCAGCTTATCGCTGTACCGGATCCATGTGAACCGTTCCTGCACCCGCCGGATACCGGCCTCCGAAACGGCCGTCCAGTGCGTTTCGTCCTGCCCGCAATTTTTCAGAAAATCCAGGATATCGCCGGCCATCATCTCCGGTTTGCTTGTATTCATCAGGTATCCGCTTTTCCGGTTGATGATGATCTCGGAAGGCCCCCCGAAAATGGGCCCGAAAGTCGGCAGGCCGCACTGCATCGCCTCGAGCACCGTGAGGCCGAAGGCTTCGAAAAGGGCCGGCTGCACGAACATTCCGCCCTTGTCCGCGATGATGCGATACACCTCCCCGGTTTCCTGCTTGGCCACGGACGGAAGCCATCGGATGCTGCCGGCCAGCCCGTATTGTTCAATCAGGCGGTACATCTTTTCTATCTCGCTTTTTTCCTCCACGTCCTGGGACTGATCCGCGTGAATAGTACCTGCGGCCACGATCAGGTTCGCATGCTTCCTCAGTTCCGGTTCGACCCCGAAGGCCTCGACCAGACCGGTGATGTTCTTGATCCGGTCGAGCCGGGCCATGGTGAACACGGGCGGTTTTTCCGGGTCATCAAGGTATCCGTAGATGTCGGGGGTATCGTCGTGAAACAAGCGCTTTTCCCAGTGCCGGATCCGGCTCTCCGCGCGCTTTTCATGGCGATGAAACGGAAAATACGTCGCTTCGTCCACGCCCGGCGGTACGACGTTGAATTTCGGGGAAAACAGGTTGATCCCGTTGACCACCTGGTAGAGCCCCGGCATTGTATAGTACTGGTAGGACTCGTATTGTCCCATCCGCTCGTCCGTGCCCGCGATTTCCTGGTACGTGCTGGTAATGATGAAGTCCGACTTGTTCATGGATATGAGATCGGCGGTGTACTGGCAGGAAAAATGATAGTCCGCTTCCATATTCTGCCAGAACAGATCGGAAAACAGGTACTTGGTCTTTTCCAGGGCATGGGCGATGGTGCACTGGATGACCCCCATGCGATCCGACAATAGGGATGCCACCAGGTTGCCATCGGAATAATTGCCGACGATGAGGTCGGGCCGGCCCTTCAGCTCGGCCAGCAGTTCGTTTTCGCAGTCCGCGGCGAACCGATCCAGGTACCGCCATATTTTAAAGCGGGAAATCCAGTCCTGGACGACGTTTCCGTCGTCGTCATAGAAGGGTATCCGAAGAATATAGGCATGATCGGTGCCCAATATGTCTTCTGTCGGCTGATTGCAGGTGGTGTCCCCGGCATTGGGAATGAGCCGGGTGACCACGATGATCCGGGGCTCGACGTCGATGCCCGCCAGGGCGAACTCCTCCAACAGGTATTTTTCCAGCGCCCGGACCTGGTCGAGAATATAGATGACCTGGCCGCCCGTGTCCGGCTTGCCGAGCACCTTTTCCTGCCCGAACCACCCGTGGGGCGACAGAATGGCGACTTTCGAGATCATCGGGACCCGGGAGATGAATTCATCCAGGGTCTCGCTCCGGGGTTCGTAGAAAAGCGCCTGGAGAAGTTCCATGGTTTCCTGGATGCGCGCGGCGCTGTACCCCCATCCCGGCTCGAAGCCGTTGAGCTTCATGTCCCGCTCGAGCTGCGCATACAGGGTCTCCGGGTCTTTGGATGACAGCAGCCGTATGGTTTTGTCAAGCGCTTCGAGACAGTCCTTCCGGCTGCGGAGGATCGCATTGTTCACCAGGAGCTGCTGGCCGTTAATCTTGTGGAGCCGTATAAACTCGAACAGCTTGTCGCCCCATTCATCGGCCTTCTGGAACATGGTGGAAGACAGGTGCTTGTTGAGAAACGAAATGCCGTTTCCCACGTTCTGGATGGTCCGCACGCTGGGGGAATAGTCGTAAAACGGCATGAAATCGATTTCCAGGGTATCCCGGTTGGCGCTCGGCCGGTTGCCCAGGATGTGGGCGTCCTTGTAGTCAAGGTACCGGTTGATTGAGATTTCCTGCATGTATTCGCAGTTGGAATCCATCCGGTAGATCCGGATCTCTCCCCGCCCGGGCCGGTGCATGATCAATACGAGATTGTCGATAACCAGCAGTTCATTGATCTTTTTCAAGAATTCGGCCGTTCGGGATCGCTCCATCACCTCTGAGGTTTTTTCATGCTCCCGGCACCACTGCCGCCAGCGCAGCCACACGTCGTTGCGAAGAAAAAAATTGCCCTCCCCCGCAAACAATCCATACATGAAATCCGCGAAATCCCGGTGCTCATCGTCGGTGATAATGCTTGACAGTACGTTGGCCATATTTTCACTCCCTTGTTTCGTGCCCGAACGAAAACCGTCTTTTTCGCCAATCTCTGCGTCCGGCTCAAATTTTGACGACTTCGTAAAAGTCCAATATCTTCGTCACACGCGATTTCTCAGAATTTCAAGTACGCCAAGCACTTTGTATTCTTCGAAATCGCGCAAGCCTTGATCTTGTACTCTTTACAAAGCCTTCAGATCGAGACTTTTTACGAGTGCATCAAATTTTAATCCATAAAATACGCCAGGTTTTTTGCGGTTAAAATTTTCAACGTCCTTGACCTTGACGAAAAATCCCGGTTTTCGTTCGGGCACTATTTTGAGATGCAGTCCTTTTGCTTTCTTTTTATGCCTATGTACTACATCCAAACGCAACGCTCAAGTTTCAATTCCGGCATCCGCCCACAACACCCCGACCAGGCCCGGCTTCCCGTTTTGCGATTAGTGGCTGAACAAAAATCATCTTTGATTTACCACTGATATACCTTGTTGACAATCCCGGCCATGCATTATTATTATTAACGGTCCTGTTTGGGCGGATTGGTCTGAATCCGTTTTGTCAGATTGCAGCGAAAATGCAGCGCTATACATCAACCCGATTATTTATACCGAAGTTTCTGTCGGTTTTAAGAAAATTGAAGAACTGGAATCGGCGCTTCACCAAGGCGGATTCCGCATGCTTGAAATCCCCAAAGAAGCCCTGTTTCTGGCCGGCAAAGCATATTTTCAATATAAAAGAGGCAAAGGAATCAGGCAATCCCCCTCGCCCGATTTCTATATCGGCGCCCAGGCCGCTGTTCTGGAGATGGATTTCCTCACACGGGATCCAAGAATATATAGAACCTATTTCCCGACCGTAAAGGTGATCTGCCCGGAATAACGCCAACAAACCAAAACAAGCACCTGAGTGAGTGAAAAATGCCAGCGCCGGTATCAAAATGCCCTAAATCCCACCTGTTTTGAATAAGGCAGCTTTAGGCTTTTTTGTCTATTAGATTAATTACTGATACACTCGTAAAAAGTCGCGATCTGACGGCTTTGTAAAAAGTTCAAGATCAAGGCTTGCGCGATTTCGAAGATTGCAGCGCACTTGGCGTACGTGTATGTTTACAAGGCGTAAGCCGCAAATTCTGAGAAATCGCGCGTAACGAAGATATTGGACTTTTTACGAAGCCGTCAATTACTACAGAAAGCAAAATCCGCGCTGAAATACCGGACAGGCCCGATGGTTCCGGCCGCCGCTGCGGCAGCGGCATAGCCGCCGCCCGGGTCGATATCCATCAGGGTCCACTTCGAGGGCCCGGAATCGTCCCAGGCGGTGTAAAGCACCTTAGGGGGGTCTTCGGGTCGCACCGTTACGGTGAACTCTCCCAGGGGGACGCTAAGGCCGCCGCCCATGGCCTTTACAAAAGCTTCTTTTCTGGTCCAGCATGAAAAAAAGGCTCCCCTGCGGCGTTTTTCGGGCAGGCTTTCTATAATATCGGCTTCGGCCGGGGAGAAAAACCGCCGGGCGATTTTTTCCGGCGTGCGGGAATGATCCGAATATTCCACGTCGATGCCGACCTCCCGGCCTTCAGCCACGATATACAGGGCCAGTCCTTGGGAATGGGACAGGTTGAAACGAAGTTCGCTTCGATGCTGTTTCGCATCGAGCCGGGGCTTTCCGTAGCGGTTGACGGACAAGTGGATTTCCCCGGGATCCGTGCCCAGGTAGAAATTCAATATCCGCCGCAGAATGCTGCGGGCCAGCACGAACCGGCCCCGGTGAAGAGGAAACCGGAACCGAAGCGCTCGTTCGCGCTCGCAGGCCGGAAGCCGGTTTAAGAGAAGGGATACGGTTTCCGGGGATCGGTCCAGGCCGGCGCGCCAGACATGGACGCCGCCGTACGCAAGCGTTTCCTGAACGGAGCCGTCCGGGTCGCACCACACTGGTGACCGGCCGGTCTTGGGATCATCCATCACGCCGGCTGCCCTTTCATCCCGAAAAATCCATTTTCTTGTCGGTGCGCCGGACTTCACCGGCTATGCGGCGCACATCCGCCATGACGCCGGATAGGCTAAAATGCTGAAACATCCGGTCTTCCACCAGGAGGCGGCCGGCAACCATTACATGGCGCACATCCGAGCCTTTAGCGGCATAGACCATGTGCGATGCCGGGTGGTAGAGGGGATACATATGCGGCTGTCGAGCCTCCACGACGATGAGGTCCGCTTCCTTCCCCGCCTCGAGTGAACCGATACGATCAGAGAGTCCCAACGCCCGTGCCCCTTCGATGGTGGCCATGCGGATCACGGTTGTTGCGTTCATTACCGTGGGATCGAGCAGTGCTGCCTTATGCACTCTGGCCGCCGTGCCCATCTCCGCGATCATGTCCAGGTTGTTGTTGGACGCGCATCCGTCGGTGCCGAGTCCCACGGTCAGGCCCGCGGCCAGCATTTCCGTTACGGGTGCGACACCGCTTGCAAGCTTCATGTTGCTTTCGGGATTGTGGGATATCATCGCCCCGTGATCCGCCAACACGCCGATATCCAAGGCATCCGCCCATACCGCGTGCACTGCCAGGGTGTTTTCGTCCAGCACCCCCAAACCGGCAAGCCAGGCCACGGGTGAAGTGCCGTCATCCAGACCGACCGCTTTACCCTCGCCGCAGGTTTCAGCCACGTGCACCTGGAACAGCACATCCTCCGCCCGGGCGGCATCCTTGGCTGAACTCAGGGTTTGGGCGGAACAGGTATAGGGGGAATGGCAGAATATGGCAGGCGAAATCAGCTTCGAGCGGTTCTTCCACTTCCGGACGAAATCAAGGGCGCACTGAACGTTTGTTCCGGGATCCGGCACGCCCGGGGCCGGGAAGTCGATCACCCCCTGCCCCAATACCGCCCGGATGCCGCCGGCATGAACGGCTTCGGCCACTGAATCTTCGTGAAAATATCCATCGCAGCAGCAGGTGGTGCCGGAAAGAAGCATCTCGGCGCAGGACAGCAGCGCCCCCGCATGCACCGTTTCCGGCGAAATGTACCGCTGCTCCGCCGGAAAAATATGGTCCCGGAGCCAACTGTCCAGAGGCAGGTCGTCGGCCAGCCCCCGGAAAAGGGACATGGGCATGTGGGTGTGCGTATTCACGAGCCCGGGCAGTACAATTCCGCCCTGGGCGTCGAGCATGCGGCTTGCAGCCGGATCGGCCAGGTCCGCCGCCGCACCAATGAATTCGATCCGGCCGTCCCGGATTCCCACCGCGCCATCTTCGATCACTTCAAAATCGGCATTGACCGTCAGCACGGTCCCGTTGGTCACCAGGATATCAAAAGCCATCTCAAAGCCTTTCGATCGCCTGGGAGATATCGCCGATGATATCGTCGATATGCTCAATGCCGATGGAAAGCCGGATCAGGTCTGGCTCCAGGCCCGCATCGCGCTGCTGCTTTTCGGTAAGCTGGGAATGGGTCGTGCTGGCAGGGTGTAGCGCCAGGCTCTTGGCGTCGCCCACGTTGGCAAGGATGGAAAAAAGCTCCAGGTTGTCGATAAAGCGCCGCCCCGCATCGCTTCCGCCTTTCAGGCCGAATACCACCATGGCGCCAAACCCCTTTTTCATGTACCGGGAAGCGGTTGGGTATGCCGGGTCGTCGGGAAGCCCGGGGTAGCGGACCCATTTCACATCGGGATGCTCTTTTAAGTATGTCGCAACGGCCATGGCGTTTTCGCTGTGCCGCGCCATGCGAAGCGGCAGGGTTTCCAGCCCCTGGAGAAACAGCCAGGCGTTGTCCGGTGAAATGCATGCCCCCAGGTTCCGCAGGGGAACCAGCCGCATGCGGACGGCAAAGGCGACCGGTGAAAGATCCCCCAGGTCATGGCCGAACCGGAGGTTGAAGTTGCTGGGATCCGGCGTGTTGTACAATTCGAACTTCGGATCCGTCCAGTCGAAGGTGCCGGCATCCACCACCACGCCCCCGATGC
>SLJY01000022.1 GCA_007134875.1 Desulfobacterales bacterium
GCGATGAATGGTTTTTGTGGAACCAGGCACTCCGGGAGATGATCGATGTGATGCCCTGCAGCTGGTTTGTCCGCGACACCGGTCACGGGCAGCATATGTACCTGTACTACCGCCCCCTGCGGGCGGCGGATTTTTATCAAATGATGCACAACAAGGCAGAAACGGAAAATGGACATCCGAAGCCTCGGCAAAGACCCGATAAGCACTGAAAACCCCGCCGGCGAAGACGTCAAGTATACACCGGAGTTTGAAGCGCTTCAAAGCGAAATCGACAAGCTGTCCGTCGTTACATCCGGTTCGGGCGGCGTCGATTGGAACCATGTCCTTAAGCTCAGCGAATCGGTTCTTGCGGAAAAATCGAAAAATCTGCTCGTGGCGGCCTATATGGCGGAAGCATTGATGAAAATCCGCGGGTTTGAAGGGTTTGTCCAGGGGAGTATCGTGCTTAAAGACCTGGTGGAAAACTACTGGGACACGTGTTTTCCGCCCAAAAAGCGGAAAAAAGGGCGGCTTAACGCATTTCAGTGGTGGTATGAGCGGGCCGGAAATTTCATCGCGGCGCTCGATCCCCTCCCGCTGCGGCAGGCTATGGTTGACGAAGTTTGTGAATCACTGCGCCTGCTCGATCAGATGTTATCCGAAAAAATCGACGACGCGCCCATCCTTCGCCCTCTCTTGCAGCGCATCGAACGGCTGCCTGTGGAAACACCCCCGGAAAGCAATGCGGAACCGGAAGCTGTGCCGGAAGCGAATAAAGCAGCAGACACAGGGGCATCGCCTTTAGACGATGGCGGGGATGCGAATAGTTCCGGGGAAAAACCGGAAACCGCCGTGGCGCCGGATGCCGGGACCGAGCCGGACAAAGCCGCCGCATCGGCCGCTCCAAGGAATTCCCCGGAAACCGGGGAAACGGAGCCCGGCAAGGCGGCAGCAAAAAAGTCCGCCCCTGCCCCGCCCGCCGAAAAGCCGGACCCGCCTGTGGGATCCCAGGCGTTCTCCACGGACAAAGAAGCCAATAAAGCCCTGAACGGCGCGCTGGAAACGATGGCCCGGCTCTCCACGTATTACCTGAAACAAAACACGGCCGATTCAATGGGGTATCGCCTGAACCGGCTGTATGCATGGCTGGCCATTGATTCGCTGCCCATGATCCAGGCGGATAAAAAAACGCCGCTGCCGCCGCCCGAGGCAGCGATAAAAGAAAGCATCGAAAAACAAATCGGCGAGGGCGGGTATGAAGAAGCGATCATCGCCGCCGAATCCGCCCTGCGCGGACACCGCTTCTGGCTGGATTTAAACCGGCTGTGCGCCCGGAGTCTCGAATCCCTGGGCGAGCCCTATGCCGCGGCATGCGAGATTGTCTGCAGGCAAACCGCCGCATTTGTCAAAAGACTTGACGGCATTGAAACCTTGAAATTCTCGGACGGAACACCCTTTGCCGACCAGGAGACCCGGTCGTGGCTCGGATCGATCACCGCATCCGATGGGCAAACACCGCCTGCCGGAACAGCCGTGTCAGCACCGGGAGATTCCGGGTCGTCGATATACCAGGATGTAGAAACCCGGGCCGGAGAGCTGATCAGGAAAAAAAACAGTCTGGAGGCCGTCAGCCTGTTCCACGAGAATCTGATGCGCTGCGGTTCGGGCCGGGAAAAACTGATGTTTCGTATCGGCTTGTGCCGGATATTGCTTCAAACGGGACGCGTTGAGCTCGCGCTTCCCCACCTGGAAACCATCGAATCCGAAATCGATCGCTATCACATAGAAGACTGGGAGCCCGCTCTGGCCTTTCAGGGGCTGCATCTCGTTTATGACGGTTTCCGAACCTGTTCCAGGAAAGAATGCAACCAAAAAGCAGGGGCTGTTTTCGACCGGATTGCACGGATCGATCCGGCGTCGGCCTATACGCTGTAAGGCTTGTGCGCCTGCCGCAGGTGGTATGGGTAAATCGGCACAACACAACTACTTTTATAAACTGAGAACAAAAACGGAGGAAATACCATGGCCAAAGAAGGATCTGTCGCCCCCAAGGAACGCGTCAATATTACCTACAAGCCGGCGACCGGGGATGCGAAGGAAGAGGTTGAACTGCCGCTGAAGGTAATGGTTATGGGCGATTTCACATCCCGGGAAGACGAGCGTATGGTGGAAGACCGGGAGCCCATCAATGTGGACAAAAACAATTTCAACGAGGTACTGAAAGCCCATAATCTGGAACTGACCTTCAGCGTACCGGATAAAATGTCCAAACCGGAAAGCGGTAAGGATGAAAATGGGGATATGACCGTTTCCATGAATTTCAAAGACATAAAGGATTTCGACCCGGACCGGATCGTGGAAAAGGTTCCGGAGCTTACGCGGATGAAGGAATTGCGCGATGCCCTGACCGCCCTGAAGGGCCCGCTGGGAAACACCCCGGCGTTTCGTAAAAAACTCCAGGAACTGATTGCCGACGAGGGCGCCCGGCAGCGGCTGCTGAAAGAACTCGGATTAGACGAATAAGGGAGGCGTTATGACGGAAGAACAAAAAGGACAACAGGAAAAGGCGGCGGCTGAGGCGGGCGAACAATCCCTGATCGATGAAATTATTCAGGCCACCAAGGTCACCCCCTCGGATGAGGCATACTCCATCACGAGAACCGGCATCCAGGCATTTATCGATGAATTGCTGAAACCCGAACGCGAGGGGGAAAAAGTCAGCAAAACCATTGTCGACGAGATGATTGCCGATCTGGATCAGAAGCTCTCCGCCCAGGTCAATGAAATCCTTCACCACGAGGCGTTCCAGAAACTCGAGTCCGCCTGGCGGTCGCTCAAATACCTGGTGGATAACACGGATTTCAGGGAAAATACCAAGATCTCGATGCTCAATGCCAGCAAACAGGATCTGATCGACGACTTCGAAGACGCACCCGAGATTACCCAGTCCGGCCTGTATCAGACCGTCTATACGAAGGAATACGGCCAATTCGGCGGCGAGCCCTACGGCGCGCTTATCGGAAATTACGAGTTCGGCCCGGGTCCCCAGGACATGTCGCTGCTGCAGAATATCGCCAGTGTTTCGGCAATGTCGCATGCGCCGTTTGTCTCGGCGGCCGGGGAATCATTTTTCGGCGTCGAATCCTTCGAGGAGCTGCCCAACATCAAGGACATCGCATCCCTTTTTGAAGGACCGCAATACGCCAAGTGGCGATCATTCCGGGAATCCGAGGATGCCCGGTATGCCGGCCTGACCCTGCCGAAGTTTCTGCTCCGGCTGCCCTACGGCCCGGATACCGTCCCGGCCAAATCCTTCAATTTCAAGGAGGATGTCTCCGCCGGCAGCCGGGACTATCTCTGGGGGAATACGGCATTTGCCTTTGCATCCCGCCTGACCGACAGCTTTGCCAAGTTCCGTTGGTGCGCCAATATTATCGGTCCCCAGGGCGGCGGGTCCGTCGACGATCTGCCGGTGTATAATTATGAGTCCATGGGCGCTATCCAGAGCAAGATCCCGACACAGGTGCTGATTTCCGAACGCCGGGAATACGAACTGGCCGAAGAAGGGTTTATCTCGCTGACCATGCGCAAGGGAAGCGACAATGCTTCCTTTTTTTCGGCCAATTCCTGTCAGAAAGCCAAATCGTTCGGCAACACCCCGGAAGGCAAGGAAGCCGAAACGAATTACAAGCTGGGCATGCAGATGCCTTACATGTTCGTGATCAACCGGCTGTCGCATTATATCAAGGTGATCCAGCGGGAAAACATCGGCACCTGGAAGCAGCGGGGCGACCTGGAAGACGAACTGAACAAATGGATCCGCCAGTATGTAGCGGACCAGGAGAGCCCGTCCGCCGGCGTCCGGTCTCGCCGGCCGCTGCGCAAGGCGGTGATCGATGTCAACGACGTAGCCGGCGATCCCGGCTGGTACAGTGTCTCGCTCAAGGTAATGCCCCATTTCAAATACATGGGAGCAAGCTTTACCCTTTCCCTGGTGGGAAAACTCGACAAGGAATAACTGATTACACCTAAAATAGAAAAGGAGTACCGTTAATGGCAATGACGAGCTACATGAAACTGGAAGGAAAAAACCAGGGAGCGATCGATGGCGACTGTACCCAAAGCGGACGGGAGGACATGATCATTGTGTATGCAATCGAACATGACATCGAAATCCCCAAGGATACCCATACCGGTCTTCCCACCGGGCAGCGGATCCATCACCCCCTGAAAGTGACCAAACACTTTGACAGGGCGACGCCGAAGCTTTACCAGGCATGTACGAGCGGCGAACAGTTCAAGAGCGTGGAGATACAGTATTTCCGGATCAATGAAAAGGGGCAGGAAGAGCATTATTTCACGGTCAAACTGGAAGACGCGATCATCGTCAGCTCCCAGTCCTATAAGCCCCTGACCATGCTGGAAGGAAACAAGCCCTACCATGATATGGAAGTCATTCAATTCACCTACTCAAAAATCGTCTGGACGTTTGAGCCCGACGGCATCGAGGCGGAGGATGACTGGAAAGCCCCCAAATAATAACCAATCCACAGAAGTCAACCGAATCGGCATCCGGGAAAACGGGCTGTTCCGCCGTTTTTCCAGGATGTCTCAACCCGGATGCCGCAACAAGGAAATCGCAAAACGATGGAAGGTCTCCGACTGCTGGAACGGCTTCGCGCATATGAGCAGGATCCCGGGCAGCGGGGCATTTTGAATGTGGAATCC
>SLJY01000074.1 GCA_007134875.1 Desulfobacterales bacterium
GCTCCCCGCGATATCCTGAAAATCACCCACTGCTTTGTCTCCCATACCCACATGGACCACTTCATCGGCTTCGATCACCTGCTGCGGATCATGCTGGGCCGCGAAAAGGCGCTCTACCTTTACGGGCCCGAGGGATTCCATAACAACGTGGCGGGAAAGCTTGCCGGGTATACCTGGAACCTGGTGGAAAATTACGACAGCCCCGTTACCCTGGTGGTATCCGAGCTGACCCCCCATGGTATTGATACGAGGCGATATGCCTGCAATGAGGGGTTCCGGCCGGTGCCGGTTTCTTATACGCCATGGGAGATGCCATGGGGCAGTCCGTGCAGCAATGGAAAAAGCGACCCCGAAAACAACCCCGCCCCGCGGGTCATTGCCTCTGAAAACCATTTCCGGGTGGAAGCGGCACTGCTTGATCACGGTACGGCGTGTCTTGGTTTTGCGGTAAACGAGCCTTTTCACGTGAACATCCGACGGGAAATGCTGGAGGCGATGGATCTTGAACCGGGGAGATGGCTGTTTGACTTCAAGCGGATGATCCTGGAAAACCATTCAAACGAAACGCTTGTTTATGCGGCGCGGAAATCAAACGGCATGCAGGTGGAATACACGCTGGGCGAACTTGCGGACAGGCTGGTGAAAATCGGCAGGGGCGGAAAGATTGCCTATATAACGGATGTTGCGGCCGCATCGGGCAATGTTGAACGGATTGCGGCCCTGGCAAAGGACTGCGACCACCTGTTTATCGAATCCATGTTTTTGGAGTCGGATCGCCATCTCGCTGAGCGCAAAAATCACCTGACAGCACTTCAGGCCGGCCGGATTGCGGCTGCGGCCGGTGCTTCCAGAAGCACGTTATTCCATTTTTCGCCACGCTACCGGGGAATGGAAAATGCGATTTACGACGAATTTCTCCGGGGTTTTTGGGGGCTATACAGCGGCTGAACAAAAACCGGTAGTTTTTTTGTCGAGGGCATAGGATGTGCTGGGAACCTGTGAAATATTTGAAAAACGAAAACAATAGCCCACAAATCACACGGATAAACACAGATAAAACCGGCATCCTGATGGATTGCTCCCATGGGGATGCCGGTTTGTGAATCACTGATTGTTCGGGGATCATCCGGCCTTGGATTGCGAACCGTGCTCGTCGATGTCTTCCAATGCTCCCTGGCGCATGATCATCAATGCGAGCTTGTGGATGGATTTTCTCTTTTCTTCGGCTGTTCTGCCCGGGTAGTTCCGGAATGTCAGGACAACCCCGGCAAGGGATGCGAAAAACGCCTGGGAGTTGAGGTTCATTTTTTCAGCCCCCTGGGCCTTTTGAACGACATTGTCGAACATGTTTAGAAAATAGCGCTGAACGCTGTTGAACTTTTTCAGGGCCTGGGGATTGAGCTCCCCGCGAATCATGAAATGGACCATCATCTGGAACGTCGCCTCGTTGTCGATGAGGTAATCGACCACGGCGATGGTCAGGTCCTCGATGGACCGCCCCCTTTCCACCAGTCGGGTCAGCAGTTTTTCGATCAGGTTGATATCCTGGATCAACGACTCCACGAACAGGTCGTCCCGGCTCGGAAAGTACCGGTAGATGGAAGCGGCGGAAACGCCTGCCTGAAGGGCGATGTCCCGCATGCCGATTTCGTGGAATGACTTTTCCTCGAAAAGTTCCATGGCGGCCTTGACGATCAGTTGCTTGCGGACCTCCCGCTCATCTTCCCGCAGTTGTTCGAAAGTGGATTTGTCCGGCATTTTTTACTCCTTTTTCAGTTTTGCAAAACCGTTTACTTCAAAATGTATATCTTTAATATATATCTATTTTTTAAATCGTATTATCCGGTTGTATTGTCCGGCAGGAGCGGTTTGATACCGCCATGGCAATCTATCATAGTTCACCTGGATAAACAACGTTTTTTGACCAAAAATTTTATTTTTCCCGTATAAACCCCTTCGCAAGGCCGATGAATGGGTATGGAAGGAATATAGAAAACACACCGGAAGTATCTGTACCCCAAAAAATTACCTAAACTGTTTATAATATCATAACGGTAGAGAATTTCAAGGGTAATATTATCTCCCGGCCATCGTTTTTTCGAAATCGCTATCGCTATCGAAATCGGATTTTATTATTTCATATAAATCGCGCCCGAACAAAAACCGGGTTTTTTTTCAAGGTCAAGGACGGCGAGGGATTCCAATCCCGATTTCGATACCGATTTCGATGGTGATAACTTGCGGATGGATTCAGACGGGGGATAAGCTTCTTTGCTTCGATATGAAATTTCAACGAGGTTGACCTGTAAGGAGGCTACCAGTTCACCGGAAGACGGACGGAAGCCCCGGATTTGTTCCGGAACAGGAGATATCGGTTGGCAAGCCCGTAAAGATAAATCGCTTTTGTGATTTCAACATCCTCTTTGCAGTAAGAGACGATTTGGTCCATTTTTCCCTCCTTCCACCAACTCAATGCGGCAAGCCCGTCGGCGGACTTGCTTCGGCCCAGGGTGGCGTGGGCGATGTGATCGAGGGAAAGCCGGTAGCCCAGGCGGGTGTGGACATGCTCCAGGATATCCAGGGTCGGGAGGCTGTGAAAGGGATAATCGATAAGGCCGCCGATCACCGCGTAGTCGAAGCGTTTGAGGTTGAAGCCTACCACCAGGTCGAATGCGGCAAGCCGGTCCACCAGCGCCTTCACATCCTCCTGGAGAAACGTGAGATATTCATTTTCAAGGGAGTCAAAGACCACCGCACAGCTGATCCCCATTTGGTGCGCCCTGCCCCACCCGCCGACTTCTTCCGCGGACAGGCGGGTCTCGATATCCAGAACCCCGTAGCGGATTGTGTCCACTTGGCCCTGAACGGGGCTGTCTCTTGCGGCACTGTCTCCGCCGGGGGCTGCCGGCCGGCAATTGTCCTGCTCAGGCTCGCATTTTTCCCGGGCGGTGCCTGCCGAGCTTACCGGCTCGGGCTGCCGGGGTTCGGATGTAATTCCGCCGGTCGCGGGGCCGGCGGAAACGGATGGAAACCCGGTCCGGGTCGGATCGTCTTCATCCCCCATGATCCCTTTCAGTACAAACAGGGCGGCATCCTTGTCAATGGGGCGGTTCCCGGACCCGCACTTGGGAGAATGCACGCATACGGGGCATCCGGCTTCGCACTCGCAGCCGGATATCGTGCTGAAAACCGTTTTAATCAGATCCGGCGCCTTTTCAAATGCCGTGCGGCACAGACCGATCCCGCCGGGAAAGGCGTCGTAGACGAAAACAGCGGCGTTTTGAACCTGCACATGGTAGGTGATCGATATGCCGCCCAGGTCGTTTCTGTCGCACAGCACGAAAAGGGGGCTAAGCCCGATGAGCGCATGCTCCATGGCATGAATTCCGCCCATGAAGTGCATCTGCCGCTTTTCGGCCGCCTCAAGGACCGCAAGCGGGATCTCGACCCAGAACCCTTCGGTTTCAAAAACCTGCGGCGGCAGATCCAGCCCCAGGATGTTGATCCGCTTGTGATCCCGGATCTGCCATTTTTCATACCCCGTGACCTGGTCGGTGACCTTGAGCCGGCCGAAAAAAATCCGTGTGCGGCCGAGATCCTTTTCCCGATACACCGCCAGGATCTCGGTCTGCTTGCTGCTCCGGGTGCGGGTGTAGTAATTGGGGTTTGCTTCGCGCGCCAAAACGGTCTTTTTTTCGATATCCAGCTGATCAACGAGAAATGTTCTGCCGTGGTGAAGATAGATCGCGCCCGGATGGGTCTCCCGGAAGGCGCGTACCCCGTCGATTTCCCCCATGTTATTGCCGGATTCCCGGTCGATGATGGCAAAGCGGCTTCCGGAGCCCCGGAGATCGATCGTTCGCTGGGGATTTTTTTCCGCGGCAAACCAGGTCGTCCCCTCCGCGCTGCGGAAAAGCTTTCCGGCCGCCTCGAGGTCCCGGATCACCCGAGCTACGGCCGGGCGTCCTGAAAATCCGTGATTTTTTGCGGACGACCCTTCCAATGAGTCATCCAGGGGGCTGTTCAGGGAAAGCGGATGCTCCGCCGCCGCGCAAACCAGGTGCTTTGCAAGGATTTCCTCGTTGTCCGGGTTGACCATGGCCGATTCCGGCTCCCGCGTGATGAATTGGGCGGCATGGCGCAGGATATACTGATCCAGGGCGTCCTCGCCGCCCACCAGGATGACGGCGGACTCATCCCCGCTTCTTCCCACGCGGCCGCCGCGCTGGCGGGTCGCCATCACGGTGCCGGGGTATCCCACCAGGATGCACAAATCCAGGCTGCCGATGTCGATGCCCAGTTCCAGGGCCGAGGTGGATATCACCGCAAGCAGCTCGCCGCTCATGAGCCCGGCTTCGATTTCGCGGCGCTCTTCCGGCAGAAAGCCGGCCCGGTAGGCGGATATCCGGCTTTTCTCCAGCCCCTTGCCGGCCGCGGCCCACATGGCGATCAGCTCGGTCATCTTCCGGCTCTGGGAATAGACGATGGTTCGAAGCGCCCGGTGAAGCGCCGCTTTGAGCAGCATGTTGGCGGTGCGCGGCGCCCCTTCCACCGGGTTGATGAAAACAAGATGCCGCCTGCCTTCGGGTGCGCCGGAATGATCGATGCACGCCACATCCAGGCCGGTCAGCCCGGATGCAAGTTCGGCCGGGTTCGCGATGGTCGCAGAGCAGAAGATGAACACGGGATCGGAGCCGTACAGGGCGCATATCCTTCTGAGGCGCCTTAGCACCTGGGCCATGTGGGAACCCATCACCCCCCGGTACACATGAACTTCGTCGATGACCACGTAGCGAAGCGTCGAGAAAAAATCCGCCCATTTGTCGTGGTGGGGCAAAAACCCGAGATGCAGCATTTCCGGGTTGGTAAGAATCGCGTTGGGCGGGTTTTCCCGGATTTTCTTCCTGCGCCAGGCGGTGGTGTCCCCGTCATAGATAGCGGCCGTTGCCTTGTGCCCGGGCGCGGCGGCGGCCGTCTCGTTGAAATTTCTGAGCTGGTCCTGGGCAAGGGCTTTTAAGGGAAAAAGATACAGCGCGCGCGCCGACGGTTCGTTCATCACGGCGTTTAGCACCGGAAGGTTGTATACCAGGGTCTTGCCGCTGGCGGTTGGGGTGGCGACCACCACGTGGCGGTTTTCAAGGACTTTCGATATGGCCGCGTGCTGGTGGGAATACAGGCGTTGGATGCCCAGCGCCGATAAAATCCGGTCGATGCCGTCCGCACGGATGCCAACGGCATCGTTGCCGGAAAATCCGTTTTCCGCGTAGACCGGCGGACTGCCTTCCAGAAGCGTATGATAAACAACCTGTCCGCCGGGCCGTCTTGAGGAAAGAAGCGCCTCGATATATTCCGAAACCGTTCCGGGCACCGCGTTGTTTATTTTTACGTCCGCTGGCAGGTCCATTTTCGATGTCATTTTCCGGATGGCTCGTTGGAAAAGCAGATGTGCAGCACCAGTTCCTCCAGTACCGCGCCGGGCGTGCTCCCGGATGTTTTTAAACGGACGTCCGCATCATGGAGCTTTATTATAAAACCCCGGATCTCCGAGGCGGAAAACCGGTCGGCCTGAAGAAACCCCTGGTAGATGGGATACGGGTTGTTCGGGTTTTTCACGATGACCAGATCGGATTGTTTTTTTGCAGCGGCCTTCGTCTTTTTTTTCTTTTTTCCGGCGCCCTGGCCTGAAGCCTGCTCCGTATCCGCCGTCTGCTGCCCGTTTTGAGCCGCTGCCGCATCGGCTATTTTCCGATCGTATTCAACCGCCCGCGGCAGCACCCTGCTTTTGAAGGCATCGAAGCGCATGCCGGGCCGCCACTCCCGCCCGTATTGGCTTTGCATAAATAGCTTGATGCACAGTAGCTTGCGGATCTGGGAGGTAACGGCTGAATGGATCTGAAGATAGTGAAACCCCGCACCCAGAAGGGACCCCAAGTAGTAGAGCGCATCGGGTGCGTTTTTTTCCAGAAGCGCGTTGGTAAAAACGAACACGGGATCTTCCCGGGTCCGTCCCAGCACCGCATCCACGTCTTCGGCCCGGATGGTTGCTGCATCGCCTGAGAAAAAAGCGAGCTTTTCGATGTTTCCCGCAAATACGCGCGGCGCGAAACCGGTCAGTTCATAAACCTTTCCGAACACCTTCGAATCCGCCGATTTGGCGTGTTTAGCAAGAACCTTGCGCATCACGCTTGAAAGGATTTCCTTTTGCGCGTCGATGTCCGCCTTGCGGGCCCCCGCCGGGACCGTGCAGTTGATGGCGGTGTGGTGCTGGCTCACGGCTTTGTAAAGGGCGGTGCGGCGATCGGCCGATGATGTGGTGATCACCAGGAAATGCCCGTCCGGCAGTCCCTTGTCAATGGTCTGCCGGAGTATGGCCGCCCCGTCCGCGGCAGGGGCGGCGGACGCATCCGCGCCGGTTTCGGCCAGGTGCGCGGCGATCTGCCGGATCCAGTCTTTCGACGTGTAGGCGTTGGGGTCGGCTCCGATGACCTTTGCCGGATCGCCGGTAATAACATCATCGGCAACGGCTCCCTGGCGGCTGAGGATATCCTTTAAAAGGTTCGCGGCCAGCCGGATATCATCGGAAAGCCTTGCTTCCTCGATCTTCTGCAAATGTTCGTCCGGGGAAAACCCGGATTTGAAAACCGCGTCCGCTTTGAGCCGAAGTACTTTTGTCGCGGAAAAAAAAGACAGGGTGGTGATCCGCTCAACGATATCGTAGATCGACTCGCCATCTGACATATCCACGGTTTCGATATGCGCCTGACGGTCGGCCGTGTCCGGAAAGATCCGATCCAACACGGCATTGGCAGCCTCTTCCACCAGGTAGTCCTCGCCGAACACGAGATGGACGCTGTCCGGCGGACCGGCTTTGGGACCCGACAGGGCGGATTCTATTTTGGCGAACGGGATTTCAGGCATCACGACATTTCGGCTGCAAATAGCCTATTCCGGAATTTTTTTAACGATCAGGTAATAAGCGAAGATTACCATGCCGATCGATATGGCGCTGTCCGCAATGTTGAAAGCCGGCCAGTGGCGGCCGCCGATATGCAGATCGATGAAATCGACCACCTCCCCGATCCGGATGCGATCGGCCAGGTTGCCCACCGCTCCCCCGAAAATCAGCGCAAAACCGGTCGTCAGCGGCCAGTGCTCCGCCGGGGTCCGCCAGTGCAGAAAAAAGACCAGGCCGGCCGCCACGCAGGCCACGCCAATAAACAGGATAATCCGCACAATGGGGTCCTGGTCCGCGAACAGGCCGAACGCTCCGCCGGGGTTGGTCACGTGGACCACGTTGGCAAAGCCGGGAATCACCGTGATACGGGAGTGAAGCGGCAGCCATGCGACCACCATCCACTTGGTGAGCTGATCCCCAAGGACCACCAACGCGCATACCGCGCCGAACCGAATGTGTTTTGTTCGCTCGTCCACCGCCGCCTACCCGGGAATACCGCTCAGAACGCCCCGGCACCGGGAGCATACCGTCGGATGCGCATCATTTTCGCCGACGCTCGGGTCATGCACCCAGCAGCGCTCGCACTTGCCCGCATCCGAGGATTCAACCCGGATTTTGAGCGCTTCCATGGCGGTATCGGCAAACCCGCTTCCTTCCGTCCGGTCGGTCACGCCGGCAGACGATACGATGAAAAACGAGCGAAGCTCGGATTCATAGGACCTGAGCAGATCCAGCAGGTCGCCGGATGCCCCGAGCGTTATATGGGCGTCCAGCGAATGGCCGATCACCTTGTCCGCGCGCGCCTTTTCCATGGCGCGGGTCGCCTCGGAGCGGACCTTCAAAAGGGTTTCCCACTTGACTGCAAGCGCCTCATCGATCACGGCGTCGTCGGGTTCGGGCAGCGATGCCAGGTGGACGCTTTTTTCCTTTTCCGCCAAGGGATAGTACGTCCAGATCTCATCGGCGGTAAACGGCAATATCGGGGCCATGATGCGGGTAAGCGCCCCCAGCACCGCGTGCATGCCGCTCTGGGCGCTTCTGCGGACGGGACTGTCGGCTTCCGATATATAGAGCCGGTCCTTGAGGATATCCAGGTAAAAAGAAGACAGATCCACGGTGCAGAAGTTGTAGAGCCCATGATAGATGACGTGGAAATCATACGCATCGTATGCCTGGCCGGCCCGCCGGATGAATCCCTGCAGGCGGTGGAGCATGAACCGGTCCAGCTCGTTCATTTCGGAAACTTGCAGCGCGTTTTGTGCCGGGTCGAAGTCGCTGATGTTGCCCAGCATGAAACGGCAGGTGTTGCGGATGCGGCGGTAGGCGTCGCTCAGTTGCTTGAGGATGTTTTCGGAAATGCGGATGTCGTCCTTGTAGTCGGAGGCGGCGACCCACAGCCGGAGGATCTCCGCGCCGTAGCGGTCGATCACTTTCTTGGGCGCAATAACGTTGCCCATGGACTTGGACATCTTCTTCCCTTTGCCGTCCACCACGAACCCGTGGGTGAGAACCGAGCGGTAGGGCGCATTGCCCTTGAGCCCCACGGCGGTCAGCAGGGACGAGTGAAACCACCCCCGGTGCTGATCGGAGCCTTCCAGGTAAAGATCGGCCGGCCAGTCGAGGTTGTCCCGGACGGAAAGCACCGCCTCGTGGCTCACGCCCGAGTCGAACCACACATCCAGGATATCGGTTTCCTTGCCGAAGGCGCTGCCCTCGCAGGCGCCGCAGGCGGTGTTTTCCGGAAGGAAAAAGGCGGCTTCCTTTTCAAACCAGATATCCGCGCCATGCTCTTGGAAGATCGCGTAAATCTTGTCCACGATTTCGCGGTTGATATGGACTTCACCGCATTTTTCACAGTAGAACATGGTGATGGGAACGCCCCAGGAACGCTGCCGGGATACGCACCAGTCGGGCCTGTAGCGGATCATGTTCCAGATGCGCTCCCTGCCCCACGCGGGAATCCAGTTGACCGTGTCGATGGCCTCAAGCGTCTTGGCGCGCAGATCGTTTTTCTCCATGGAAATAAACCACTGCGGGGTTGCCCGGAAAATAACCGGCTTTTTACACCGCCAGCAGTGCGGGTAGGAGTGGCCCATGTCTTCCCGGGCCATGAGCATGCCGTCGGCATCCAGCTTTTCGATGATGTTCGGATCGGCCTTGAAGACGAACTGGCCGGCAAACCCGTCCACCTCGTCCGTGAAGCATCCGTTTTCATCCAGGGGGGAATAGACGTCAAGGCCGTATTCGAGGCCGACTTCGTAGTCTTCGCGGCCGTGGCCGGGCGCGGTATGGACGCAGCCGGTGCCGGCTTCCAGGGTGACGTGCTGGCCCATGACGATAAGCGACTTGCGATCGTATAAGGGGTGGCGGCAGTACCGGTTCTCCATGGCTTTCGGGTCCACCGGACCGATGACGGGGTAGTCGCCGATGCCGAATGTTTTCATGACACCTGCCACGAGATCCTTTGCCAGGATCAGTACGCCGGCGCTTCCGGCATCCACGGCCACGTACGCAAGATCCGGATGAAGAGCGACAGCCAGGTTGGCCGGAAGGGTCCAGGGCGTGGTTGTCCAGATGACGATGGCGACATCCTTTCCGGCAAGCTTGTCGTCGATGGCTTCGGGCGGCCCGTCAAAGGGGAAGCGGACATAGACGGACGGAGACGTCTCGTCGGCATACTCGATTTCGGCTTCCGCCAGGGCGGTCTTGCAGGAGCAGCACCAGTAAATGGGCTTCTTGTGACGGACCATGGACCCGTTCAGGGCGAATTCGCCGCAAAGGCGCGCGATATCGGCCTCGTACCCGTAGCTCATAGTTAGATAGGGTTCTTCCCACTGGCCCATAACGCCAAGACGCTTGAACTCCTCTTTCTGAATATCGATATATTTTTCCGCGTACTCCCGGCACTTTCGGCGGATTTCCACGATGGACAGGTCTTTTTTCTTTGAGCCGAGCTGCTTGTCCACGTTGTGTTCGATGGGCAGCCCGTGGCAGTCCCATCCCGGCACGTAGTGGGCCTCGAATCCGGCCATCTGGCGCGAGCGAACGATAATGTCCTTGAGGATCTTGTTCAGGGCCGTACCGATGTGGATGTTGCCGTTGGCGTAGGGCGGTCCGTCATGGAGGGTGAACCGGGGGCGGCCTTTGGCTGTTTCACAGATTGTCTCGTAGAGCTTTTCCTTCTCCCATTGTTCGATCTGCCCGGGTTCCCGGTTGGCCAGGTTGGCTTTCATGGGGAAATCGGTTTGGGGAAGATTCAGCGTCTTTTTGTAGTCCATGGGTTGTTTTCCTTTCCGGTGCCGCAAGTTGGATCTGTATTGATATACAGGCGATGCGGATCGCATATTTTTTCAAGGACATCGGAATAACGATGACCCGGATTCTATTCCGATCTGCAAGTAAATTGTTAAATTTACGCCAGTTGCCGAAAGCATGTCAAGGACTTTGATGGCGGGGAACAAGGATTGTCGCAATAGATTTATACGCCGATGCATAGACAGCCTCGAATACTTGAAGGATAATTTCTATGGGGTATATGAACACCCCCAAAAAACCGACCGGCCCTGCGAAGGTTAAAGGATAATCCCTGTGGGGTGGGGGGTGGCGGGGGATGCCCTCGGCAACTGTGAGGGTTTGGGGTATCTCTATGGCTCGTTCCGCGTCATCCTGGAAACTCGCTTCGCCTCCGGCTCCGCTCAAACAATCCAGGATGACCTGCTACACTTCGCCAAGAGCTACCACCAAACCCTCCCAATGTTGCCTCGTGGCATCCCCCGCCACCCCCCACCCCACAGGAATTGCCCATTTTATACATCGCATCCCGGTGGGATATTTTTTTGGGGTATATCGGGCGATATTTCAGCCCTGAACATTTCATTTCCAAGCTTGTCGCCGTCCATAGGATGTGCTGACGCAGGAAGCGCATCATGTGCCCGGATTATCCCACTCGCTATTTGCTACACCAACAAAGCCTATAAATTGACGCATTTCAGAGGGTCGGGGGATTACCCTCGCGCAACAATTGTGAGGGGGCGTGCCAGCTTGGGGCGAAGATAAGCCAGGCACCCTGAATGTCTGAGCGGAGCCGGAGGCGAAGCGAGTTTTCAGGGGGCGGCTTATCGAGCCGTAGAAGCTGGCAACGGCCCATCACAGTTGCGAGAGGGTAATCCCCTGACCCGCTGAAATGATCCGATGGGGTTTTGGGGCGGGAAACGGCGAGATAGTTGCCTGCTTCCAGGGCAGGGATTGCTACGAACACAACTGTTGTTTTTTTACGATGAGCTTTGTCGAATGCCGGTGCATTCATTCAGGAATTGATGCGCTTCCTTCGTCAGCACATCCTATGGGTCTTAGCGCATTATGCACCCGGATTATCATGCACAGGATCCCAGGATTTACACACGGCTATAAATTGACGCATTTTGGAGGAAAACGGAGATGCTGCACGGCAGCCGGAAATCATCTTGCCAAATACGGATGCATGCAATATGATGCACAGTCTACGGAATAAAGGCCATACACTCCAAAACCATCCAGACATTTTTTCCATCAGTGACCAATGATTGCAGTCGTACAGCGCGTAAAAAACAGCAAAGTGGCAGTGGATGATGAAGTCGTCGGAGAAATCGGGCCCGGACTGACGGTCCTATTGGGCGTGGCGGACACCGACGAACCGCCGGAGATCGATTTTCTGGCAGACAAGATCGTCAATCTCCGGATCTTCGAGGACGAAAACGGCAAGATGAACCGCTCCCTTATCGATATCGGCGGCCGGATGCTGGTTGTCTCCCAGTTCACCCTCCTGGGGGATTGCAGCCGGGGACGCAGACCCTCGTTCATTCATGCCGCGGCCCCGGAAAAGGGCGAAGACTATTACCTTCGGTTCGTGGAAAAAGTCCGGGGCATGGGCGTTTCCGTCGAAACCGGCCAATTCCGGGCCATGATGGATGTCTCGCTTGTCAATCACGGCCCGGTCACCATGATCGTCAAAAGCAAAAACCACCGGGAGTAACAACCTCATGGGCAAACGTGCGGCGGCGCTCTGCCTGCTTTCTGCAGTGCTGTGGATTGTGCCGTGGGCGGTCTCATGGCACGGCGAGCGGAAAATTCCATGGGTCGCCGCGCATGCGGCGGCCGCGTCCCTGGCCGGTCCGGAAGACGGCATCATACTGGCATCGCCTGACGGTGAAGTGCTCTACTCGGAAAACGCCTCCCGCATGCTGGTGCCCGCATCCATCCTGAAGATCCTTACCGCGCTGGTCGCCTTCGATCATTTGGGGCCGGACTATCGCTTTCCCACGGATTTCTTCATCGATCCGGACGGCAACCTTGTTATCAAAGGCTACGGCGATCCATTTCTCGTATCCGAAACCGTGGCGGAGATTTCAGGACACCTCTCGAAATCGATCGGCACGGTCAATGACCTGGTGATTGACGGTTCGTTTTTCGACGATGTCGTCATCCCGGGCACGGGATCTTCCCTCCGCTCTTTCGATTCGCCGGTGGGCGCATTTTGCGTGAACTTCAACACCGTGTATTTCCGTACCGAAAACGGACGCCTTCAAAGCGCCGAGGCCCAGACCCCGCTTCTTCCCATGGCAGAATCGCGCATAAGCCGGGCGGATGCAAGCGACGGCCGTATTCTGCTGAGCCCCGATGCAAAGAGTGCTGCCCGCTATGCCGGTGAGCTTTTCGCATATTTCCTTGCGGAAAGCGGGGTTCGCATTCAGGGTGAGGTCCGTTTCGGGCGGAAAGACGACGCGGAGGGTCTCGCGCTTATTTACCGGCACCGCCAGGATACCGATGTAACAGGCATGGTAATGCTGATGATGGAGCACTCCAACAATTTCATCGCCAACCAGCTGATGCTTGCGGCCGGCGCCAAAGCCTACGGTGCCCCGGCCACCCTGGACAAAGGGGTGGCGGCTGCCCGGGCGTATGCAAGGAAATTGGGGATCGATCCGGATATCGTGGAGGGTTCCGGGATTTCAAGAGACAACCGGTTTTCGGCCGAAATGATGCTGCCCGTTCTGGATGCGTTTGCACCCCATTACAAGCTGCTTCAGCGGCGCGGCCGGGTATATTTCAAGACGGGAACACTTTCGGGCATTCAGACGCGCGCAGGCTATATCCGGAAAGACGACGGCGGGGCAAACGACTCACTCTACCCGTTTGCAGTACTGGTAAACACCTGGGGCAAACCGGCCGATCCCATTGTGGATCTGCTGGCCGCACGTCCGGAGACCCGTTAAGCGGCTGCCGGATTTGCATAAGCCCAAAGTGCACACGGGATGATATCGGTAAGGTCTTTATCCGTGTCAATCATTGTGATCTGTGGGCAATTTTTTTTCCCACAGATCACAATGATTGACACGGATCAAATCTCGGGCTGCCCGCCGGAGGAGATATAGGCATAGGCATTGTGGTTGTGGATCGACTCGAAGTTCTCCACTGACACGTCGAACCATGTGATATTCTTGTCCTTTTTTAATTCAACGGCGATATCGCGGACGATGTCCTCCACGAACTTGGGATTGGAAAACCCCCTTTCCGTCACGTACTTTTCATCCGCCCGCTTGAGCACGGAATACACGTCGCAGGAAGCGGTCCGCTCCACCAGTTCGATCATGTCCTCGATCCAGATGAACCGTTTGAAACGGGTTCGCAGGTGAACCATCCCGCGCTGGTTGTGCGCCCCGTGCACGCTGATTTCACGTGAGCACGGGCACACCGAGGAAATGGGTACCCGCACTTCGGACACCAGGTCAACCTTGCTCGAATTGATGGAACCAACCAGGCGGCAGGTATAATCCATGAGTCCGATAGACTGCGAGACCGGCGCCTGCTTTTCCATAAAAAAGGGAAAAGTCACCTCGATATGGGCGGATCTCGCATCCAGGTGGGACTTCATTTGGGTAAGGATGTCCGAAAAGGTCTTAAGAGAAAGCTTGGGCCGGAACAGGTGGAGGAGCTCCACGAAGCGGCTCATGTGGGTCCCCTTGCACTCGTGGGGCAGATCCACGTACATGTTGATGGCTGCGACGGTGTACTGCTGCCCCTTGTCCCTGTCCAGGACCGTTACCGGGTAGCGAAGGTTTTTGATCCCGACCTTGTTGATGGCGACGTTGCGGTGGTCGGGTTCGCTCTGGACGTCTTTCATGCAGCTTGCATCAAAGACTTCCTCGATACGGTATTCCTGGGGATCATACGGCCCTGCGCCGTCCCCGGCGACCCTTCTGAAAAGCGCATCTTTCATTTCAGCATATATTCCATGTTTACGTGGCTCATGGAGCGGAAAATATTATCTTTAATCTTTTTATTGCCCCCGTAAAGGCTCCGGAGAAACGTCTTGATTTCCTTTCGCCTGGTATTGTCGTTGGACGGACACGGATTGACGAATTCCGGGAATTCCATCTCCCGGGCGAAGTCTGCGATCCGCTCCTCATCCACGAAGGCCAGGGGCCGGATGATCGTAAACAGGCCGTCGAACATGGGCTGGGCCGGCATCATCGTTCCCATGGTGCCGGCATGGCACATGTTGATAAACAGGGTTTCGATGATGTCGTCCTTGTGATGCCCCAGGGCGATCTTGTTGCAGCCCCGCGCCTTTGCGATCTCGAACATGCGCCGGCGGCGCATCCGCGAGCACAGAAAACAAGGATTTTCCCGATTGGCATCGGTGTGGGCGAACACGCCGAAATCCGTTTGTTCTACGTGGAGGTCGTAGCCCGTATCCCCGCACCACGAAGCAAGCGCCCCCGCAAATCCATCCTCGAAGCCGGGATCCACGTATACGGGATGAAGCGTGTAGTCGACCGGTATACGGAAAAGCCGTTCATTGAGCATCCACAGCAGGGCCATGGAATCTTTCCCGCCGGAAACGCCCACAAGAATGCGGTCTTCGTGGTCGATCATCCCGTAATGGTGCAGCGCGCGACCCACGTCATGGTTGATGGCCCTGTAATTGCCGGAATACCGGTTCAGGCCGCCTCCGCCCTGCCGTTTTTCACGGTCTTGCGCGGAAAAATCCGTCCGGGTGGCCAGCCGGTTAGTTGTTCGGGTCATCGTCCGCTTGATTGCCCGGCGATTCATCCACGTCACCGGCGGCGTCATCCGGCAAATCATCGGGCGACGATTCATCGGCCGCCTCGTCTGTCGCCTCTTCGGGGGCTTCGTCGGGCGCTGCGTTCAAATCTTCGGCGGACAATGCGGGCGACGCCCCGGACGCTTCGCCTCCACCGGCATCCGATTCCACGGCAGCCTTGCTTTCGAGTGGTTGTACGGCGGCTTCTTCCACACCGCCTTCCACCGGCTCCTTGTAGTCGGTATAATGCCGGGTAACAAATACTTTTCCCGCTGCGATCTCTCGCAGCGCAGTCACGATATCCTCGTTTTCGGGGGCATCAATAAGCCGTTCGCTTCCTTCGCGCAGCTGGCGCACTCGTTTGGCGGCGGCATGCACCAGAAAAAAACGGTTCGGTATTCGCTTCAGGCAGTCTTCAACAGTTACCCTTGCCATGTATATCCTGTCCTCCGGTTAGTTTAGCGGCTGAACAGAAACCGTCTTTTTCGCCAATCTCTGCGCCCGGCTCAAATTTCAATCCTCAAAATACGCCATGTATTCCTGCGGTTAAAATTTTCGCCGTCCTTGACCTTGACGAAAAATCCCGGTTTTCGTTCGGCCACTAGTTTATTTTAACCACGGTCTTTCAACTGCTTTATTAATGGTTTTCCACCTGTATGTCAAACAGATGTCAACTGAATTACACCTGAACTGAAGTTACAGAATGCCCACCAGTTCATACTGCCGTTTGCCTCCCGGCGCGGTAATGGCTATTTCCTCGCCCAGGTTCTTTCCGACGATGGCCTGACCCAGAGGCGATGTCACGGAGATCCGGCCTTCCTTGATATCCGATTCATCAGGTCCCACGAGCTGGTATGTCACCTCTTCCCCGGAATCGATGTTTTCCAGCACCACCGTGGCCCCGAATACCGCCTTGTCCTTGGGGATATCCTTCGGATCGATGATATCCACATTGGAAAGCTTGTACTGCAGCTCGGAGATCCGTCCTTCGATGTATCCCTGGCGCTCCTTGGCGGCTTCGTACTCCGCGTTTTCGGACAAATCCCCGTGGGCCCGGGCATCCTCGATCGCCTGGATATTTCTGGGGCGTTCCACTTTCTTGAGATTGACAAGTTCCTCCCGCAAGGCATCGTATCCTCTCCGGGTGATCGGCACCTGTTTCACAGCATTACTCTCCGTTGCTTTATCTTTTGCTTTACTGGTTTTTTGCGTACCCTGCAATCAAGTCGCCCACTTCCGAGGTGGTATAGCCCATCCGGCCGGCACCCATATCCTTGATGTTTTCCTTTAAGGCTTTTTTCACGGCGTTTTCAATGCGCGCCGCGCCCCTTTCCTCGCCCAGGGTTTCCAGCATTAACTGGGCTGCGCATATGGCGGCAACGGGATTGATCACCTGCTTGCCGGTGTACCGGGGCGCGGAGCCGCCGATGGGCTCGAACATGGAAACCCCTTCCGGGTTGATATTGCCGCCCGCGGCAATCCCCATGCCGCCCTGGATCATGGCGCCGAGATCGGTAATGATATCCCCGAACATGTTGTCGGTCA
>SLJY01000102.1 GCA_007134875.1 Desulfobacterales bacterium
TAGCTCTTGGCAGAGTGAAGCAGGTTATCCCGGATTGTTTGAGCGGAGCCGGAGGCGAAGCGAGTTTCCGGGATAACGCGGAACGAGCCATAGAGATATCCCAAACCCTCACAGTTGCCGAGGGCATCCCCCCACCCCCAACCCCATAGGAATTATCCTTAACCTCCGGCCCGTAATCGGGCTTGCAAAAATAATCTGATTTTGTAGAATGATCGGCATCTGAAATAAAGTGAGCGCTCGTTCTGTTTTTATAATGCAGGAGGTGCCATGGCCGAAGAGGTGTATCCCGGGTTGTTTCGCATTCAGGTCCCGCTGCCGGGCAGTCCGCTGAAAAATCTCAACTCCTACGTTGTGCGCGGGCAAAAACGAAGCATGGTCATCGACACGGGCCTTAACCGCGAGGAATGCAAGACCGCCCTGCTTTCCGGCCTGGAATCGATCGGCGTGCCGCCCGGAGCCATCGACCTGTTTATCACCCATTTCCATGCGGATCACTTTGGCCTGGTGCCGGGCCTCGTGGGTGAGGAGACCCGAATTTTTTTCAACCGGCCCGACGGCGAGGTGATTGAAAACTGGAACAGTTTTGAACCCATGGTTCGCCATGCGGCCGCCAACGGGTTTCCGGAAGACGCCCTGCGGGCGGCGGTGGAGCAGCATCCGGGCTACCAGTACGGCACGGGATGGATGCCCCCGCTGTCGATGATCGATGATGGAATGACCCTGACATACGGCGATCACACGCTTTCGTGCATCCAGACCCCGGGGCACACGCCGGGGCATACCTGCCTGTACAGTGAAAAACATCGTTTTCTGATCGCGGGCGACCACATCCTCGAGGATATCACCCCGAACATCCAGTGCTGGTCGGATGCGCGCGATCCCCTCTCGGAATACCTTTCAAGCCTGGAGAAAATCCGGGATCTGTCCGTGGACCGGGTTCTGCCCGGGCACCGGCGTCTTTTCACGAACTACACGCAGCGCATCGATTCTTTGCGGGACCATCATCTCCGCCGGCTTGCGGAGATTGAAACCATCCTGGCCGGCGCCGCCTCCTTGTCCGCATACGAGGTGGCATCCCGTATGACATGGGATATCAAGGCCGAGAACTGGAAGGCGTTTCCCGTCGCCCAGAAATGGTTTGCTACCGGCGAGGCCATCGCCCATTTGCGGCTTTTGGAAAACGCCGGCCGGGTGTCATGTATCCGAACCGCCGGGGGAGTCGCTTATACTCTGCCCGCAGGATAGCATTTACAATGTGTAAACGAAAGCATCGGAAAGGAATCATCGGAATATGGAAATCGTGGAAAATGCATTGTCCGCCGGGCGAAGCACGCTCACGGAATACGAGGCCAAGCGGCTTCTGTCCGGCTACGGGGTTCCCGTGACAAAGGAGCGGCTCGCCGCCTCTCCCCAAGAGGCGGCCGAAGCCGCGGACGCGATCGGATTCCCCGTGGCAGTCAAGGGATATGGAGCGGCGCTTTTGCACAAAACGGAAGTCGGGGCGGTGCACCTGGGCGTGCCCGATGCCAAATCCGTTGCCGCTGTGTATGAGGGCATGGCAAAGCGGATAGGCAGCGGCCTGGAAGGCGTCGTGATCAGCGAAATGATCTCCGGACGCCGTGAACTGGTCATGGGGCTTCACCGGGAGCCTGGATTCGGGCCCTGCGTCATGATCGGGGTGGGCGGCGTGCTGACCGAACTGATCGACGACACCGCGTTTCGCGTGGCGCCCTTTGATGACTCAGAGGCGGCGGACATGGCCATGGATCTGCGTGCAAAGGCCATATTCGGGGCGTTTCGCGGGGAGCCGGCGGTGGATATGGGCGCCCTGTCCAAAAGCCTTTCGGCCATCGGTAAAATAGGCATGAATCATCCGGAGATTTCCGAGATCGACGTCAATCCGGTCATCATCACCCCGAAGGGCGCGATCGTTGCCGTGGATGCCCTGGTGGTGCTGAAAGGAGGAGGATGATGGGCATGGACAAGCTTGCGGCGCACCCCCTGTACAAAATCGCCAATCCGGACAGCATCACGATCCTGGGCGCATCCAACAAGTATACGGCCATGGGAACCTCCATCCTTTCGGTGATCCGGGAGTTGGGCTACGAGGGCGCGATCTATCCGGTCCACCCGAAGGAGGAAACGGTTCAGGGGCTTCCCGCTTACAAAGCGGTGGAGGACCTGCCCGCGGTGCCGGATCTGGCCATCATCGTTCTGCCCACCCGGCTCGTCGTCGATGCCATGGATGCCCTGGGCAGAAAAGGGGTCCGCCATGCCATCGTGGTGTCCGGCGGATTCGGGGAATCGGGCGAAGACGGGATTTTGCTTCAGCGGCGCCTGAAGGAGACGGCTGCGGCCCATTCCATCCGGTTTATCGGGCCCAACTGCATCGGCGCGGTCAATCCCCATCATAAATTCAACGCCACGTTCCTGGCCTACCGGCAAAAGCCCGGAAGCATCGGCATGGCGTCCCAGAGCGGATCGTTTATCACCCAGATGTTCGATTACCTCGATCTTTTCGGGCTGGGGTTTTCCACCGGGTTCAGTGTGGGAAACGAAGCGGACACGGACATCGTCGAGTGCATGGAATATCTGGCGGAATGCCCGAATACCCGGGTGATCGGCCTGTACATCGAGTCCGTCCGGCGCGGTGCACGCTTTATCGAGGCCGCCCGGCAGATTGTGCCCAAAAAACCGATCGTCGCCTATTACGCCGGCGGGACCGAAGCCGGGCGCAAGGCCGGTTTTTCCCACACGGGATCCATGGCCGGCCCGGACCGGGTTTATGACGGGGTGTTTCGCCAGGGAGGAATCATCCGGGCACATTCCATCGAGGAGCTCTACGATTTTTGCTGGTGTCTCAGCGCCTGCCCGGAGCCTGTCGGTAACCGGGTGCTGATCCAGACCCACTCGGGCGGGCCCGGCGCAGTAGCGGCGGATGCGTGCGACCGGGCAGGCCTGGTGCTGCCGCCGCTTTCCGATAAGACCCGGGGGCGGCTGGCCGAATACCTGCCCCACACAGCCAGCATGAACAATCCCGTCGACCTGACGTTTACCCGCAATCCCTTGGATTACCTGGATGTCATTCCGAAACTGCTCCTTGAAGACGACCAGGCCGACATGCTCATGATGTATATGCTGACCCCGGCGGCTCAGGTGCGCCGTGCCATCGAGTCCATGGGGGCGGAGCCGGAAGAGGCGGAAAGGGAAACCCTGAATTTCATCGACCGGCAGAGTGCTAAAATCGCCGCCTTTATGCACGAATGCCCCAAGCCGTTTGTGGGCTTTTCCTATTCAGCCGGTGAAAACCGTTTCATTCGGAGGCTTCATGAAGCCGGAATGCCCGTTCTGCCCAGCCCCAACCGGGCAGCCCGGGCCCTGTGGTCCCTTGCGGAATACCGGCGGCTCAAAAAGAAGATTGCGGACCAGGCTTCCTGACCGGAATTTTGCATCCGATCAGGCTGTCATGCTATTGGGCGGGCCAGGTTACCAGGTGCCCTCCCCGCGGCCGTCAATGGGCACATAGGGCCGTCGGGGACAGCCGCTGTATACCTGGCGGGGGCGCGTGAGCCGCTGCTCGGGATCCTGGGTGTTTTCGCGCCATTGGGCGATCCAGCCGGGAAGCCGCCCAATGGCGAACATCACCGTGAACATGTTCGTGGGGATCCCCATGGCCCGGAGCATGATGCCGGAGTAGAAGTCGACGTTGGGATACAGGTTGTGATCCACGAAGTAGGGATCGGATACGGCCACTTCCTCGAGTTTCAGGGCGATGTCGAGAAGAGGGTCCTTGTACTTGAGGCGTGCAAGCACTTCGTGGCAGTTCTTTTTCATGATTTTTGCCCGGGGGTCGTAGGTTTTGTAGACCCGGTGGCCGAAACCCATGAGCCGGAAGGGATCGGACTTGTCTTTCGCCCGCCGGATGATATCTTCCACGCTCGCGCCTTTTTCATGGATATCGCTTAACATCTGGATGACGGCCTGGTTGGCCCCCCCGTGAAGATCCCCCCACAGGGCGGATATCCCGGCCGAGATCGATGCGTAGATATTCGTGCGGGCGCTTCCCACGGCCCGGACGACGGCCGTCGAGCAGTTCTGCTCATGATCGGCGTGCAGGATCCAGAAAACATTGAGTGCGCGGACAATCTCTTTGCGGAGGATGTAGGGTTTGACCGGCGTATTGAACATCATGTTAAGAAAATTGGCGCAATAGGTATAGTCCGGCCTGGGATACTCGACCTTGTGGCCCCGGGAAATCTTGTAGGAGATGGATGCCATGGTACGGATCTTGGAGATCAGCCGCACGTAGACTTCTTCGAAATCCTTGTCCGAGGTGATCAGCTCCGGATAGAAGCTTCGAAGGGCATTCACCATGGCCGAGAGGATTCCCATGGGATGGGAGGCGCGGGGGAAATTCTGGTAGAAATTCTGCATGTCTTCGTGAACCAGCGAATGGTCGTTGAGCAGAACGCTGGTCCGGTTGAGCTCCTCGCGGCCGGGCAGTTCGCCGTTGATCACCAGGTAGGCGGTTTCCACGAAGGAGGAATTCTCGGCCAGTTCTTCGATATCGTATCCGCGGTACCGGAGAATCCCTTTTTCGCCGTCCATGTAGGCGATTGTGCTCTTGCAGCTCCCGGTGTTTCCGTAGCCGGGGTCGTAGGTGACAAACCCCGTTTTCTGCCGCAGCATACGGATATCAATCGCACTGTCTCCCTCGACACCCTCTACGATCGGCAGCTCCATGGTCTGTCCCCCGATGGTCAGTGTGGCAAATTTTTCCATGATGCCCTTCCTCGTAACTTGCAATGAAAGTCCACGCCGCCGGGCTATGCGGCGGCCGGAAAAAAAAGATTGTTTTGCGGAATCATCCTGCTTGCTTTTTATAATAAAACACAGTATTTCATGGAGGAGAAGGTATAAATAAGGCAAGGCGATTCGCTGTCAAAGCCTAAATCAATAATCTTTTTTGTTTCTCTGAGTCAAGAGATAATGTTGATGCCATAGTAAAAAGTCGCGATCGGACGGCTGCGCCGCAGCCGGCTCGTTTACAATTACCGGAGGGGCGATGCGTACAATTCGTTTTTTACTATGCCTGTTGCTGCTGCTGCTGGCGATGCCCGCATCCGTCATGGGACTTCCCATGTTCGGCGTGGAAGGTGCGGTGGGTGTATGGCGGCCTTCCCCCGACGGAAAGCTCAAAACGGGAAGCGATACGGATGATGTCGACCTGAAGCGGGATCTGTCGCTGAGCAGGGAAACCGAACTGATGGGCCGTATCAAGGTCGACATGCCCCTGATGATTCCCAATACATATCTTACGGTCAATCCCCTGAAGATGAGTGATACGACGAGGAGCGCTTTCGATTTCGGCGGGATCAGCTTCGACGGCACTGTGGATACGGAATTGAAGCTCAACCAGTATGATTTCGGGCTGTTCTACGCCGTTCCGTTTTTAAGCGCCGCAACGCTCAACCGGCTCAACGTGGATGCCGGGTTCAACTTACGGTACATAGATGCCGAAGCCTCGGTATCAGGTGGGGGGAATTCGGCTTCCGAATCCATGAGCATCGTCATTCCCCAGGTATATCTCGGTGCCCAGTTCAAGCCGGTGGAACGTTTTTCCTTCGAGGCGGAGGCAAGGGGGGTGACCTACCGGGACGACAGTTCCTACAGCCTTCTCGGCCGCGTGCGGGCCAACGCTTTCGGTCCGGTTTTCGTTTCCGGCGGATACCGCTACGACGAATACGATATCGATCGCGGCGGCCTAATGCTGGATTTCAATTTCTCCGGACCCTTTGTCGAAACCGGTTTTTCTTTTTAAGCCATTTATAACGCCTTGGGACCGCGACCTTGTAAAAAGTTCAAGAACAAGGATTGCTCGATTTCAAAGAATGCGCGTACTTGGCGTAAGTGAAATTCTGAGCAATCGCGACCGCCCAGATATTGGTTTTTTTACGAAGTCGTCAGGGTTTCATACCCGGAGCCTCGAGCAGTTCCCTTGCATGTGCGCGGCTCGCCTCTGTGACGGATTGTCCGCCGATCATCCTTGCCGTTTCCTCCACTCTTCCGTTTTTGCCCAGTTCCGTGATCTGCGTGCTGGTACGCCCGCCCGATACGTGTTTTTCGATCCTGAGGTGGCGATTCCCGAAGGTCGCGATCTGGGCCAGGTGCGTGATGCAGATCACCTGGCTTGCCGAGGCGATGCCGGCCAGCTTCTGACCCACCACGGTCGCCGTCTGCCCGCCGATACCCGCGTCGACCTCGTCGAAAACCACCGTTTCCACCGGGTCGGTATCCACAAGGATGGCCTTGAGCGCCAGGATGATCCGGGATAGTTCCCCGCCGGATGCGATCCGGGAAAGGGGCCGGAGTTCTTCGCCCGCGTTGGGGGAGATCATGAAAAGAGGCTGTTCGGAACCGTTTTCACTGACTGCGCCGTCCCCGTCCCGCAGGTAATGCGGGGTGTCGGCGCGCGGCTGAATCGGCCGGAATACGACGTCAAACGTGGTGCTCGGCATGTTCAGGGAAGCCAGCTCTGTCTCCATTTTCCCGGCCAATACTTTTGCCGCCTCCCGCCGTTTTTCAGACAACTCCCGCGCCAGGGAAACGAGCTCTCCGTGACGTACGTCGAGATCCTCACGGGCTTTACGTATCCGGCCGTCCATGTCCAGGGTGTCGGATAGTTCTGCTTCCACCTGCTCAAGGTGAGACAACACCTCGTCCAGGGTCGGGCCGTACTTGCGTTTCAGCCGGTTTATGGTGTGCAGGCGGGATTCCACCCTGTCCGCCCGGGCGGGGTCGAATTCGATTTTCTCCAGGTAGGCGCGCAGTTGATGCGCAATATCCTGGATGTGAAGCCGGGCTTCCTCCAGGGTGCGTGCCAGCTCCCGGAGTTCCGGGTCGATGGCCGCGGCCTTCTCGATTTCTTTGCCTACCATTGCAAGGCGATCCGTGATGGCATCTTCGCGGTCATAGAGTATGTCGACGCTGCTTCCGGCTGCCTCATAGAGGCTTCTGGCGTTTTTCAGACGATAGAGTTCCTGTTCCCTGGTTTCGTCCTCGCCGGGTTGCAAGGCTGCTTCCTCTATTTCGGCTTTTTCGGATTCAAGGGCTTCCATTCGTTCGTTTCGGGTGGAAAGGGCGTTTTCCAGGTCATCGAGCTCCCGACTAACAGGGAGAATGGACTGGTAGCTGGCTGCAACCGAGGCCCGGAGGTCTTCTGTCCCGCCGAAGCGATCGAGAATCCGGGCGTGCTCGGATTCCTTAAGCAGGCGCAGGTGTTCGTGCTGGCCGGATATGCCGGCGATGTTTTCCGTAATGGCGGCCAATATCTGCGTGGTGGCCAGCCGTCCGTTTATGTATACCCTGTGGCGGTTGGAGGCCGACAGCAGGCGCCGGATCAATAGCTCGGAGGCTTTTTCATGGCCCTGCACGGAAAGGATTTCCGCCGCATGGCCTTCCGGATCGATTTCGAACAGCGCTTCGAGTTCCGCCGTTTCTTCTCCCGTCCGGATCATGGCGGCGTCGGCCCGGCCTCCCAGAAGAATGTTGAGCGCGGCAATAATTATCGATTTGCCGGCCCCTGTCTCGCCGCTGAGAATGGTGAGCCCGTCGGTAAAGCGTATCCTGAGCTCGTCGATGATGGCAAAATTTTTTATAAATACTTCCCGGAGCATTTCCTGTCGCCTTGAATAGAATGTTGACGGCTTCGTAATAAGCCAGACCTTTATAGTCGACCCAATTTCGGGCATATGTTTGCAACTTAACTTCTGCGACGTAGGATGCGCTTCCTTAATCAGCACATCCTATATTCCTGATCGTCCGGAAACGGGGCTGAAAGCTCCGTCACCCCTGACTTACCCGGTCGAATCGCCATGCTCGGCGCAGGGAGATATCTCGGTCATCACTGCGCGCAGTTTCTGCCGCAAGACTGCAAAAGAGTAAAACCGTCTTGCGGTTTCGTAGTTGTGTGAAACCATGTGTTCCCGGTACACCGGGTCACGGAGCACCTTTTTGGTTTTGGCAAGGGCCGTATTGTCAACGTATCCGTCGATCTCGATGACGTCGAATCCCTTGGGTTTGATGTCCGTCGAATAGATGGAATAGGAATTGACCACGATCGGCTTCTTGAAATACAGGGTCTCCAGGAAGGCGTTGCCGAAGCCTTCGAAGGAAGAGGGGTAGGTAACCAGATCGGCATGGGGGTAGACGTCGTCCAGGGTGTAAATTTTTCGCCCGCTTCTGGTATATCCCCGTTTTTCGTTGACCAGCCTGGATACGAAGAGCGTCTCCACGTTGAGCAGGCGGGAGTATTCCTGGATGCGCTTTTCATAGGAATACCCCTCGTCCCCGGAGGCGTGGGAAATGACCAGCTTCGCTTTCATCCCGAGCCGGCTGACCAGCTCGATGGCGTGTTCGATGCCCTTGCGCTGGATGACGCGCGTGGGCTGAAGGATCATGTATTCGTCATCTTCGATGCCGAATGCCCGGCGCACGTCCGAGGCGAAGTCGTCCGGCGGTTCGGGTAGAATTTCGAAGTCCATGACGTTGGGAATCGTGGTGGATGATGTTCCCTTGCGGAAACCCAGTTGGCTGTCGCCTGCCGAGCTGATGACAACATGATGGATGCGGGGAAGATGCGGCGGAAACGCCATGTCCAGGTATTCCCAGACCGCGTTGGTCATGAAGCGCGATCGCTCCCAGTAAAAGTCATGGTGATGGGCGATTACGACAATACCGGTTTCCGAGGTCACTTCGGTTATGGCCAGCCCCAGGGGGATGTTAAGGGGAATGGTCAGTGCGTTTTCGATCACCAGAAGGTTGAGATGAAAGCGGTTGATGAATTCGTAGAGCTCATCCTTGATCTCCTCCTTCACGGCCATGATTTTCCGGGTGGTGGAGCGGCTTCGGTGGCGGACATCGAAGCTTCTTTTGTAGATGTCGACAATTTCGTGGTGGGTGAAGTGGGATTTTGCGGACAGGTAGGATTTTTCCGGCGGCGTTTCCAGTTCGCCGGCAAAGTAAAAGCACTCGTAGTCGTCCTGCTCGAATGCTTCCGCCCATTTCAGGGCTTCCAGCGAAACGCCGTCGGTTCCGGCGATCCGCGTGGCAACGAAGCCGATGCGGTTTCTCCGGCTGCATCGCATACAGTCACATAGCAGGCTCATCACATGCGCCTTTCGAGCGTTTGACGGTATAACATCCTGAGCGTTATAAAAAAATTGACGGTTTGATGAATTCATACTACTATATGGTGGCCGAACGAAAATCAGGATTTTTCGTTAATGTCGTCAAGGTCAAGGACGGCGAAAATTTTAACCGCAGGAATACCTGGCGTATTTTGAGGATTAAAATTTGAGCCGGACACAGAGATTGGCGAAAAAGACGGTTCCCGTTCAGCCACTATATAGAAGACATAATTGACATTATTGTATGGCATTTGCCCGCAATGTCAAGCCGATGGTGATTACAAATCAAAAAGGCCGTATGAAAAGCAAGGAGGAAAAGATGAAAGCTGCAATACTGAAGCGGGGTTTCATAGTTATCCTGATTGCCGCGATGCTGGTGGTATCCGCCGGATCCGCCGCCTTCGGGCAGGACGCCCGTAAAGATCTGATCCGTAATGACGCCACTGATCCGGCCCTCATGGTGGTCGATTTCGCCGCTGCCCGGCCTGTTGGGTTTGCCGCGCTTGTAACCGGTACCGTGTTTTTCACGGCATCGCTTCCCTTCTCCCTTATCGGGGGAAACACGGGCGAGGCCTTCGACGCCATGGTGAAATCGCCGGCACGCTACACGTTTTTACGACCCCTGGGCAGTTTCTGATTTTTTCCGAAGGTATTCGGCCCATTCCGAGGGAAGCAGTGTCCGCTTTGCGGTGTTGCATTCCTTGCAGCACGGCACCACGTTCCCCTTGACGCTTTTGCCGCCCCTGGCAAGGGGAACGACGTGGTCCATGGTCAGCCGGCTCGGCGGGTGCTGTTCACCGCAATAGCGGCATACGCCTTTCGCCAGGCGCCGTTTCCACCACTGCGACGCCCGGAGTTCCCTGGCCCTGGATTTCTCCCGGCGCAGTTCTTCGTCATCGGGTACGTACATATTTACGAACCTCTCAGGTTCCGCGTTGAAATCCACTGTTCGATCTCCCGGATCAGCAGTGCGTAGAATGCCTTTGACCCGCCGATCCCCCGTCTGCCGAAATAGTAGTTGATCTCAAGGAAAAGCGGTGTCGCATGGCGGTCATTGCGATCGAACAGCACGTCGAAGCCGGCAAGATCGATTCCGGTTTTCCGGCAGAAGTGCATTACTGCGTTTTGTCCTTTTGTCTGCAGCACCGGATCCGAATCGTGATCGATCAGCGCGCCCTGGGCGGCCTGGGAGCTGAACCGGTCGGAATCCGGCTGCATGCGCCAGTAGGCGAGGCTGGTTTTGCCGATCACGACCACTCTCAGGCTGCGGCCGCCGGTATCGATGAATCGCTGTATAACGAAGCCCTTCTGTCCGGTGCGCTCATAGTCCCCGGCTTTCCCGAGTAATGTATCAAAGGTTTTTTCATCTGCTACGAGCCAGACATTTTCACCTTCCCCGGACCATGAAAACTTGAATACAAAGGGATATGTAAGGGGCGGCGTCGGATTCGTCCGGTTTTCATGGTAGTCCGCAAGGCTTTCGAAGTCGTGGGTTTCAGGGTGCGGTGTTTTTGTGCTTTCAAAAAGCTTTGCCTGCCCGATCTTGCCGGGGAATGTAAAGCGCAGCGTGTAATCCGGAAAGATGTTGTCGCAACTCGCTGCTGCCGTTTCAAAAAGGGAGCGCCGGCATCCTTGGGGAAGGATCACCCCTTTGGCCTTTCGCATGGCCGCCGCGTCAAAGTGATCGGGCTCCCGTCCGGCGCACAGGCGGTTTTCATCTCCTGTAAAACATGGATGATACGAAAGAATCATGGTATTCTTGGCCGCGATCCGGTCATCAGTAGCCGAGTTTCCGCATGGCCCTTGCATCGCGACTCCAGTTTTTCTCCACCCGAACGAACAGCTTGAGAAAAATCTTTTTGCCAAGGAGGTTTTCAATATCCATGCGTGCCTCGGTTCCGATGGTTTTAAGCATGGCGCCGTGTTTGCCGATAATGATTCGCTTCTGGGAGTCCCGTTCCACGTGGATGGCCGCATAGATACGGATCAGGTTTTCATCTTCGGAAAACTGTTCCATGGTGACCGCAGTCCCGTATGGGACTTCCTGCCCGGTGTTTTCGAACACTTTTTCCCGGACCATTTCGCATACGATAAAACGCTCCGGCATATCAGTGATGGCATCTTCGGGAAAGTAGGGCGGTCCTTCGGGCAAAAGCGACTCCATGGTTTCGGCAAGTCCGGAAACCTGGGTGCCGAATTTTGCGGAAACCGGAACGATCGCGGAAAATGCCGGGTGCAGGTTTTTCCACTTTTCGATGATTTCCAGCAGGGCCGGCTTTTCGACCCGGTCGATCTTGTTGATGGCCAGCACCGCGGGGCGCCCGGGGCGCTTTTTCAGTTTGTCGATGAGCATCGCCTCGGAGCGGGGATCGGGCCTGGATGCATCGATGACCACCAGGATCAGGTCCACCTCCTCCATGGCGGCAAGGGCCACCTGGACGATTTTTTTGTTAAACGCCTTATCGGAGCAGTGAACCCCCGGGGTGTCCAGAAAGACGATCTGGCAGGTCTCCCCGTGCATGACCCCGACGATCCGGTTTCTCGTGGTTTGCGGTTTTGCGGAGGTGATGGAGATTTTTTCCCCGATCAGGCGGTTTAAAAGCGTTGATTTTCCGACATTGGGCGCGCCCGCGATGGCGGCGAAACCGGATCGGAACCCGGAGCCTGCGCTATGATTTTCAACCCTGTCATTCATGATCAGATCGTTTTTCATTGCTTAAAGCATCCGGCCGCATTTCTTCGGAGAGCCCGGAAAGCTCCCCGATCCGTTGCCACAAGCGGTCTTTTCCCTGGCCGGTCTTGGCGGAAAACAAAATAAAATCGTCTCTTTTCAATGAAAAATATTTTTCGACCTGTCCGACCCGGGCGGTTTGGCGGTTTCCGGAAAGCTTGTCCGCCTTGGTGAACACCAGCAGAACAGGCAGGTCCACATGGTGTAGAAAATCGTTCAAGTCCTGTTCCTCCGCTCCAGGATCCCGCCGGATGTCCTGGAGCAGAATCACGCCCCGCAGGGCATGCCGCCCCGAGAGATAGCTTTCCACCATGGGTTTCCACCGCGCGCGCTCCTGCTTGGATACCCTGGCATATCCATAGCCCGGAAGATCGACGAAAACAAAACGGCCGTTGATCGCAAAAAAATTAACGAGCCGGGTTTTTCCCGGCGTGGCGCTGGTTTTCACCAGGTTCTTCCGGTTGACAAGGGTGTTGATCAGCGAGGATTTTCCCACGTTGGACCGCCCGGCAAACGCGATTTCGGGCAAATCCCCTTCCGGATACTGCGACGGTTTCGCTGCGCTGGTGATGAATTCGGCCGACCGGATCAGCATGATTGTTTCCGCCCTTCCTCAAACCACCTTGTTGAGCGGATACTCGATGATTCCCTCAGCGCCGTTTTCAAGCAGCACCGGGATCAAATCGCGCACCGTGTCCGAACTGATCACGGATTCCAGGCTGTACCATTCGGCCTGGTAGAGCTTCGCCACCGTCGGCGCGTTGAGGGAGGGCACCAAAGACACGATGGTTTCCAGCTTGTCCTTTGGTACGTTCATCTTGATGCCGACCAGCTTTTCGGCAACCAGCGCCCCTTTCAAAAGCAGGGCGATCTGCTCGATCTTCTTTCGCTTGGCCGGGTTGTCCCAAGCCGTGTGGTTTGCAATCAAACGGGTGTTGGTCTGCATCATTTCGTGGATGATGCGAAGCCCGTGGGCCCGGATGGTGCTTTCTGTTTCGGTTATCTCCACAATGGCATCGGCCAGGCCGGATACCACCTTGGCTTCGGTCGCCCCCCAGGAATACTCGATATGCACGTCGATATTCCGGGATGCGAAATACCGTTTGGTGTAATTCACCAATTCGGTGGCGACTTTTTTCCCCGCCAGATCCTCGAGCGTGTGGAAAGGGGAATCCGCTGCCACGGCCACGACCCACCGGGCCGGCCGTGCGCTGACCTTTGAGTAGACGAGATCGGCCGCCACGTGCACGTCGGAATCGTATTCCGCGATCCAGTCCTTGCCGGTGAGCCCGGCATCAAGCGTTCCGTTTTCAACGTAGACGCCCATCTCCTGTGCCCGGCAAAGCGTGCAGTGGATCGTTTCATCGTTAATATCCGGGAAATAGCTTCGGCCGTTTACATTGATCTTCCAGCCGGAGCGCTTGAACAGTTCGATGGTCGATTTCTGGAGGCTTCCCTTGGGGATGCCCAGGTTCAGCACGTCATTCATTTCTTGTACACCTCTTCCGGATTGAAAAGCTTCTTTTCAGCAATGGTTTCCGATCCGTTTACAATTTTCGTGAAAAAGCAGGACGCGTAGCCCTTGTGGCAGGCGGCGCCGCCCGCCTGCTCCACCTTTAGGAGAATGGTGTCCCGGTCGCAGTCGATCCGGATTTCCCGGACCTGTTGGGTGTGCCCGGAACGCTCTCCCTTGACCCACAACTTGTCCCGCGAACGGCTGTAATACGTGGCTTTTCCGGTGGAAAGTGTGTTTTCCCACGCCGCCCGGTTCATGTAGGCCAGCATGAGAACTTCCCCGCTTTCATAATCGGCCGCGATTGCCGGGAGAAGTCCGCCGGTTTTGTCAAAGTCGAGTTCGATCATGGGTGCCCCGTGTTTAATTTGATAGTGTTCTTAAAACGGCTTGTTTTTTACTCTTGCACATCGGCAAAAGATGGATCATAATAAGGGATTGATTAAAATATATCCTGTAATTTCTTATACGGAATCAAAAAAGAATAAAAAACCGTCCGGCCAAAGTCAATGATTTTTCTTGCGGTAAAAACGGCTTCGGTTGATCGTGTGGCGGGCGGCGGAACGTAATGCACCCGTAAAAGTCGTCAACGCCAAAAAAGAAAATATTTGATTTCCTGGCACGCTGTCTTACTTTGATTTTGCTTACGGTTGATGCAGTCGTAAAAGCGCGCGATCTGACGGTTTTATAAAAAGTTCAAGATCAAGGCTTGCGCGAGTTCGAAGAATACAAAGTACTTGGCGTACGTGTATGTTTACAAGGCGTAAGCCGCAAATTCTGAGAAATCGCGCGTAACGCAGATATTGGACTTTTTACAAAACCGTCAACAATGAAAACTGCAAAGAAAAGGAAGGTAGATATGGCAGAAGGTATCAAGGAAGTCAGTGACGCGACATTCGACCAGGAGGTAATCCAGTCGGAAACCCCTGTTCTCGTGGATTTCTGGGCACCGTGGTGCGGCCCCTGCAAGGCCATTGCGCCGGTATTGGAAGAAATTCATAAGAATTATGAAGGCCAGTTGAAAATTGTCAAGTGCAATGTGGATGACAATCCCTCCACGCCCAGCAGCTTCGGCATCCGGGCGATCCCCACGCTGATTTTCTTCAAGGGCGGCGAAAAGGTGGAGCAGATTGTGGGCATGGTGGATAAGGCCAAGCTGGAGCAAACCATCAAAAGCAACCTGTAGCGAGCCGATATGATTCAAGCCGACTATGATCTGGTGATTATCGGAGCTGGCCCGGGCGGATTGACAGCCGCCCTGTATGCCGCCCGTGCAAGGCTTTCCGTACTGGTGCTGGAAAAGCTGGCGCCTGGCGGGCAGATACTGGTAACGGACTGGATTGAAAACTACCCCGGTTTTCCCGAGGGAATCAGCGGCCCCGATCTTATGGAACGGATGCTGGACCAGGTCAGGCGCTTTGATGTGGGTGTCGAAAGCGGCGAGGTGGTTTCCATGGATCTGGATGGGCCAATCAAGACCCTTCAATTGTCCGACAAGCGTGTTACCGCCCGCACGGTCATTATCGCTTCGGGGTCGTCTCCCCAGAACCTGGGAGTCCCGGGAGAGAACCGGTATATCGGGCGCGGGGTGTCGACGTGCGCTACCTGCGACGCCCCGTTTTTCAAAGACGCAGTGGTGGCAGCCGTCGGCGGCGGCGACACGGCCGTTCAGGAAAGCCTTTTTTTGACACGGTTTGTCCGGAAAGTCTACCTTGTACATCGGCGCGATGAGCTGCGTGCGGTAAAGGTTCTCCGGGAACGCGCGCGGGATAACGAAAAGATCGAGATCCTCTGGGATTCCACGGTGGAGGAAATCAAGGGCGGGGACGCAGGCGTCAATGCGGTGACCATACGGAATCTCAAAACCGGGGACGTATCGGACAGGGCGGTCGAAGGATGCTTCATCTGGGTCGGTACGATCCCGAATACCGGATTTGTAAGCGGGCAGGTGGACCTGGATGAACAGGGGTTCATCATCACGGACGATCGCCGGAGAACCAACAAGCCCGGCGTTTTTGCGGTTGGCGATGTGCGCAACACGCCGCTCCGGCAGGTGGTGACCGCGGCCGGGGATGGCGCCGTGGCAGCCAACGAAGCCATGCTTTATCTCGAAAATCTGTAATTGGCCGGAAATATGAACAGGATATTGTTTGCGATAGTCATAACGTTGCTGCTGGCGGGGGTTACCGGATGCGCCGGCAAGCAGGACGAAAAAACCGCACCCCAGCTCGCGGAGGAAGGTGAGCAGTATTTTGAAAAGAGCGATTACCGGCGGGCGGCCGAGACCTACAAGCGTCTTAAGGACTGGTATCCCTACAGTCCCCATGCCAGGACGGCGCTGCTGCGGGTTGCCGACAGCTATTATCACATGGACCAATACGAAGAGGCAATCTATCATTACGAACAGTATGATCAGCTCTATCCGAATGACCCCGAGATCCCCTACGTGATCTACCAGATCGGGCGAAGCCATTTTGATCGTATCAGGACCATTGACCGGACCCAGATCCCCGCGCAAAAAGCCCTGGAGACCTTCGAACGCCTGAAAGCCCGCTTCCCCGCCAGTGAATACACGGAAAAAGTGGATCCCAAGATCGAAAAATGCCTGGAAAACCTCGCCGGCCATGAGTATTATATCGGTCGGTTCTATTTCCGCTCGGGGCATTATGCTGCGGCCGTCAACCGTTTCGAGCGGGTGGTCAACCGATACCCGGACCAGCTGGAGGTCTACGGGGATGCTTCGGAGTATCTCGCCAGGGCCCGAAAAAGGCTGGAGGAACAGGACGAGGTGCCGGATCCGCCGGCTGCAGCGACAGAAGGGCCAGCCCCCGATGCGCCCATGGAAGACGCACCGGCGGATACCGTGCCCGCCCCCTCCCCGGCACCGGGTCCGGCCCCCGGTCCGGGATTGTAAAAAAGTACTTTACAACCCCAAAAAAAAGAGGCATAAGGATATGTTTGTGCTTGGGGGGATAATATTTTCCAACCAAGCTTGACGGCTTCGTAAAAAGTCCAATATCTGCGTTACGCGCGATTTCTCAGAATTTCACGTACGCCAAGTACGCTGTATTCTTCGAAATCGCGCAAGCCTTGATCTTGAACTTTTTACAAA
>SLJY01000073.1 GCA_007134875.1 Desulfobacterales bacterium
CAACCTGACGGGTACGGTGGAGTTGATCACGCCGATCGCTATGGAAAAGGAGCTGCGGTTTGCCGTGCGTGAAGGCGGCAGGACCGTCGGCGCCGGCGTCGTAAGTGAAATCATCGAATAGTTTTTTACCGGCCGCAAGCCGTCAATAATCGGGGGGCACATCCTGTGAAAGTCAACATTACTATGGCGTGCATGGACTGCAAGCGCCGCACGTATTCAACGACCAAAAACAAACGGACCAAGCCGGACCGGCTCGAATTGAAGAAATACTGTCGGTTCTGCCGGTCCCACACCGTGCACCGGGAAACCAAGTAGTCAGTCAGGCGCTTTTTGGTTTAAGGGGCAGCGGTACTCAATGCAGGCCAGTAGCTCGAACGGCAGAGCGTCGGACTCCAAATCCGGTGGTTGGGGGTTCGAATCCCTCCTGGCCTGCCAAACCGAATGTAAGCAGGAAAGCTCAAAAGTTGCGATTTTCAAATCATGAACGCCAACATTGAGCTTTCCACATTTAGGAGTAGAGATGGGAAGGATGCAGAGAAAAAAGCCGGCGAGCCAGAAAAAGGCAAAAAAAGGCGCCGGCGATTCTGCCCAGGATGATCTTGAACAAAACGCAGGCACCGGTTCGGCAGCATCCGGATCAAAGGGCGGCGGCGGTTCGGGTTCGCTGGAAGCCGGTTCCAGAAAGCAGAAAAGCACAGCATCCGCTCCCCGGAAATCATCCGGTGACCAGACGTTTTTGATGAAGCTTCTGGAGCGCTATTTCGGCAACTGGATCCAGTTTTTACGGGAAGTCAGGAATGAACTGAGCAAGGTGGTCTGGCCCACCCGCAGGGAAGCGACGGGTATGACCGGCGTTGTCTTGGTATTTGTGCTGATTGTCTCATTTTTTCTGGGTATCATCGATTTCGGACTGTCGAGTCTGGTCCGGATTATCTTGTAACACCGTGCGGATTCGCACTGTCAGCCGGCGGTGTTTCCATTTCAATTACAGGGTCCTTACAGGCAAAGCGCGGGGAAGAAAGACGTGGCACATCAATGGTACATCATCCATGTTTATTCCGGATTTGAAAACAAGGTGAAGGCCAACCTTGAAGAACGGATTGCCGCGTCCGGGTTTTCCAGGAAGTTCGGTGAAATCGTGGTCCCCACGGAACAGGTGGTTGAGCTGGTAAAAGGGAAGCGAAAGACCTCCAACCGGAAATTTTATCCCGGCTATATCCTTGTTTCCATGGAGCTTGACGAGGATACCTGGCACCTGGTGAAAAATACCGCCAAGGTGACCGGTTTTCTGGGGGGGCGGGACCGGCCGGTGGCGATTACCGACGAAGAGGCACAGCAGATCCTGAACCGGATGGAGGCTGGCAAGGACAAACCGCAGCCGAAATTTCTTTTTGAGGTCGGTGACGATGTGCGGGTAGTCGACGGCCCGTTTACGAATTTCAACGGAACGGTGGAGGATGTCAATCCCGAAAAGGGGAAAGTCAAGGTCCTGGTAAGCATCTTTGGCCGCTCGACGCCTGTGGAGCTTGATTTCGTTCAAGTCTCGAAAAATTGACGACTCCGCAAAAAGTCCACTATCCGCGTCTGCGGGCGGTTCGTCGAGTCTCTCGTACGCCAGGCACGCTGCATTCTTCGAAATCGCGCAAGCCTTGATTTTGAATTGTTATAAAGCCGACTGGTCGGGTATTTTGCGGGTGTATCAAAATTAATACAGGAGATTTTTTGAAATGGCAAAAAAAGTAGTCGCGCAGGTGAAGCTTCAGGTTCAGGCCGGGAAGGCAAACCCCTCGCCGCCTATCGGTCCGGCCCTGGGACAGCACGGCGTCAATATAATGGATTTCTGCAAGGCCTTTAACGCACGTACGGCCAATGACGAGGGGATGATCATACCCGTCGTGATCACCATATATCAGGATAAGTCGTTTAAGTTTATCACCAAGACCCCGCCCGCTGCCATTCTTCTCAAAAAGGCCGCCGGAATCGCCAAGGGCTCCGGAAGTCCCAAGGCGGACAAGGTGGGCAAGGTGACCAGGGAACAGGTAGAAGAGATCGCGAAGATGAAAATGGCGGATCTCAATGCACCCAACATGGAAAATGCCTGTCTGATCATCGAGGGTACAGCCAGAAGCATGGGACTTGAGGTGATTCAATAAGTAAAAGGAGCATCTGAAATACAATGCCGAAACACAGCAAAAAATACACAGACATCAAGGCGAATATCGACACCGCGAAGCGTTATTCCTTCGACGAGGCGATTCAGCACGCGCTGGCCTCCTCATACGTCCGGTTCGATGAAACAGTGGATATCGCGGTACGGCTCGGCGTTGATCCCCGTCATGCGGATCAGATGGTCCGGGGCTCCGTGGTTCTGCCCCATGGGCTTGGCAAGGAAGTCAAGGTACTGGTTTTCGCCAAGGGCGAAAAAGAAAAGGAAGCCGCGGATGCCGGCGCCGATTTCGTTGGAAACGACGATTTGGTCGAAAAGATCAAGGGCGGCTGGTACGGTTTTGATAAAGCGGTTGCAACGCCCGATGTAATGGGCTCCGTAGGCAAGATCGGTAAAATTCTCGGTCCCCGCGGACTGATGCCAAACGCCAAGACCGGCACCGTGACCTTTGATGTGACCCGGGCAGTAGCAGACCTCAAAGCCGGAAAAGTCGATTTCCGGGTTGACAAGAATGGTATACTGCATGCTCCCATGGGCAAGGTGTCCTTCGGGCAGGAAAAACTGCGGGATAATATCCGGGCTTTCATCGAGGCGGTCCAGCGCCTGAAACCGGCTGCAAGCAAGGGGGCCTATATTCGTGGAATCGCCACGTCCACCACAATGGGGCCCGGATTCAAAGTCGATCCGGTGTATGTCAAGGATTTGATGAGCTGATGCCGCTTTCTCGGCGTTTTCGTTTAGATCCCATCTCAAAATTCGGATTTCGGTTCAAGATCGCGGCTGCGTCTTATTTGAAACCGCAGGCATACTGGCGTATTTCGAGGATTGGAAATAAGACGCCAACAAAGACATTGGGCCGAAAGACAATCTTGAGATAGGTTCTATCCATATAGCCGTATTATGCGCCGGGATTGCATGCCGGATGCCGTAAAGGCGGTTAATGCACGCAAAAAAAGTCTTGTCGTATTATGATCTCACTATGACAATCCCGCCGGTGACCAATAGCGGTTATCGCTTCGAAGGCGGCTTCTCTTCATGACTCGATAAAATGAAAGACTGATTGGATTTACGGGGCATTTCAACCAAAAAACATGATGGACAACCCACCTGCCGAACCCGGTAATACCGGTATTGGGCAGGTGTTTGCCGTGTGACCCGCCGTTTTGGCGGAATGCAGCGGAATGCCGGGACGGGCATTCCCTACTTTATAATCCTATCTGTCAAAGACTGCAGGCGCGTTGTCCGCGCTTAATCGGGACGGCTTATAAAGCCCGCATTCCGGCCTGTTGAGGCAGACCAGAAATAGTTTACTGTGTCGCCCTTGGTTTTTACAGATTCCGAAAGGGGGTGTAACGATTGCTTAACATTACGCAGAAGAAGGAACTTGTAAGCGACCTTCATCGCAAGTTCAATGACAAGAAGGTCTTGATCCTTGTGGACTACAAGGGCCTCAATGTTCCGAAGATGACCGAGCTCAGGGCAAAACTGCGGGAAGAGGGCGTGGAATTTCTCGTCGTGAAGAATACGCTGTTGTCCCTTGCCGCTGAAGAAACCGACGTCGCCTTGATCCGGGACGGTCTTTCCGGGCCCAACGCCATCGCCATGAGCTACGAAGATCCGGTCGCGCCGGCGAAAGTCCTGAGTGCGTTTGCAAAGGAAAACGATAAGCTCGAGATCAAGATGGGCGTTCTTTCCGGCAAGATTCTCAGTTTCGGAGACATCAAGGCGCTGGCAGACATGCCGCCGCGCGAGGAGCTTCTCGCGCAGGTCCTTTCCACAATGAACGCGGTGCCCACGGGTCTGGTTCGCGCACTCAACAACGTGCCGGAAAAGCTTCTCTATGCATTGCAGGCAATCCGGGACCAGAAAGAAAACGCGGCCTGATGCCGGGGATCTGCATGATCGGAAAACAATGTGACAAACTGAATAACCATTCTTAAATTTATGATTTATATTGATTTCGGAGGATAAAAACCATGGCTGACATTACCAAAGACGATGTAATTAATTTTATTGCCAATATGTCCGTGCTCGAACTTTCCGAGCTGGTCAAGGAACTCGAGGACAAATTCGGCGTCTCCGCGGCCGCGCCTGTCGCGATGGCTGCCGCACCGGCAGCCGGCGGCGAAGCAGCCGCAGCGGCCGAAGAGCAGACCGAGTTCGACGTGATCCTGACGGGCGCCGGCGACAAGAAGATCCAGGTCATCAAGGAAGTCCGGGCCATCACCGGACTCGGCCTCAAGGAGGCCAAGGCCCTTGTTGAAGAAGCGCCCAAGCCCGTGAAAGAGGGTGTGGTGAAGGAAGAAGCCGACAAGATGAAGGAGCAGCTCGAGGGTGCGGGCGCAACCGTTGAGATCAAGTAGGATTTCTCATGAATGACGTGTAATCGCTTTGCCATACGAGATTCATTGTTGTGAAAAACCGGCGCCGGGATCGTCTCC